>JAGUUY010000096.1 GCA_020063185.1 Bacillota bacterium
CGGAGTTCGAGGTTTATAGTCCTAAGTCCTCTGTCCTCAGTTAAGCTCAGGCGGCCAGGACTTCAGGGTCAGAATACAGCACACAGAATACAGAATACACAATATTAATATTGTTAATCCCTATCCTTCTCTCTTCCCAACCTTCTATATTCTACATTCTATATTCCGTATCCTGACTTTGACTGAGGACTGTCGACTTTGGACTTACGTTTTACCGGTACGAAGAGAGACACCCCGGTTGCGGAGGGTTTCCCGGGCGCGGCGGAGCTCTTCGGGGGTAGGTTCAGGGAATTCCTGAAGTTCGCAATTGAGACCGAGCTGCTTCCATTTTACCAGTCCCATCCGGTTGTAGGGCAGGATGTCGACCTTGACGCGGCCGCGGTCGTTTATCGCGGACACAAGTTCCGCAAGGTCCCTGAGATCGCTTTCGGAGTCGTTCACGGTGGGGATTAAAACATACCTCAATACGATTTCGGTTCCGGCAGCCGCCGCGGCCCGCAGGTTAGAGAGAATCACGCTGTTATCGACTCCGGTTAGCTTCAAGTGCTTTTCCGGGTCTACCACCTTGACCGAAAAAAGCAGGAGCTCAGTACAGTCCAAGAGAGATACAAAATCGCCGTGTCTGCAGTAACCTGAAGTATCCAGGGCGCGGTGAACGCCGTTTTTACCGCATTCCTCGAAAAGCGAACGGACGAAACGGTGCTGCAACAGCGGTTCGCCGCCGGACACGGTCAGACCGCCCCCCGATACATCGAAAAACACCTTGTAATCAAGGACCTGCTTTATAATCTCGTCTACGGAAACCTCTATTCCCTCGCGCAGCCAGGTGTCCGGGTTGTGGCAAAAGACGCAGCGCATGGCGCATCCCTGCATAAACAACACGAACCGCACGCCGCCGTTGTCCACCGTGCCCATGGTCTCGATGGAGTGAATGAACCCCGTGCTCTTCTCGGGTTTTTCTCGTTTCTGCAAATACAGGCAACCTTCTTCTTATATTCGTATTGTATTATTAATCATAAATTTCTTAAGTATATTCTTCACAGGTAACGGCCCTCAATACCTGCCGCCGCATGAATTATGCGGTTGTATCCCGCTGGTGCAACGTAGGCTTGTGTTAGTCTTAAATTGTTTTCACAGTGTGTATTATAAATTAGACTTTATTTAAAACCGCCATGCAGTTATTATTTAGTTATGCATCCGTAAAGTTCCACAACCAGGCAACCGACGGAATATAAAAGAGCCCTGACGGGAAAGTTATGAGAAAGTTATCGGTTGTTTCTCTGGTCACCGTGGTATCGGCGCTGGCTTTTGCCGCGCCGGCCTTTGCCTGGACCCACGGGCAGTTTAACGCCACAACCGACGCCTGCGCCGGGTGCCACGTAGCGCACGCCGCCCCGGCGCCGAAGCTTTTAAAGGCCGGGCCCACCCAGACCGAGTTTTGTTATCTCTGCCATGGGGAGGGTACTACAAGCGCCCCGTATGACGTCCAGTACGGCAAGACTTTCGGCCAGGGGAGCACTTATCCCTCTACCGCCGGCGGCTTTGAGAGATTGTGGGTCGGCCCCGGCGCCAATGACTACCAGACGGTGACCTCCCGGCACACCCTGTGGGGGTATCTGCCGGACACCCTCAACGAAGCAGGGACTTGGGACGGCGAGAGCCGTTATTTTTCCATACCGGGGGGTACCAGCGCCCTGACCGGTAACGGTCTTACCTGCGGCGCCTGTCATGACCCGCACGCCGGCGGCAAAACCCCGGACGGAAACGGCTGGATCTCCGGGAACCCCCGGCTCATGCGCACCGCCATCCTTGATCAAACCGTTGATAACGTCAGGTTCAAAGTGCAGCATATCGGCGCGTTGTCTTACGGCGGATCGACCTCGGACGTGTTCCGGGTGACCGCGTACAAAGAAGGCAGCTCGGCTTGGTGCGGCGCTTGCCATGACAAGTTCAATCCTCCGAGTTCCGGAGAAGGACACGCGAGTTTGTACTTAGATATGTGGCGACATCCCATGGACGCGCACGTCCTGCCGCCGCCCGATTTCGACGGCAGTCTCGCCACCGGCACGCCCTTGGAGCAGCCCGGAAGTATCGGGCATGTGACTTGTCTTTCTTGTCACCGGGCGCACGGCGCCACCGTACAGATGGAAGGCTGGGCGGCCGACTGGCCGCGGGACGACGGTTCCGCCGGCAATACCACGGCGCTTTTGCGGATGGACAACCGAGGGATATGCTACAACTGCCACGGCGCCGGACGGTATAACTGTTGGAACGATACCCGGCTGGACTGCGCCGGGTGCCATTCGGGAGGAGGAGGCGGCGCCCACGCGCCGGACAACCCCGGGGATTGGTGCATGGACTGTCACCTGGACCAGAGCCATTCCACCCATTTCGATACCTCCGGTAAGGGCCCCGGCATCCCCGAGGACGAGACTGGATGTTCCGTATGCCACACGGCAGCCATTCCGGACCTCAAGGCCGGCGCCTGCGATACCTGCCATAGTCCCGGCGGCGCCTTCAACGGCGTACAGATGGCGCAGGCCGGCTGGGCCGAGGGCATTTACGAATCCGACGGCGTTACCCTGAAATCCGGGAAGGAGCAGTGGTGCGCAAGCTGCCACGATGATGCGCCGGCATTCAGCAAGCAGCAGCCTGTCGAAATCACTGTAGACAACCCGGCCGGAACGTTTACCGGCAACTGGCCCACGTCTTCATGGGCCCCCGGGTACTACGGCAGCGATTATGCCTACCACGACACAGGCGCGGGCAGCGATACCTTTACCTGGACACCGGCAATTTCCACTCCCGGGACGTACACCGTGTATGCCCGGTGGACTCAGGACCCCACCCGCGCTCCCGATGCCGCATATACCATTTATCATGACGGCGGCGCTGCGGTAGTTACAGTGAATCAGCGCGCCAACGGAGGGACCTGGTACCTGCTCGGCGCATATGCCTTCGACGGCATCGGGGATAAGGTAGAGCTTGTCCAGAACCCGAACGGTTACGTTATCGCCGACGCCGTCCTATTCGAGTCGGGCGGCCCCGGGACTTACGCGCCCAATATTTCAGGTGATAATGCCACCTATGGTTTTTATGTCACCGGACACAAGATCGACTGTCTGTCGTGTCACGATGCCGCCAAGCGACACATTGACGGCGAGCACAGGACCTATGACGCCGGAGTGACCGACTATTCAAACAGTTATCGTCTGAAAGATATCAACGGTCAACCGGCCATGAATGTGCCCAGGCCTTTGTATGGGGCAGGCGTTCTCCCGATTTTGCATAAGGATGATTTTACCCTTTGCTTTGATTGTCACAATGCCGAGGATGTTCTGACGAATGCGTGGTCGGTTGTCGGTAAAACGAACTTCTGGAACGATGATGACAACGACCAGAATTCCCACAATATCCACCTGGGCATCAGCACCAATCACTTCGATTCTGACTGGGATGGAACGACTGACTCTGCGGAGAGCTGTGTCGCTTGTCACAATGTGCACGGATCGCCTTCGCGAGCCATGATCCGGCATGGAGAACTGATCAGCGCGCCCGGAACCACGAATAAAGTGCCGGCGCTCAATTTCGCCTATCTGACACCGTCGCCTCCCGGGCCCACGGCCACCGCAACCTGGACATTCAACGTAGCTCTCGACGGGGATTACAAGGTCTATGCCTGGTGGAAGGCCACTACCAACCGGGCCACGGACGCACCATTTACGGTGAATTACAGTGGAGGTTCTCAAACAGTCCGTGTTAACCAGCAGGCAAACGGCAGCCAGTGGAATGAATTGGGCACCTTCTCGTTTATCACTACGGCGGCGGGTTCGGTGGTTCTGGGTAACGATGCCGATGGATACGTGATAGCGGACGCAATAAAGGTGGAGAAGGTCGGCGGCGGCACGCCCGATATCGTCATGGACGAAGAGCAAGCCGCCTACGTGAGCGCGTGGACCTATGTGTCGGGAGACGCGGCAGGGTATAACAGCGACTTTCGATGGCATGCCAAGGTGCCCGGCGGCGTCTTTGATCCCAACGCCACGCTGGAGGAAAGTATCGGCGGTATGATGAATTACACTTCCGGATCACTTGCCGGCAACCATGTGTGCCAGGCTTGCCATAGTGCAGTTTCTTATTACCGGACACCCAATTTCAGCCCAAAGGTGATGAACGCCCAAGCCACTCCCGATACGGTATCCGATAGCAGTCAATTGATACGACTTACCGCCTCTGTGCAAGATCCGGACGGCGATTTCAGCGGGAACATCGTCGTGAACCTCACCAGTATCGGCGGCGGCGCGAACCAGCAGATGTACGACAACGGTACCAACGGGGATGTCATTGGGGGCGATGGTGTTTACAGCTATGTGACAACTATTGCCCCGGACACTACCGATACGCCTAAGATTCTTACCGTCACGGCGACCGACGGCGCCGCCAATCAGGGTGAGGCATTGATAGATTTAAACGTTGTAGAAGCCGGCTGTATCTATGTGGACAACGCAGATGCAACATTCATTGGCAGTTGGACCCTGGTATCCGGAGATTCGGCTTCTTATCGGTACGATTACCGTTATCGGGCCGCGGGGGATGGTTCCTCCACAGCCACCTGGGTTCCCGCCATTCCAGTGTCCGGGAGTTACAGTGTCTATGCGTGGTGGAAAGCCAATTCCAACCGGGCCACGGACGCTCCCTATACGGTCAATTACAACGGCGGCTCCCAGACGATCGATGTGAACCAGGAGATCAACGGCAGCCGGTGGAACCTTCTCGGAACGTTTGCCTTTGCCGCCGGCGCCTCGGGTTCTATTGTGCTGAGCAATGATGCCAATGAGTATGTCATAGCCGATGCCGTTAAGTTTAAGCCGCAGCCGTAGCTGATTCGGAGAACAATTATTGAAATATGCTGTGTATCAGACGTCAGCAGGCTCCCCGTTCCCGCGGTTTCCATTCTGCTTTAAATTCTATATTCTATCTTCTACCTTCTAGATTGTGGGTTTATTCACCTTTCAAAAATCGTCCGCGCGACGACTTCTTCCTGCTGCTCGCGGGTCAGCCTGACGAAGTTGACGGCGTAGCCGGAGACCCTCACGGTGAGTTGCGGGTATTTTTCCGGGTGCTCCATGGCGTCCATCAGCGTTTCCCGGCTGAAGACGTTGACGTTCATGTGGTGGCCGCCCTTCAGGCAGTAGCCGTCGATTAAGCCCACCAGGTGGGCCGTTGCTTCTTCTGCGGTCCGGCCAAGCGCTTTCGGCGATACGGAAAACGTGTAAGAAATGCCGTCCAGGGCGTGTTTGTACGGGATTTTTGCCACCGACGCCAGCGAGGCCACGGCGCCGCGGGTGTCCCGGCCGTGCGTGGGGTTGGCCCCGGGGGCGAACGGTTCGCC
>JAGUUY010000015.1 GCA_020063185.1 Bacillota bacterium
CTTCTGTATTCTGTATTCTGAATTAAACTTCCGGCCGTATTTTCGGCCCGTTGGCTTCCGCCACTATTTTGTTGACCGCGTCGATGTACGCCCGCGCGCTGGCCTCGAGCACGTCGGTGCTGATGCCCCTGCCTAAAAAAGGCCGGCCTTTTTCGCTCCGCACCCTGACGATCACGCTGCCCACGGCGTCTTTACCGCCCGTAACGGCGTCTATACCGTACGTTTCCAGAGTGCATTTGACCGCGGTGATTTTATCGACCGCCTTATATATTGCGTCCACGGGTCCGTTGCCGCAGGCGGCTTCCTCCACAAGTTTTTCCTCAATGGTAAGCCCGACGGTCGCCGTCGGCACAACGGTGGTACCGCTGGACACGTGAAGGTACTTCAGTTCGAAGGTCGGCGGTATCCGCCGGATCTCTTCGTCCACAAGCGCCTGCAGGTCCTCATCGGTAATTGTTTTTTTCCGGTCGCAAAGTTCTTTGAACCGCGCGAACGCAGTTTTTAGTTCTTCCTCGGAAAGGACGTACCCTAACTCCGCCAGACGGGATTTAAAGGCGTGCCTGCCAGAAAGCTTGCCCAGAACCAGGCTCGACTGGGACACACCGATAACCTTGGGGTCAATGATTTCGTACGTTGTGCGTTCCTTAAGCACGCCGTCCTGGTGAATCCCCGACTCGTGCGCGAAAGAGTTTTTGCCGACAATGGCCTTGTTGTGCTGCACCGGCATCCCGGTCAAGGAACTGACCAGCTTCGAAGTCCTGAAAATCTCTTCGGTCTTGATGCCGGTCTCAAACCCATAGAGTGACCGCCTGGCGTACAGCGTCATCACCAGTTCCTCAAGCGCGGCGTTCCCGGCCCGCTCACCGATGCCGTTAACCGTTACCTCCACCTGCCTGGCGCCGTTCCTCACTGCCGCCAGGGTATTGGCCACCGCCAGACCGAGGTCGTTGTGGCAGTGAATGCTTATGGTGGCCTTCTCGATGCCGGGGGTTTTTTCCCTGATGGTCTTGATAAACTCCCCAAACTCTTCGGGAACCGCGTACCCGACCGTATCGGGGATGTTCAATACGGTCGCGCCGGCTTCAATCGCCGCCGCAAGCACCCGGCAAAGGTATTCGAGCTCGGAACGCGCCGCGTCCATGGCTGAAAACTCCACGTCGGCGGTGTAGCTTTTGGCCCGCTTCACCGCCTCTCGGGCCGCTTCGAGCACCTGCTCCCGGCTCATCCGCAACTGGTGCTGCAGGTGAATATCCGAGGTTGAGATAAAGGTATGGATCCGGGGCTGTTCCGCTTCGCTAAGGGCTTCCCACGCCCGGTCGATATCCACGAAGTTGGCGCGGGCCAAGGCCGCGACGGTAACCCCTTTTACGCTCCCGGCGATCTTCGCCACCGCGGCGGCGTCGCCGGGGGAGGCCACCGGAAAACCGGCCTCGATAATATCCACCCCCAGTCGCACAAGCTGCTTGGCGATCTGTAGTTTTTCCTTGATATTCAGGTTCACCCCGGGTGACTGCTCGCCATCCCGGAGGGTGGTGTCGAAAACATATATGCGGTCCATTTTATTCTCCTAAATCATTTTAATCTATAGCTTCGTCAAGCCCTTTACCCGCAAGTACCATGGGGAAAACGTTTTCCTCCGGTTCGACCAAACAGTTTACGAGTGCCGGCCCATCCCCGGCCAGCACCTCCGCCAGCACACCGTCAAAGTCCGCGCTGGTTTCCACCGTGTATCCGGCAAGGCCGTAAATCCCGGCGAGGGCTGCGAAATCCGGGCTGAAGCTGAAGTCGACCGCCGAGTATCTTTTGTCGTAATAAAACTCCTGCAACTGCCTGACCATGCCCAGCCGCTTATTATTTAAAATGAAAATTTTCAAGGTAAGTCCCTGCTCGGCCAGCGTGCCCAGTTCGGTCATCATCATCTGAAAGCTGCCGTCGCCGCTCACCAGAATTACCTGTTTCTCGGGACGGCCGAACTTCACGCCGATGGCGGCCGGCAGGCCGTAACCCATGCACCCTAAACCCCCGGAGGTCACAAGCGTGCGCGGGTACCTGAAACAGAAATACTGGGCCACCCACATCTGGTGCTGGCCTACGTCCGTAACGACGATGCTCTCCCCCCGCGTGATTTCGCTTAACTTCTCAATCACGTATTGGGGCTTGAGCCCGTTTTTCCGCGTATACTCCAGCGGGTAATCTCTTTTATATCCCGCCACCTCCGCCAGCCAGTCGCCGCCTTCACGGGGGGTCAGAAGCGGGAGCAGCGTCGACAGGACCTGTTTGACATCGCCCACAATCGGCAAATGCGGCGGGACGTTTTTGCCGATTTCCGCCGGATCGACGTCAACGTGGATAACCCGGGCCTTCGGAGCGAACCTCTCGACCGTACCGGTCACCCGGTCGGCGAATCTCACCCCCAGGCCGATAAGAAGGTCCGAATTCGTAATCGCCATATTTGCATACCGGGTGCCATGCAAACCGGCCATCCCCAGCGACAACCCGTGGTCGCCGGGGAAACCGCCCAGCCCCATTAATGTGGATGCCACCGGCGCGGCAATAATTTCGGCCAATTTAAGTAATTCAGGGGTCGCCCCGCTGCTGATCACCCCGCCGCCGGTCAGGATAACCGGGCGGCTGGACTCGTAAATCATCTTCGCCGCCTGGGCGATTTGGGAAGGGTGACCTTTAAACGTCGGTTTGTAGCCTTTTAATTGGACCTTCTCCGGGTAATCAAACTCGATTTCGGCGGCCGTAACGTCCCTCGGCAGGTCGATGAGCACGGGCCCGGGCCGCCCGCTCCGCGCGAGGTGGAACGCTTTTTTGATGACCGTCGGTACCACCGACGGGTCCTTGACCAGAAAATTGTGCTTGGTGATCGGCATAGTAATTCCGGTAATGTCCACCTCCTGAAAGGCGTCCGTGCCGACCTGAACCGTGGGGACCTGTCCGGTAATGAGCACTATCGGGACGGAGTCCATATAAGCGGTCGCGATGCCGGTAACCAGATTGGTGGCCCCGGGACCGGAGGTGGCGACGCAGACTCCGACCCTTCCCGTCGACCGGGCGTACCCGTTGGCGGCGTGCACGGCGCCCTGTTCGTTGCGCACCAGGACGTGCTTGATATTGGCGTCGTGGAACGCGTCATAAACCGGTAAAACCGCCCCGCCCGGGTAACCGAAGACAAGGTCCACACCCTCTTTTTCCAGGCACCGGATGACCGCTTCCCCAACAGTGATCATTGCCTTACCCTCCCCAACCGATTTCATCTTAAAAGTTACGAGTCACGAGTCGCGTGTCACGAGTCGCGGGCCACGAGTCACAAAGCCGGCGGCCGGAAGCCGACGACCGACGTCCGACCACCGACTACTATTTCCGCAACCAGGACATCATCCCGCGCAGTTCCTGA
>JAGUUY010000085.1 GCA_020063185.1 Bacillota bacterium
AACGTCGAACGTCGCACCTTAAAAAACGGAGGTTTTATGAAGCTCGACCCGAAAATCCCTTCCGGACCGCTCGCAGAAAAGTGGACGCGTTACCGGAATGACGTGAAACTTGTTTCCCCAGCCCGCAAGCCGGATTTCACCGTGATCGTGGTGGGGACAGGCCTTGCCGGGGCAGCAGCAGCGGCTTCGCTGGCCGAACTCGGGTACAATGTGAGGGCCCTTTTGTTTTCAGGACAGCGCGCGGCGCGCGCACTCTGTCGCCGCGCAGGGCGGTATCAACGCGGCTAAGAACTACCGGAACGACGGCGACAGCACCTTCAGGCTGTTCTCCGAGACCATCGCGGGAGGCGATTACCGTTCGCGCGAGGCCAACGTTTACCGCCTGGCCGAAATAAGCAACGCCGTCATCGACCACTGCGTCGCCCAGGGTGTCCCTTTCGCGCGCGAGTATTCCGGCTGTCTCGACAACCGCTCCTTCGGCGGGTCATTGGTGTCCCGTACCTTCTACTGCCGGGGGCAGACCGGCCAGCAGCTCTTGCTCGGCGCTTACGGGGCGCTGTGCCGGCAGGTCGGACTCGGCCGTGTAAAAATGTTTCCCCGCACGGAAATGCTGGACCTCGTGGTGGCGGGCGGCAGGGCGCGCGGTATTGTCACCCGTAATCTCGTAACGGGTATAGTGGAGGCGCATACCGCCGACGCCGTGGTGCTTGCTGCCGGCGGCTACGCCAACGTCTTCTTTCTGTCCACCAACGCCAGGGGCGCCAACGCTACGTCTATTTGGCGGTCATACAGGCGGGGCGCCGGGTTCGCCAACCCGTGCTTCATACAGGTGCACCCGACTTGCATTCCCCGGTCGGGAGATTTTCAAGCAAAACTCACGCTGATTAGCGAGGCGCTGCGCAACGACGGCCGGGTCTGGGTTCCGAAGCGTAGAGGTGACACGCGCAGCCCGGACGCCGTCCCTGAAAATGAGCGGGATTATTTTCTGGAGCGGATGTACCCCGGATATGGAAACCTGGCGCCGCGGGACCTGGCTTCTCGCGCGGCGAAGCGCGTCTGCGACCATGGCTGCGGCGTGGGTCCGGGCGGTCGGGGCGTCTACCTCGACCTTACCGCAGCCGTTGCCGGTCTAGGCGAAAAAGTCCTCTGTGAGCGGTACGGCAATCTGTTTGAAATCTATGAGCGCATCAGCGGCGAAAACCCATTGCACACGCCGATGCGCATCTATCCTGCGCCGCATTACACCATGGGCGGTCTTTGGGTGGACTACGGCTTGCAAAGCACCATACCAGGCCTCTTCGTTCTGGGGGAGGCCAACTTTTCCGACCACGGCGCGAACCGCTTGGGCGCCAGCGCCCTCATGCAGGGACTGGCCGACGGGTACTTCATCATCCCCTACACCCTAGGCGAGTATTTCGGCGGCGCGGCACTGGGCGAAGTAAGCCCGTCGGACCGGCCGTTCGTCGAGGCTGCTAAGGAAGTCGAAGACCGGCTGGCCCGAATTCTCGCCGTCCAAGGAAAACGTACAGTCGACTCATTCCACCGCAAACTGGGCGCCATCCTGTGGGAGCACTGCGGCATTATAAGAAACGCGGCGGGATTGGGTGCGGCCGTCGAAAAAATTAGGCTGCTGCGCGCGGAGTTCTGGGAAAACGTCCTCGTACCCGGTGACGCGGCGGATTTGAACCAGGAACTGGAGAAGGCCGGGAGAGTCGCGGACTATCTGGAACTCGGCGAACTTATGTGCCGCGATGCCCTGGCGCGGGAAGAGTCCTGCGGCTGCCATTTTCGCGAGGAGTTTCAGACCGCCTGCGGGGAGGCGCTGCGGGACGACCGGCGTTTCGGCCACGTGGCGGTGTGGGAACACGCCGAGCAGGAACGCGAGCCTGTACGGCACGTTGAGCCGCTGACGTTCGAAACGATAATACCGGCGGAGCGAAGCTACAAATGAAATTCACCCTGTTCATCTGGCGGCAAAGGAACCGGGGCGACAGAGGGCGCTTCGTAAAGTACGAGCTGAACGATGCCGATCCCGGCATGTCGTTCCTTGAGATGCTGGACTTCTTGAACCAGCGGCTGATTGAACGCGGCGAGGAACCGGTAGCCTTCGAGCACGACTGCCGTGAGGGAATCTGCGGTTGTTGCGGCATGGTCGTTAACGGTTTCCCCCACGGACCGGAGAAAGGGACTACCGTCTGTCAGCTCTACCTGCGGCATTTCCAGGAGGGCGCCCATATTCACATTGAACCGTGGCGGTCGCGCGTCTTTCCGGTAATCAAGGACCTGGTGGTGGACCGGAGCGTCCTGGACCGTATGATGCGGGCCGGCGGTTTTATTTCAGTCCCCACCGGTTCAGCGCCTGAAGCCAATACCGTCCCGGTGCCGAAGGAGGCCGCCGAGGTCGCGATGGACGCCGCGGCGTGTATCGGCTGCGGCGCCTGTGTCGCCGCCTGTCCGAACGGCGCGGCCGCGCTTTTTGTATCGGCCAGGCTCGGTCATTTGGGTCTTCTTCCCCAAGGGCAGCCGGAGCGCGAACGCCGCGCGAAGGCCATGATCCGCCGGATGGACCGCGAGGGCTTCGGCGCCTGCGGCAACCACCGCGAGTGTGAAGCGGTGTGCCCGAAGCGCATCAGCATCCGTTTTATCGCCCGGGCCAACCGCGATTTTCTCAAAGCCTTCTTTGTTCATCCCGGAAAGGCTTAAGAAGCGCCGGGATCTTTAGGTTTTTGAAATAAAGCGAGAAGGGCCGACAGAAATGAAAAGAACCCGGAATGCTTCGGCACGTGGCAATGCTGTTCCGGCGGTGTAAAACGGTAGTATTTGACGATCAGGTATCCGGCGATAACTCCGTAGAGTATGTGGCTGGCGAACGCCACCGCGCTCGTAACCGCGTCCCTGGGCTGGGGGCCGCCGGGGACCGCAAGGTCGACAAGGTAACTCCGAAAAATAATCCATACTATCAGACCGTAAAATGCGCCCTTTAATAAGTTGAATGCGGTACCGAAGAAGCGGTATAAAAGACCCAGGCCGACCGCGAGAAAACCCCCGAAGGTGAGATGAGTGAACAGGGCGAGAAGAAGGTGAGCGGCGTCCATAGGCACGTCCCTGACGTGAAAGACAATCTTTCCGGCGATCAATACGCCGAAAGTTTTTGTGATACCCATTAAATACGGGATGCCGCTGAAGACTGTTTTCGCCGCCGTAGCGACGACGCCGGCGGTTCCGGATAACACAATCAGGTCCTTAAAGGCTTCTTGCTTCCATTTTTCAATGCGTTTCATAGACGTACCCTCAAACGCTTGACACCGGAGCTTTGAGTATAATGTTCCCTCAAATGTCCGCAAATACGTGACATTAGCGGAAGTATACAGCTGGTGGCAACGGTCGTCCTCGGACGCCTAAAAAATAAAGCGCCGCCCGGGGGGAGGCGCTTTTCTTAGGGGTGCTTTGAAACGTGCTACTGCTGGGCTTGCTGTTGCTGCTGGTACATCGGGTTGTTTTTCTCTAGATAACTCAGACGGTTGTTCAGGTGGTCGATGTGCCTTTGCATGTCCTGAGCCAGTTCCTGGAACATTTTCTTCGCCGCCTGGTCCTGGGTGCTCGTTGCGGAGACTTCGTAAGTTCCTAAAAGGGACTGACACTGCGCGACCGCCTTTTGCAAATCGCTTTGTACGGTCATTTTTCTATCACCTCCTCACAGTAACCGTAATCGTTAAGCTATCCTTTTGGATTGAAAATCAGCGCGATCAGGAATCCAAACACAATGGCGGCGGTGATGCCTGTACTAGTAAGCTCGAACATTCCTGTTAAAACGCCGATGACACCGGTACGCTCGGCTTCGGATATGGCTCCCTGGACCAGGGCGTTGCCGAAACTGGATATAGGCATGGTGGCTCCGGCGCCCGCAAACTCGATTAGTTTAGGGTAAATTCCCAGACCGCCGAGGATGCCCCCCGCTACGGTGAAACCCGTCAGTACATGACCGGGGGTAAAATTCGTAAAGTCGAGTATCAACTGTCCGAGCATGGCTATGGCGCCGCCGACCAGAAACGCGAAGATGTACATTTGCCATTCCATAGCTTTACCCCCTGTTATAGCATTTCGAGGCTGACGGCGTGCGCGATGCTGGGTATACTGTTTCCCTGACAACACGAAACCGGGCTGTGCAGAGCTCCCGTGGCCACAAGGAGGACGCGATTCAATTCCCTGTCCGTCAGTTTTCTAAAGAGATAGCCGTAGGCGACCGTGGCCGACGAGGCGCACCCGCTGCCTCCGGCGTGAACGTCTTGAGTTCTGGTGTCGTAGAGCATCAAACCACAGTCCTGATAGTTCTTAGAAAGATCGAAACCGCCGTTGGACACCGCCATTCTAACAGCAAGAGAATGACCGAACTTGCCCAGGTCTCCTGTTACAATCAGGTCGTAATACTCCGGCCCGTGGCCCGTATCGGCGAAGTGCCTGACCATTGTGTCCACGGCGGCGGGCGCCATGGCCGCGCCGAGGTTCAAGGGGTCCTTGATGCCCAAATCCTGAACCTTGCCCACGGTCAGAAAGGTGATTCTCGGGCCTTCCCCGTCGCGGGCTACCAGTGCGGCGCCCGCCCCTGTCACCGTCCACTGCACGTGCGGTTTGCGTGAAAACCCGTATTC
>JAGUUY010000098.1 GCA_020063185.1 Bacillota bacterium
CTCTTGCGCGACGCGGAAGAGGTACTGCGACGCCTCAAACTACCCTACCGCGTCATCGTTCTGTGCACCGGAGATTTGGGTTTCGCGGCAGCGAAGACCTACGATATCGAAGTGTGGTTCCCAAGCTTCGGCGAGTACAAGGAAATTTCGTCGTGTTCTAATTTCACCGATTACCAGGCACGCAGGGCGAACATCCGCTACCGTTCGCAACCCCGGGCCAAAGCGGAGTTTGTCCACACCTTGAACGGCTCGGGCCTCGCGGTAGGACGTACGGTTGCGGCGCTGCTCGAAAACTATCAGGCGGAGGACGGGTCGGTTTTGATACCCCCGGTACTACGGCCTTATCTCGGCGGGCTCGATCACACTTAAGGGGAATTGAGCAGTCGGCTCGGATTGAAAAAGCCCGTGAGGGCCCTCCGAATTCCCCCCAGGATTATTATCAGAGATAACTTCCGTACCTATTCTGTAATCTTTTTGTAACCCTCTTTTTACTCCCGGTCCGTTATAATAGCACCAAATAAAGTCTATAAACCTTTAAACTACTTATATTTTTACGAGCTTAAAGGGGGATTTTTGATGTTACGTAAGCAAAAACTTTTGCTTGCGGCGTTAACACTCCTGCTTGCGGCGGTAATGCTTTTAAGCGGCTGCGGCCGGCAGCCGGCCGCGGGGCCTGATCCGGGCGGACAGCAGAAAAGCCCGGCGCCGCGGGTACTACCGGAGAAAACCGTGGACATCGCCGGGGTTAAAGTGACCACCGGCGGGCCCGCCAGAGGCGGCGCTACCGGGCTGGTATCTTTCAGCATCAACGGAGGCACGGTGGGCTACGCAAATGCCACCGCGTCATCACCGGACGGGCGGTGGATCGCCTTTGAGGGGACCCGGGACGGACTCGGCGAGGGACTGTGGGTGATGGCCGCCGACGGCGCCGGCGGCAGGCTGCTGGACCAGATTGGTGAAAAGGAACGTACCAGCGGCGCCTTACTGCTGGAGTTGCTGGGTTGGACCGCCGACAACCGGGTGATCTTTACCCGTCAGGGCACACAGCCCGATGGCGCGCACCAGGGTGAGCGTGGGCTCTCGGTACGGGCGGCCGCGCCGCGGGAAGGAGTCGTGCGGGAAATAGCCTGGCTTCCCGTGCCCGGCGGCATGGTGCGCCAGGTACAGCTTGTACCTGACAAAGACCAGGTTTTCGTACATATCACAGGCGCCCTCTGGCGGCTGGACATCATCCGTGGGGAGTGGACCCTGCTCAAAGACAAACTCCCTTCCTACGACGGGCTTTTTTACCCGCGGCTGTCTCCCGGCGGCGACTATTACGTCTACACCCTGTATGAACCCGGCGAAAAAGGCATCTATCGGTTAAGCACGGCGAACGGCGAAGAGCGGCCCCTGGCGCCGAACGGCCCAACCTGGAACTTTTACCCGCGGATCTCCCCTGACGGTCGACACATAGTCTATTACGCGGCCCCACTGAAGACCGGTCGGACCGGCCGGGATGCCGGTGACTACGACCTGATTCCCATGGAAGACGGTCCCGCCTCCATTGCTTCAGCTTTAGTTTTAACCACCGCCGGCGGGCGGGAGGTTGCCCGTATCACAGTGCCCGACAAGAAGATCGGGGATGTCTGCTGGGCTGCTGACGGCAAGAGCCTGGCCCTTATTGCCGGCGTAAACAAGGAAAACAGCGGTGACGACCAGGACGCCGCCCTGCCGGAAATGCAGTGGCAGTCGGTCTGGACGGCCGATCTTCACGGAAAAACAAAAAGGATCGGGGATTTGCCCGGCGACCCGGGAGATGTCCGTCTGGTTAAACTAAGCGGCGATCGGCAGCAAGTTTATTACCACTCGTTTAAACAGGAGGAAAGTTCCCTCTGGTCGATCCAGGAAGGAAAAGCGCCGGTCGAGGTGGCGCCCCGCGGCGGGTGGGACTACGCGCACCCCGCGCCTGTTTATCATGAAGAGGTCTTTCTCTGCCGGCGGGGGGCCGGAGAAGAGTACGAAGTGTACCGCGTTCAAGGCGCCGATGCCGTGCGGGTAACCGCCGACGGCGGGTGGAAAACCAATCTCAGAGTGGAGGGGGACCGGCTGTTTTATCTCCGTGAAGGCAACCCCGGGGTTGTTCAGGGGCAACTCGAAAACAACCTGGTTGTTCTCGCCTTAAAATAGCACAGGGGCAACAAATACCCTGGGTACAAACAAGGTCGCGGCAAGGCGGCGCGTAACCCAAAGACGAGAGGAAGGACCGCGTCCTTCCTCTATTAATTAACTGAGGCAGTTTAGCGTCTTGCCCGGGACAGGCGTCAACAACCCTCCTTGCAGTGGGCCACTGCCCTCAGCAGAAAACGTTTGCGCATCACCAGGCATCCCTCCGTTTTTCAGAATATTGCTATAAAGTATTATAATATAATTAGTCTCTCTCCGATGATAAAGTACCTAATAAAATAGTTACCGGGGAAATTTTTATTACTGCGACGTGCAAAAAAAATAACGCGCCCGGCCACAGGGAAAACCACCGGCGACCCCGCCCGGAGAGCGTGTTCCCATTGACACCGGCGGGTGATTATGGTACAGTATGAAGGTGCACGGAGGGGTGTCCGAGCGGTTGAAGGAGGCGGTCTTGAAAATCGCTGAACCCTTCGTGGTTCCGTGGGTTCGAATCCCACCCCCTCCGC
>JAGUUY010000209.1 GCA_020063185.1 Bacillota bacterium
GCACTTGGGTCTCCGCGGCGGCAGGGTCTACGCCCGCATGCCGTTGCGGCTCGCCCTCCCGCCTTAACTCCCAGTACCGACCCCCGACTGGGCGCCGGCAGCCAGCACCAGGAACTTCATCGATGTGCCCTTAACGGATTTTTAGGCCCGTCTTCAAAAGAGAGGTTCTGACTAGGATACTGCGTCACTTATCCACCATTTTAGAATATGCTTTGTAATCGCATTATTCGTTATTTATGATAACATAACGGGCCGTCTTAAAACAAACCCTGCACTGTTCGGATTAAGTCGCGCACCGGTTCCTTTTATTTATCCCCAATGAATAAAAGGTCAATATTCACGTGTTATGATGAATAGCGCGGCCTGACGCAAAAAAGCGGCGTTTTCGCCGAAATCGCCGAGCGCGTTGAGTGCCGCGTCAACGGCCTCCCCGGCCCGTTTATGAGCCGCCGGAACGCCGAAGACGCCGGCATAGCTGAGCTTTTTTTTGTGGGCGTCACTACCGATACTCTTACCGGTTTTTGACGTTTCACCTGTAACGTCTAATACATCATCGGTTATCTGGAAGGCCAGACCGATCTCCCGGGCATAACGAGTAAGCTGAGAAAGCTGCTTTTCCGTGGCGCCGGCGAGGATTGCTCCCGACCTTACCGAAGCCTCAAAAAGAGCTCCCGTCTTCAGACGGTGTATTTCCTCAATCATTTTTGGTTCAAAAGCGGTCCCTTCTGTTGTAACATCAAGGGTCTGCCCGCCTACCATACCGTACGTGCCGATTGCGGCGGCGACTTCGGCTACGACCCTTAGACCGGCCTCCGGCGTGACCCCGCCCCCCATTCCGGCCCGCGCCAATAGCTCAAACCCAAAGGTAAGCAGGGCGTCTCCTACCAGAATGGCGATCGCTTCCCCGAAAACCTTATGGCTCGTCGGCCGTCCCCGCCTCAAATCGTCGTTGTCCATCGCCGGTAAATCGTCATGGACAAGGGAATAACAGTGTATCAATTCAATTCCGCAGGCTGCTGTTATTACTTCTTCACCGCCCCCGCCGACCGCTTCCGCAGCGCCGATCACCAGGGCCGGGCGCAGGCGTTTACCGCCGGAAAGAACGCTGTAACGCATTGCCTGGTGGATGACGCCCGGCGGCGCTAATTCTGCGGGAAGGTAGCCGTCAAGATACCGATTGATAAGACGTGCCTTCTCCGCCAACGCCGCCTTAAAATTCATCTGAACTTTCCTTTTTCAGGGAGGTTGGCATAAGGTAAGGTTCGTTGGACTCGCCTTCGAGCAAAAGGTACAGTTTTTGTTCCGCTCCGGCGAGCAGGGCACGGCACGTCTTAACCAAATCCATTCCTTCGGTAAAACGGGCCATAGCAGTGTCCAGGCGCAGGTTCCCACCCTCGATTTCCCGCACAATCGCTTCCAAACGTTCAAGACATTTTTCGAAGTCCGGGCTTTCGGTCGTATCCAATTGTTGGCACCTCTTGACCGTTTATGAAAAGTATAAACACAAGGACTGCTATTGTAAATATTCACTATCGACCCGGGGATCATTACGTCTTTTAAAGTACCTTACCCTTTTCACGGACTTGCCGGCGGTATATTTGACGGATGCCGCCGAAAATCGCACGGTATTCATCGTTTGCGTAGTCCGGATAAGTCCACGGCCAGGGATGAAACCGGCCTTTCTTAAAATAAAGGGTAACTTCGGCGTAGACTCCTTCGCCGATGCAAATCCGGTGAACATTATCTTTAGTTGTTGCCAGGACCAGCTTTGCCAGGCTCAGGTAGCCGGGGTCGATATTTACCCGGCGCTTCCCTTCCACCCGCAAGCGGGTCTCTAAATCAACGGTCAGGAGTTTCAAGGTGTATAATTCGTCTGGTCTCATCAAGGCGGGACAGGCATATATGCGGCGAACCAGGCCCGTGCCCATTTCCTTCGCGTAGTATCCGGTTTGATTGAAACTCATTTGCGGACTAACGTAGTCCGGGGCGCCGAAGCGCCCCGCCAGAAAATATTCAACTTCCTCGTATAATTCCGTTGCGGCTGTAATGACACTGACTACGGGCTTTACCAAACCCACTGGCATTCCCCCGACTTCATAAAATCTGATAACTATACAATCTTAGTTTCTACGCCAGGCGGGCGGCCACCGATGCCACAGCCTTTTCCCTTAAAACCGCTGCCCGGCGGCTGAGGTCCCGCCGTTTTTCGGTCGCCTGCCCAACGTAAGCGCTGTCCTTAATGGACGGTGCGTTGATATCCACGTTCAGCAGCGCGGCGTTCAGCGCCGCCTCCGCGGCAAAAGCCGCTACACCGGCGTCGCTTACCGCCCCCTTGTTGCCTTTAAGGGCCGCCTCTCCGGCAAGTTCGAGGATACGCATACAGGTTTCGGCAATGGCAAGCGGCGTATCCGTAGCTGCGACGAGTGCTTCCTGCATCCGGCGCGTACGCTCCGCCTTTTGTTCTTCGGTGTCTCTGGGGAGTTTAAACACCGCCATGAAACCGCTGAACGCCTCCATGTCCGCCGCCACTAACCTCTCGAGCCGTGCGAGCAAGTCGGTGCTTTCCGCCGCCATTTCTTTCATTTCATGCTCTACGTCTTTGTACTTCTCCTTCCCGACGGTGAGGTTTGCAACCATCGAAACCATTGACGCCGCCAAAGAGCCGACTACTGCGGCCACACTTCCCCCGCCGGGTGTGGGAGCGCTCGAAGCGGCTTCGGCCAAAAACTGTTTCAGGCTCCAGTCGTAAACCCCTGACATCTCTCAAATCCCTCCTAACCCGGACAAGTCGGAACAAAAATAGTTCACCACAGAGACAAATCGTCAAGTCCAAAGTCCTATGTCCTGCGTCCTAAGTCCGGAAACAGGGGACTGGGGACTTCCGACTGAGGACTTAATTCTTGTGCCTCCGTAGTGCATCCGTTATCTTAAAGATTCAATTCTTTCTCTGTGTTCTCTGTGCCTCCGTGGTGAATCTGTCCCCAATTTTTTCTCGACGTTTTGCCTAAATCTTAGGCCCTAATCCACACCTTGCAGTTCGACGGCCTTCAAGACGTTTCTCATGATGAGTGTTGTGGTCAGGCTCCCAACACCTCCCGGAACCGGTGTGATGCGGTCGGCGATCGGCTTGACGTTTTCGAAGTCCACGTCGCCGCAGATGCCTTTTTCCGCCTGGTTGATACCGGCGTCCACCACGATGGCGCCGGGTTTGACCATGTCCGCCGTGACCAGATGGGCCCGGCCCACGGCGGCGATGAGCACATCCGCGTTACGCGTATGTCCGGCCAGATCACGGGTTTTGGTGTGGCAGACCGTGACCGTGGCGTTCTTACCCAGAAGCATGAGGATCAGCGGCCGTCCGACCGTTTCACCCCGACCTATAAGCACGGCGTGCCGGCCGGCCAGATCTATGCCGTGGCGTTCCATAATTTCAATACAACTCTGCGGCGTCGCCGGGAGAAGCCCTTTTTCCCCCGCCAGGAGGCGTCCCCGGTTTATGGCGGTCATTCCGTCGACGTCTTTCTGCGGCGAAAGGGTATCCAACACCCGCCATTTATTGATTTGTTTGGGTAAAGGGAACTCCACCAGAATTCCGTGGACGGATGTATCAAGATTTAACTTCTGAATCAATGCAAGCACTTCGTTTTCCGGCGCGCTTCCCGGCAGGTGGTGAAGTTCGTAAGCCATACCAACACCCGCACAAGCCTTCTCTTTGGCGCGCGCGTAAACCACTGATCCAGGGTCATCGCCGACAAGGACGGCGGAAAGTTTAGCAACGACGCCCTTTTCGGCCAGCTTCCCGACCCCTTCCTTTATTTCCCCCCTGATTGTAGCGGCAAGAGCTTTGCCGTCTAAAATATCCCCCATCGCCAAACCCCTTTCTTTGACTTTTCACATAGACTAACCGGTTTCACCTTGCCTGTAAACAATGCTCAGGCTAACGGAATTAAAAGCTTGCTAAGGGGCGCCATACCGCATCAAACGGACTTTTCCACCCTGCAATAAAGCCGGCCCCGGTTCAGCAACACTTCCACGTCCTCCCCGGGCGTTACACGGGCAGCGTCGGTAATCAATTCACCGGTCGCCGGTCGCCGGCATATTGAATAACCGCGTGAGAGA
Source organism: Bacillota bacterium (assembly GCA_020063185.1). Lineage (GTDB taxonomy): Bacteria > Bacillota > Desulfotomaculia > Desulfotomaculales > Ammonificaceae > SURF-55. The sequence continues at coordinate 4,120 of JAGUUY010000209.1, forward strand.
GTATCCATCGGACTCAAGACACATATCCTGGCGTTTAAGACGGCAAGGTTTTGCTCCGCCCTTTTTAATCGGTCTCGTAGCGCATGTTCCAGACGGGCCGCAAAGTTGTCCAGGTTTTGCGACGCCCGGCCGAGAATTGACTCCAACGGTTGGGTAAAAACCCGGTTCTCAGTTACCCGTTGAAGCCTGAAGCGTAATAAGTTAAGTCTTCCCATTAACGCCGACCGCAGTCTTTCGTTAAGGTGTTCGATGCGGTCCGCAATTTCGCCCTGGTTGGGCAAAACCAGTGCCGCGGCCGCGGAGGGTGTCGCCGCGCGCGCATCGGCCGCCATATCAGACAACGTTACGTCCCGCTCGTGTCCGACGGCGGAAACTACGGGGACACGCGAACCGAAAATACCGCGTACAACCGTTTCCGTGTTGAAAGCGTTAAGCTCTTCAAATGAGCCGCCGCCACGTCCAACAATTATTACATCCACGTCACCGAAACCGTTAAGCCGTTCCAATGCCGCAGCAATCTGCGCCGGGGCGCCGGCGCCCTGTACCGCGCAGGGAGCGATTACCATTTCCGCCAACGGCCAGTTACGGCGAGCAATTTCGACTATGTCGCGAATCGCCGCTCCCTCTAGTGAAGTCGCGGCGCCGACACGTCTTGGGAAACGCGGCAAAACTCGTTTTCGGCTTGGGTCAAAGAGCCCCTCCCGCTCCAGACGCGCTCTGAGTTCCCGCAGCAGTAAATCCTGTTCACCCGTACCGTCGGCTTCCATTTCATATACGTATAACTGCACTTTCCCGTCGCGCTCGTATACCGAGACTCTGCCCCTGATCAGCACCGTTAGTCCGTTTGCAGGTTGAAAAACGAGCCCCTGAGCACGCGAACGAAACATTACCGCCCTTAACTGGGCGGTCTGGTCTTTCAGTGTGAAGTAGATGTGTCCTGATACGGGAATGCTCAGGTTAGAGATTTCGCCCCGCACCCACAACGCCCCGAGAACGGGGTCTCCGTCAAGCAGTTCCTGAATGCGCGTGGTGACTTCGGTTACGGAGAAGACCGGCATCTTAGCCCCCGTAAAACTTATATTTACTTGAGGTTAAAAAAAAACAAGCTCCGCGTTTACAACTAAAATAGCTGCTGCTCTGTTTTATACTCCTCCAAGCGCTCGGCGACTTTGCCCAGAATACCGTTGACAAAACGGGGTGAGTCAGCGCCGCCGTATTTTTTTGCCAGCTCTACCGCTTCATTGATTGCCACGCCGGGGGGAATGTCGTTCCGGTATAAAATTTCGTAGAGCGCCAACCGCATTAAGTTGCGGTCGACGCTGTTCATCCGTTCGATCTTCCAGTCACGGCTTAGGTTTTTGATAATCCCGTCTATGCGCCGCAGATTATCAAGCGTTCCCAAGACCGTACTTTGCGCGAACTCCCTGTCCTGCCCTTCAACCTTCCACTCATGCATCGTTCGTTGGAACGCCTCATCCGGTTCGGCATTGCCAACATCGACTTGAAAGAGGACAATGAGAACCGCTTCTCTTGCCCTGTGCCGGCTCATTTAACCTATTTCTCCTTGAAGAGCTTGTCCCACAATCGACCCAAATCCAATCTTTCATCTACCCGTTTGCCTACGTAGTAACCGAACCCTACACAAACAGTCACAAACAAAGCCTTCCAAAAACCGTAGGCGATAGAAAACCAGCCGAACGCAAGCCCTAAAGCCACACCGATCACTTTGCCCCGGTGGTGTTCGAAAAACTCCAGGTAGTTCACGTTTCCCACCCTAACCCCGGACAAGCCGGAAATAAAATATTTCACCACAGAGGCACAGAGTTCGCAGAGAACAGAGATATCAAGATTAAATAACAACTATTAATTTCGGATTAGAAACTTTTGAATTCGGTACCCGAAACCCATACCCAAAAAATATAACAAATATTCCTTCTTTTCCCCTCCGTGTGCTCTGTGTCTCTGTGGTTAATTCTTCTTGCCGCTTCTTGTAGATATTCGCGTCAAAGGTCCTATTCTACCCGTGGTTTGGCCGTGGCAATATTGTCCACCACAACCCTCACGTTGTTGACGGTGATGCCCGTAATTTCAAGTACCTTGTCCTTGACTTGCTGCTGGATCTCCTGCGATACTTCAGGAATACTTATGCTCGGGGCGGTAACTAGCCTTACTTGAATGGCTATGCCGTCGGCTTGTGTAAGCACCTTGGGCCGGACCTCTCTGATGCCGGTACAGTTTCCGACCACTTTTGATACCAGGCTTTCCACGGCTGTAAGCGCTATACGTACCTGACCCATCGGGTTGTCCTCAATTACGGCTACCTTTTCCATCCTTTTCCCGGGCTTAACAGCGGCGACCATCAGTCTTAACCCCGCGGCAAACAGGATAATCACGGCGGCGATAACGATAACCTGCCTTGCGGGGGTAAAAACATTTTCGGCTAGTTGCAGCACAGGTGGCCAACCCGCGTACATCAGCAGAATAAACCCCGTAATTACCGTAAAGCATAAGCTGTAAAGCAATAAGAGACCGCGATCAAACGGTCCCATTAAGATCACTCCCCTGAAAGTAGACGTTCAACATTGACCTGAAATGACAGACCTGTAAGGTCCGTTCAACGTTCAAGCTCAGCGCAACTTACGCTCCTCTTCACGCGGCTCGTCCGGGAAGATGACTCCCTGGACGTGAACGTTAACCTCGACTACCAGAAGACCGGTCATTTCTTCCACCGCCTGCTTGACGTTGCTTTGTACCTGTGCTGCTACCTCGGCTATCCGTACCCCGAAATTTACCACCACATAAAGATCGATGGCCGCCTCACGCTCTCCGACCTCGACCTTCACGCCCTTGGAAAGGTTCTTGCGGCCGAGCATTTCGGCGATACCGCCGACAATCCCGCCGCTCATTCCGGCGATGCCCGGTACTTCGGTGGCTGCCAAACCCGCAATTACCCCTACGACTTCGTTTGCGATTCGAACAGCTCCCAGTTCGCCCCTGGTCTCCGGCACTGATGTCACACCTGTGCTCAAAATATAGCCCCCCTGTCCGAATTTTTATCCATCATACTAAATTTTTCCCGTTAAATCAACTTTAATTCTCTTCAGCTAAAATACGACGCTGGACGAAGTTGGTATATATTTCCCCGCGGCGGAAAAACGCATTGCGCAGTACGCGCTGATGAAAGGGGATGGTAGTATCGACACCATCGATGACAAACTCCTCCAGTGCCCGCTGCATCCTGGTTACAGCCTCTTCCCGGTCCCTGCCCCAAGTGGTCACCTTGGCTATCAGCGAGTCGTAGTACGGCTGGATGGTGTAACCGGGGTAAACCGAGGTATCTACGCGGACTTCCGGTCCTCCGGGCGGCACAAAGGCTGCGATTACCCCCGGACAGGGCGCGAAATTCCGGCTCGGGTCTTCGGCGTTAATGCGGCACTCGACGGCCCAGCCTTCGATACGTATATCGGCCTGCTTGAACTGTATCGTCTCGCCCGCGGCGATCCTGATTTGTTCTTTAACCAGGTCGCGCCGCGTGACCATTTCCGTCACCGGGTGTTCCACCTGAATCCTGGTATTCATCTCGATAAAATAAAAGTTATTATGTTTGTCCAGCAGAAACTCAACCGTGCCTGCGTTGTAATAACCCGCCGCCCTGGCGGCTTTAACCGCGGCTTCACCCATCCGCTTCCGCAGGGCGGGCCCCAGTGCGGTTGAGGGCGCTTCCTCCAGCAGTTTTTGGTTGCGGCGTTGGATAGAGCAGTCGCGTTCACCAAGATACACCATGTTACCCTCTTGATCACCGAATATTTGAAACTCGATATGCCGTGGTTCTTCCACGTACTTTTCCAGGTAAACATCGGGGCAGCCGAACGCCGCTTCCGCTTCGGTCTGTGCGGACTGGAGCGACTTTACAATTTCGGCGGGCGAATGGACCACCCTCATGCCGCGACCGCCGCCCCCCGCCGAGGCCTTAATAAGCACTGGATAACCCATCTGTTCCGCGAGTTCCGTAGCGTCCTCCGGGCCGGTAAGGATTTCCTCCGAGCCGGGTACAACCGGGACCTCCACCGCGGCGACCGTTTTCCTGGCTACGGCCTTGTCACCCATTTTTTCCAGCGCTTCTACCGGCGGGCCGATAAACACAACCCCGCAACTCGCGCAGATTTCGGCGAACTTGGCGCTCTCCGCCAAAAAACCGTATCCCGGGTGGACGGCCTCCGCTCCTGACACTTCGGCAACGCTGATGATGTTGGTGATGTTGAGGTAGCTTTTGGACGGCGCGGCGGGGCCGATACAAAAAGCCTCGTCCGCCAGTCGAACCGGCAGGCTGTCCCTATCGGCGTCGGAGTATACCATAACGGTTTTTACGCCGAGTTCTCTGCAAGCGCGGATGATTCTTAGCGCGATCTCACCGCGGTTGGCTATCAATATTTTATTGAACATCTTCTGGTCCTCTCGCCAAGATTAATAAAAGGCCGTTGTAAAACTACGTTTTTTTATGTTTTTTCTTTGATCAGAAAGAGGGGTTGTCCATACTCGACCGGGTGTCCGTTTTCCACCAGAATGTCAATAATTTCTCCCGCCACTTCCGTCTGGATTTCGTTCATCAGCTTCATGGCCTCAATGATGCATAAAACCTGTCCCTTATCCACCATATTCCCCACCTGCACGTAGGGCGGCGCGTCGGGTGCCGGCGCCCTGTAAAAAGTGCCTACCATAGGTGACTGTACCGTACAGTAATCCTCGTCCGGAGCCTCCGGCGGTTCGGTTTTGGCCGCCGGTTCGGGGGAGGTCGGTTCCTTTACGGCGACATCTTTTCCCTGAGCAAATGCGCCGCCTTTTCGGATGGTCAGCTTCATCCCGGCACTCTCAAGCGAAAACTCGGTTACATCGCTCTCTTCCAAAAGCTTTAAAAGTTCACGGATTTCTTTAATGTTCACTGCTTTCGCCTCCTTCTCGGAACCGGTGGCTTTCTTTTCCTTCTTCTCCACCTTATTATCCGCTGCCAAAGGGATGTCTCCTTTTTTCCGGGCTTCAAAAAAGCGCCTTGCCACCTGAGGAAAAAGCGCGTATGACAAGACATCCTCTTCCGAAGTTGCCAGATCTTTGATTTCTCCCCTTAGCTTTTCCAGTGACGGCTCAAGTAAATCAGCGGGCCTGCAGGTGATGGGTTCTTTGTCAACAAGCGCTTTTTTCTGCACCTCGGGGTCAATCGGCGCCGGCGGCCGTCCGTAATAACCTTGCATGTATCGCCGGACTTCTTCGGGAATCAACTTGTACCGCTCTCCCAAAAGCACGTTCAGGACAGCCTGCGTGCCCACGATCTGGCTGGTGGGCGTCACCAGGGGCGGGTAGCCGAGTTCCCGGCGTACCTGCGGGATTTCGTCCAGCACTTCCTGGAGACGGTGGATCGCTTTTTGCTCCTGAAGCTGCGTCACCAGGTTCGTTATCATCCCACCAGGAACCTGGTGTTCAAAGACGCGCATGTCGTGAATGCGGGTCACGCCGCGCTCGAAGCCTCTCTTTTTGCGCAATTCCTCAAAGTACTGCGCGATTTCAAACAGTTCCTTGATGTCCAGGCCCGTATCGTAAGGACTGTCCTTTAAGGCGCGCACAACCGTTTCCACCGGGGGCTGCGAAGCCCCGAACGAAATCGGCACCGAAGCGGTGTCAATAACGTCTACTCCCGCTTCCGCCGCTTTTAAATAAGCCCCTACCGCCATGCCGCCGATGTAGTGGCAGTGTAGTTGAACCGGCACAGAGAACTGCTTTTTGAACAGACTGACCAGTTGGAAAGCGTGGTACGGGGCCATCATGCCGGCCATGTCCTTAATGCAGATCGAGTCGGCGCCGAGTTCCACGAGATTTTCGGCGGTCTCGAGGTAATGTTCGGTGGTGTGCACCGGGCTCAGGGTGTACACGACCGTGGCCTGCACGTGCGCGCCGGCTTCCTTCGCTGCCTTCATCGTAAACGCAAGGTTCCGGATATCGTTCAAAGCGTCAAAAATGCGGATAATGTCTATGCCGTTTGATACCGCCTTTTTCACAAAGGCTTCGGCCACATCATCCGGGTAATGCCCGTACCCGACCA
>JAGUUY010000066.1 GCA_020063185.1 Bacillota bacterium
AAAACTCAAAGGCATTCTTACCGATTAAGTCGGTTGCTTCATAACCGAGAATGTTTTTGACTGGAGGGCTGGCATAGGAAATTATCCCATCGCGGTTTAGAACAGCAATTATTTCCGACGCATTTTCCACCAATGTCCGGAAACGTTCCTCACCCAGCCGTAGGGCTTGTTCGGCGCGCTTGCGCGCCGTCACGTCGAGGAAAGAGACTACTGTCTTAGCCGTCCCGGAAATCATCCGGACACATACAATAACGTCTCTAAATTCGCCGTTTTTACTTCGGATGCTCAGTTCATAGCTTTCAGGAGTACAGTGGGGTTTATTTATTCGCTCACTGCGATACTTTAAAATAACATTTTGCGATTCATCCGGTAAATGATAAAACCATTCCTTTCGGCCTTCGACCTCTTCCTTTGTAAAGCCGGTAAGCTCTTCGAATTTTGAATTAACCAGCGATACTGTAAAGTCCTCCACGATGATGATCATCGCCGTCCCTGAGGTTTCGAAAATTGTCCGGTACAACTCCTCCGAGTCACGAAGCGCAGCTGCCGTCCGTTTGTGCTCGGTAAGGTCCAACAGCGAAGCGACACTCTTTTGAGTTCCCGGAATCATATCGACGGTAATGTAAATGTCTTTTGTTTTACCGTACCGGTCAATAAACTGATACTCGTAATTTTTCGGGGCGCTGCCCGGGTCCATCCTGCGGGCACGGTGGTAAGACGTCAGCCTTTCCAAATCAGCGGCTGTTACAAACTCCTTCCAGCTTTTCTTCCATTCTATCTCTTCTTTACGGTAGCCCGAAAGCCTTTCGAACTCAGCGTTTACCAGGGACAAGGTCGTGTCCGGTTCGATAATTCCGGTTGCGGCGCCGGTATTTTCGAAAACAGCCCGGTATTTCCCTTCCGACTCCCGTAGTCTGTTTTGGATTCGATGATGTTCCACGATCATCCCGATCAGCTTCGCCGATGTCAATAAATGTCGCTTTGCCGCTTCTATTACGTAAGCCGGGCGGGATTCGTACTCACTGGCATACCGCTGGAGTTCTTGTAAATCAACGTTAAACAACGCCGCGATAATCTGTTGTTGGTCCGCACCTCCGGGGGGAGTCCCATGCCCTAAGGTGATTGCGCCTATCACCTCAGTACTCGCAATGATCGGCGCAGCAAAAATTCGAATGCCGCCCCTGCATGGGACATCAACCGGTTGTCCTTTTTCGATGCATACCTTTGCAGCACCGTTCCAGCATGATTCGTGGCAATGCCAATTACCGCTTGCCATCGCTTCCGCGTCATCATCAGTGGGACAAAGGCGGCGAGAAGCCTTGTCAAGAAAGCGGCACCAGTTAGAGGTAAAAATACTCAGGGCGTATGTTCCGTCAGTTTCATAGACCGCAAGCGAAGTCCCCAGGAGTTGGACATAGCCTTCTGCTATCTCTATGAGTACCTGCTCCCCCACCGAATCTAGTACGAGGCGGCAAGGAACTGTGGTCCGTTTTTGATGCAACCTGTTACCTCCAGCATCCTGCATAAGGTCAGGCTCTTCATCTTAAGAAGGTCTGATATGTCTGTGAGCGGGCATCTTAGTTATTATAATTCATTATCATTTTGTAACAAAAAGCCAAACATACTATCTAGTTAGATAATAAGCTTGGTGCAATCGCGATAATTTTGGTTCAAAAATAGTTTTGCAACCAAATTAAAAAGCTTGTCAAAACTGTCTTAATATTGCCTTTTCCTAATTAAATACTATATAGTTTACAACGGCAATAAAAGACACATTTAACACCATATCACTTCGCTGATTATACTCTAAATACTATTTAAGTAAACCTAGTGCCTTTGGAAGGGTTAACAGGTAAGGTGGAAGGCGGCGGCAAGGCGGTGCTTTACGTGGAGTTCGTTGTATTTATCGCAGGCTTGTTGGGACGGTGAGGCAATTAATTCAATGCCCTTTTCAGCAAGATAACTCGCCGTTTCGGGATGGATGCGGACCGCACCATAGGCGCCGGTCCCGATAATCAGGATTTCCGGACCGGCGGCGATGATTTCGGTTAAGTCGGCGACGGCTACTTCGTGACCGGCCTTACGCCACCATTCGGCGACGCGTCCCGCGACCAGCATTATATCGGAGGAATAACTTTTACCATCAATAACGATCTCGCCGAAGCGGTAGCGGTCTATTTTCAACCTGAAGCCTCCTCGAAAATGTGCGCTGTCATTATGACAAGGTGCGGGGCCAATTTTTTCTCAGGCTATCAATAAAGCGAACGCCCGCTCCCATAAAGTGCCTGACTTGAAAAGAAGCAGCCAGGTTAAGCGAAGTGCCGAAAACCGGCGCAAAAAAGTCCGGTTTTACGCTTACGCTCACCGGAGATGTCAACCGCGGGGAACAACGTCCCAGGCAAACTTCCGCCGCTCCCCACAACAGCCCGCACATGATCCCTGTTGTTGAGGGTTCACCGGTTCCTACCACGGTGTGCCACTCAAAGCGCGTCACCTGTAACCGGCGCCACAGGTAAGCAAAGGCCGTCCAATGCCGCTTTATGATTCGCCGCCAATCCCACAGGAGTCGGAGTATTAAGGGAAAACTTGCAAAGTAGGATACTTCGGCCATGGGCTTCATACCGGCCTTCGCCTCCAGTTCCACCCCCGCCGTACCATCTTCGGCGCCCAGTCTCATGGACGGTTCGGCAACGCGATATTTAAAAAGCCCCCAAAAAGCGGAGACTTCCAGTGTTAACCATTCCTCCTTCTCCCGGCGCCGGTATTTCAGCGAAAAGGATACGCGGCTGAAAGCAATGACCAGTCCGGTCACCAGCAGAAGCGTAATTATAATTCCGACCCATAACAGTGTGCAACACCAGCTCCGCTTATTTGCTTAACCCCCGGTAATATGCTTATTACATCTTTAAGGCGGCCCGCACCTTCTCCAGTGTGGCCGCCGCCACCAGTTGCGCCTTGGCGCGGCCTGTATGCAGGACCTCCTCAACGTATCCCTTTCGCGCTGTGAGCGCCGCCCGCCGCTCGCGGACAGGGCCAAGGACATTTTCGGCAATCAGTGTCAGCCGTTTCTTGCAGGCCACGCACCCGATTTTCCCCGCGCGGCAGCTTGCTTCTATATCCGCCACTTCGTTGTTGTAAAGCGCGTGATATTTAAAAACCGTACATACCTCGGGGTGCCCGGGATCGTCCTTGTGGATGCGTGCAGGGTCGGTAATCATCATGTTTGCGAGCCGCGCAAGTTCCTGGGCGGTGGCCGTCAGGGGAATCTCGTTGTGGTAGCTTTTGCTCATCTTTTGCCCGTCTATTCCCGGTACCAGCTTTATTTCGGCTAGAATTCCCTGCGGCTCTGGAAAAACCGGCGCGTAAAGGTGGTTGAACCGCCTGGCGACCTCGCGGCAAAGCTCGATGTGCGGGAGCTGATCTTCGCCGACCGGCACTCCGTCCGCAAGGTAAATCAGTATGTCAGCGGCCTGGAGCAGCGGGTAGCCTAAAAACCCGTATGTGGTAATATCTTTCCCCTGCTCGGCCAGTTTGCGCACCTGGTCTTTGTATGTGGGCACGCGTTCAAGCCACGAAAGCGGGGTAAACATTGAAAAAATCAAATGTAGCTCCGCGTGCTCCGGTACCTGGGACTGAACGAAAATCACGCTTTTTTCCGGGTCTATTCCCGCCGCCAGCCAATCGCCGACCATTTCGCCGGCAAATTCCTTTATCTGGCCCGGATTTTCATATTCCGTCGTAAAAGCGTGCCAATCAGCAACAAAAAAGAAGCACTCATTTTCTTCCTGCAAGCGCAGCCAGTTTTCCAAGACACTCAAGTGACCCAAATGCAAACGCCCCGTGGGGCGCATGCCGCTTAGAATCCTCAATACTTCTCCTCCCTTAAAAATAGTACTTCTTTTGATGAGCGCGCCGATGAGCTTCGCATACTGCGTCAGGCTCGCCGGTCGGGTCCTCACGTATTTTCATATACGCTCCGGCCCGTCCCCCAGAGCCTTCCTTGTATTGCTCGCTTCTCACCGCGTTTCGTTTATGTTACACTACTGCATTTAAGTAACAAGCTTCCGGGTCCATATTTTCATTCACGGTGACGACGATTAACCGCCGTGAACTACTTTTCTCAAAGACCTCAGTTCTCTAAAACCTGACGCCGGTCGCAAGGTAGATCAACAGTTTAACCGCCGGTTCAATAACGTATTGGAACATAACGCCCAGGGCTCCACTGAAGACCAGAAGGATAAGGATGATCATTCCGTACTGCTCGAAACGGATCAGCCATTCCTGCCGCCCGGGCAAAAGCCCGGCCAGAATTTTGGACCCGTCGAGCGGCGGTACCGGAATGAGGTTAAAGACCGCCAGGATCATGTTGATCCAAATCATCGTTACCAGAATTTCGGCAAGAACCTGCGAGCTAAAACCCCAGAAACCGAGCAACACCGCCGCTATTACGGCCGTCACCACATTTGCCAGCGGGCCTGCCACCGAAACCAGGACCAGACCCCGGCGCCTGTCTCGAAAATGGTAGGGGTTAATCGGCACCGGTTTGGCCCAGCCGAAAATAAACCTGCTGCCCGTCGCGATAAGCAGAATCGGTAACAATATAGTCCCTATCGGGTCGGCGTGCGCAACCGGGTTAAGCGTCAGCCGTCCGGCGTACCGCGCCGTCGGGTCGCCGAGCCGATCGGCGGTCCATCCGTGTGCGAACTCGTGCACCGTAATTCCCACCACAAAAGCCAGGACCACCGGGACCACCGCAAAAACGTCCAGGTTAAACACCAACTTCCTTACGCGTCGCGGTACAGCCGGACAGGTATTCACGGGCGAAGGCCGCTTCGTCGTCCCGGCTCCGGACCGCCCCGTCAAGCCGGGCCCGCCACACGGCGTCGAGCACCTCCCGGTACACAGGTCCCGGAGGATATCCCATTTCCTTAATATCCTTACCCGTTAACCGCGGCTTATTAGTAATAACTGCCGTAATAACTTCTCGCAAACGTTCCTGATAACCTTCCTCGGTTAAAATAACAAACAGCAGCGGGTACGCTTCACGGGGCAGGCACAGCACAGTCTGCGCGAGCGTACTCGTTTTTACCGGTCCCCGGACAGCCAGCTTGCCGACTGCGTCGTGCCAGTGTCGGAGCGCCGCTGTAACCTTGGCGGTGGTATGCCTGCCGAACCGGTACCGCTGGCAGAGGGCCTGCGCGGATAGTTCGTTCGTCCAGTGGACAGCCGCGATGAAATAGCTCAGCCACTTCTCCCCGAAAACAACTCCCCACGACTCCATCGTTTTCAGGGCCTGCGGCAGGTAGGTGAGTACCGGCTCAACCTCCCAGTGACTTGACACCGGAAAGACATAAGCCCAGATGCCTAGTTCCGCGCACCGTCCCAAAAACCGGGGAGCCCCCTCGTAGTCCAGGGACAGACGCACTTCCTGCCAAAGATGTTCCGGGAGGACCCGGTTCAGCATCCCTTCACGCACCGCCTCCCGCAACAGTCGCAACGTCTGGCGCTCGATTTGCATGTTGAAACGTTCGGCAAGCCGGACCGCCCGCACCACCCGCAGCGGCTCCTCCGTAAAGCTGCGATTGTGAAGCACCCGAATTAACCCGTAGTTAAGGTCTTCCCGCCCGCCGAAGTAGTCCACAACTAACCCGAACTTTTCAGGGCTGAGTTCAACGGCCAGGGCGTTAATGGTAAAATCCCTGCGGTAAAGCTCCTGCCTCAACGAAGTGTTCTCAAGCCTTGTCCCGAGAGCGTACTCAAAAAATGCGGTGCGGGCCTCAACCACGTGACATTTGCCGCCGTCGGCTAAAGTGATGGTGGCGGCGGTAACCCGCGGGTTCTGCTTCAAATGCGCGTTGCACTCTCCCGCCAGCGCAGACGCCAGTCTCAGAGCCGCGCTCTCCGTGACAACGGTTACTTCCCGCCTGTGGAACCCCAGCAGCAGGTCCCTTACGACATCCCCGGCAAGGAACGCCTCCGTAGTCATTTGCCGGGCGAGAATGCCGGCCCGTTCCAACACACTTACCATGGCGGGCGTCAAACCTGTCCTGAGCAAACCCGCGACGTTACGTCTACCGGTTTCCGGTTGCGTAGAAGAATAGAGGAGGTTAAACTGCGGCTTGAAATCACGGTGGAGAGTGCGCAAAATATCGGTGCGGGACACGATACCCACCATGCGCCCCCCTTCAACCACGGGCAGTCTCCCTATATTATGTTCGATCAAGATCGTCTGCGCCTCACTAACGGGCAGGTAAGGTTCAACGGTGACCGTCTGGTTGCTCATGTACGCTCTTACCGGCGCGTGGTCGAGCCTCGCCCGCTGCGCCTTTTCAACGTCCCTGCGGGAAAGGATGCCTACCAGTTGCCCCTCGCGGACCACCGGCAGGCCGCTGTGACCGTAGCGTAACATTACCTGCCCCGCCTCGGCGACGGTCGTCTCCGGAGAGACCGTCTTTACCGGCGTTGTCATTATATCCGCCACTGTCAGCGGCGCCCGGACCGAGGTCTTTAGCACCGCGATAAGATCTCGCGCGGTCCGGTCTAAGTCCGCCCCTTTAATTACCGCGGAAGCGGCGGACGGGTGTCCTCCCCCGCCAAAGTGTTGGAGTATTGAACGCACGTCAACTTCCGGTAGGGCTGATCTTCCGATGATGTAAACCCTGCCCTCCATTTCCACGACGTTGAACACCGCGTCCAGTTGTTCAATCTCCGCAAGTTTATGTGTCAACGTTGCCAGTCCCTCAAAGAAATCCGGCGTACGGGCTTTGGTAAGCAGCACTTTGACCCCGTTGATGAAGTGCCGTTCCGCATTGATAATCAACTCTTTTAGCAGTTGCTTCTGTTCCCTCGTTAGCGGACGGCCCAAAAAGTTCGCCACGACCATCAGGTTTGCGCCTTTAGCCAGCAAAAACTCGGCTGCGGCGATGTCCCGGCAGGTGGTGCTGGGGTAAACAAAGGACCCGGTATCTTCATAAATTCCCAGGGCCAGCACCGTGGCCTCAAAAGGGGAAATTTCAAGACCCGCGTCCTTAATCCTTTCCACCAGCAGGGTAGTGGTCGCCCCCACCGGCGCGACCACTTCGAGCGCCCCCCGGGCATCAGTCTCGTCGCCTGGGTGGTGGTCAAAAATATGCACTTCTACGTCCGCACGGTCAAGAAGCGCGCTTAAAAGGCCGATACGCCTCGGGTTACGCGTGTCGACCATGATGAGCCTTCGGACGGCGCCAAGGTCCACGTTTTTCGGGTCTTCAATTAGAAGAGCGTCCCTGTGCAGCGCAAGGAATTCTTCCACGCCGCGGCTCGACTTGCCCGGCAACACTATAGAAGCGCCCGGGTACAGCTTTTTCGCCGCGACCGCTGCCGCCAGACCGTCGAAGTCGGTGATCAGGTGTGTGGTGATGATTTCCATAGGGAATCCGGCATCCTGTCGTTGCTTAAAAGGCTTTCGTAAGTCTCTCTGGTCACGATTACCTCCGCCCTCCCGTCTCTCACCAGGACCATTGCCGGCCGGGGCAGGCGGTTGTAATTCATGGACATTGTGTAGTTGTAAGCGCCCGTCGCCGGTACGACCAAAAGGTCCCCCATCCGCGGGTACGGAATACGGGCGTTGTTAATTAAAACGTCTCCCGATTCGCAGCACTTGCCGGCGATAGTAACCACGCTCGCGGGTTCATCCAACATCCGGTTGGCCAGCGCGCCTTCGTATTGGGCCTGGTACAACGCCGGCCGGGGGTTGTCACTCATCCCCCCGTCCACGGCCAGGTAGTGCCGTACCCCTGGGATTTCCTTAACCACACCCACGGTGTACAGCGTGCTCCCCGCCGCACCGGCGATTGAACGGCCCGGTTCCACAACCACCCGCGGTAAAAGCATTCCCAGCGCCGCACAGGTCTCCTCAACGGTTCCCAGAATCGCCTCCGCATAATCTTCGATCACCGGCGGGTCGTCACCGCTGACGTAGTAAATCCCCAGACCGCCGCCGAGGTCTAACTCTTCCGATAACCACCCGAGGGCCGCCCGCACCTCCGCCGCAAAACCGAGCATCACCCGCGCCGCCTCGCGGAAAGGTTCCAGGTCGAAAATCTGGGAACCGATATGACAGTGAATACCCACCAGCCGAAGATGGGCGGACGCAAGCGTGCGGCGGATGCCTTCCAACGCCTGTCCCGTAGTTATGGGCAGCCCGAACTTTGAATCGATTTGCCCGGTACGGATGTATTCGTGCGTGTGGGCTTCAATCCCCGGCGCGACTCGGAGCAGGATCTCCTGCACCGTTTGCGCTTTGCCCGCCAGACGTTCAAGCAGGTCAATTTCGGAGAGGCTGTCTACAACGAAACGGCCGACACCGGCGCCGATCCCGTGCCTGATTTCCTCCTCCGACTTATTGTTGCCGTGGAAGTAAATACGCTCCGGCGGAAAAC
>JAGUUY010000186.1 GCA_020063185.1 Bacillota bacterium
AGAGAGTTTCTTCAATTTGACGGTTGAGCTAAGTTTTGCTAAACTTTAAATGGCTTGGCAACATGGGGTTATGATCCTCAGCCCAAGGCATACTTATTTAAAAGACAAGCCTTAACCCAAGGAGGAGCTATGCTTACAGTCGGCTTTCCCCGGGCCATGGCTTACTATTATTTATATCCCTTCTTTAAGACGTTCACTGAAAAACTCGGGGCGGAACTTGTGGTATCGCCGCCTACCACTAAATCAACTTTGAGTAAGATGGAGTTCTGCCCCACGGATGAGCCCTGCGTTGCGGTGAAGCTTCTGTTCGCCCATGTGAAAGAACTGTTGGATAAAAACGTCGACCGAATAATGGTACCTTGCCTGGTCAGTGTGGAACCCGACAACTTCTGCTGCCCCAAGTTCATCGGCATCCCGTACATGGTTCAAAACGCCATTCCGAACGGGACACAGGTTTTAATCCCGCGGATTGACCTTTACCGTGAGGACACCGCGTGGCAGGAATCCTTCGTAACCGTGGCGCGCCACTTGGGTATTAATTCAAAAGAAAAAGCGCTCCACGCCTTGAAAGAGGCTTCCCGGGTGCAAAGGCGGTTTGACCGGCTGGTAGCCGAAAAACAAATGACCATCGAAAACGCTTTTTATCTGTATGATAAGGGGACGCTTTTCGACGGATCAACCCCGCTTGAAGTGGAGGGGCAGGACAGGCCCACTATCGGTGTGGTCGGACACCCGTATATCTTGTACGACGCCATCAGCTTGGACATCATAGGCAAGGCCGCGGAGTACGGACGTGTTCTTACCGCGGAAATGGTACCGCCGGAAGCGGCGCGTAAAGAAATGGACGCCATCGCCGAGGGAGAAAGGCTCTGGAGTTTTGAGGCACAGGTCCTTGGCGCGGCCCTGTATTTTTTGCGCAACCGCCTGGTAGACCGCCTTATCCTGGTCGGTTCCTTCGAGTGCGGCCCCGAATCGATTATTGAGTCGTACGTCGAAGAAGAAGCACGGCGTCACGGGATTCCTTTTCTACTCATTACACTGGATGAGCATACCGGTGAAGCAGGCATCGTTACACGCATCGAAGCCTTCATGGACGTCCTGCCGGAAGAAATGCCGCCCCAGACCGCCGCCGAAAAAGTGCCGGCAATGAAGGCGTTTCCCGTGGCGCTGCCCAAGAAGATGGTCATCGGATTACCTTCGATGGGCCACCTGGACCTGGCCATACGCTCCGCGCTCGCCGAATGCGGCGTAAAGTCCATTCCCACACCGCATGCTTCCAAAGAAATTCTGGAGCTGGGCAAGGCGCTCTCGCCGGAGTTTGTATGCCTGCCGTTCGTGATTACCCTCGGACAGATGCGCTATCTTCTGGAACACGGAGCCACTCACCTGATGATGGTGGGGGGCAAAGGAAAGTGCAGGCTGGGCTGGTACGCGCAAATCCAGGAGCAGCTCCTGCGCAACCTGGGACACGATTTTGAGATGATCATTATCGACTCACCTTTGCCCCTGGCAGACAGGTGGGGCAAGTTTCGCGGGGCCATCAAAGAAGCCACCGGCCATGCCGCCTGGTGGCGGGTCGTAAAGGCGCTTTACGCGGGTTACCACCGCATCGCCGCCATTGACCGCGCTGAACGTGAATGCCACCGGATCCGCGCCTTCGAACGTAAGCAGGGTACCGTAGACAGGCTGTTCAACCGTTTCGTCCGGGCCGTTGAGCGAGCGCCTGACTCTCCGGCCGTGCACAAACTTCTGGGTAACTTTTTAGACGAGGCCGGGGCCGTCGAAATTGAAAACACCAACCCCATTCGCGTCCGCATTGTCGGGGAAATATGGGTGGTCCTCGAAAGTTACATAAACCTCCACCTGGAACGGATGCTCGGCCGTTCAGAAGACCCGCGCATTTGGGTTGACCGTGAAATATCGGTCACCGCGTGGTTCCACCAGCACCTCTTCCCAAACCGCGAGGCCCTTGCGAGGCGGGACACCATAAAAGCTGCCGCGAGGCCTTATCTCGGCACCGAAGTCGGCGGTCACGGGCACGTGAGCATTGGACTCACGGCCCTGGCGAAACAAGAAAACATGGACGGGATTATTCACTTGATGCCGTTTACCTGTATGCCTGAAATCGTGGCCCAGAATATCCTGGTACGTCTAAGCCAGAAGTATGACGTTCCCGTCCTGACGTTTATTCTTACCGACCAGACGGGTGAAGCGGGGTTCGAGACCAGGGTGGAAGCTTTTCTGGACATCCTAAAAGAAAGGAAACTCGCGGAGGCCTGAAGACATGGCAAACTTCCTCGGGATCGACGTCGGCAGTGTAACGACTAAAATCGTGCTCATTGACGAGCATCAAAATATTCTTTTCGACACTTACCTCCGCACTGAAGGAGGGCCCATCGAGGCCATTCAGCGCGGGTTCCGTCAGCTTTGTGACGAGATGGGCGGAGCGGCGGTCGCCGGTGTGGGCACTACCGGAAGCGGGCGCCGTTTAGCCGGCATTATGGCGGGCGCCGATATCGTTAAAAACGAAATAACGGCGCACGCGGTCGCCGCCCGGTTTGTAGAACCTCAAGTCTGTACCGTCATCGATATCGGCGGTCAGGACTCCAAAATCATCTTCTTTCAAAACGGCGTGCCGATCGGGTTCAATATGAACACCGTGTGCGCCGCGGGTACCGGGTCCTTCCTCGACCACCAGTCCGTCCGTCTCGGCATCCCCATCGAGGAGTTCGGCGAGTATGCGCTGCGCTCGGGCAATCCAATCAAGATCGCCGGCCGGTGCGGCGTGTTCGCCGAATCCGACTTGATCCACAAGCAGCAGATGGGCTTTAAAAAAGAGGATCTGATTGCGGGCCTTTGCATGGCCCTTGCGGGCAATTACCTGGCCAACGTCGCGCGTGGAAGAAAGATTCATCCCGTGGTGCTCTTCCAGGGCGGTGTGGCGGCGAATGCAGGAATGCGCGCCGCCTTTGAAAAGCGTCTGGAACTGGACATCGTGATCCCGCCTAATTTTAAGGTTATGGGGGCGCTGGGGGCCGCTCTGCTGGCCAAACGCAACTACGAACGGCGGCGGCAGCCGTCAAACTTCCGGGGCGCGGCGCATATCGCCTCCTTCCACTGTACCCCGAGGACGTTCATCTGCGGCGACTGCCCTAACAACTGCGAGGTCAACGAGGTCTATATCAGCGGCGAGTTGGTCAGCCGGTGGGGTTCCCGTTGCGGCAAGTGGCACAACCTCAACCTCCCGTCCACAGACAGAAGTGAACAACGCTGGGAATCGGGCTTGAAAAGCGGCTGAACCCTGTGGTAGAATACGAAGAGACCGCTCTGAACAGGCACTCGGGCAAGGCGCTTCTCTAACGAACACCGGCCTTGGATAAAGTGTGTGCTCAAACTTGCCGGGTTTACTTCGCGGCCTTTTGGTTTTATGAGGTCTTTAGGCGCTGTAAAGGAGGTGGATCGATCGCATGGCCAAGAGATGTGAAATTTGTGGGAAAACAATAACCTTCGGCATCCAGTTGAGTCACTCCCACATCCGCACCAAGCGCACCTGGACCCCGAACCTGCAGCGGGTAAAGGCGCTTGTAGGCGGGCGTACCAAGCGTATTAAAGTATGCACCCAGTGCCTCCGTAGCGGAAAGGTACAGCGCGCGACATAAGGTTCAACGTTCACAGTTCACAGTTCACAGTTCACAGTTAACGGTGCAACGTGTAAGCGAGCTAATGCTGGATAGCATTCAGGACCGTTCCAGGTTCTAGGATAAGTTCAAACGAATAGGCCTTTGGGGTCCAATCAACGTTTAAGGTTGCAGATAGCGCACGAACAACTATCGCAAGCAAAGTTTAAGCCACCGATATGGTGGCTTTTTAACTGACTCTTCGTATACATCCAGGGCACAAGGCCCCGTGCACATCAAATGGCCTTCAGTCAAGGCGGTGAACCAATAGGTTAAGGTTCACAGTTCACGGTCGCGGTTTTTGGAGCTTCCGAACTTCGAACTACCTGTAACCCTCGCAGTATTTCCTCGAACGTAGAACTGTTTTAACTTCGAACTGATTAGAAATCCACGCAGTATCAGCCTGTTAAAATTGCTTTAACAGGTTGGCCATTTCGATGGCGCTGACGGCCGCGTTGAACCCTTTGTTACCGGCCTTGGAACCGGCCCGTTCGATCGCCTGCTCCAGAGTGTCCGCGGTGACTACCCCGAAGATAACGGGAACTCCGGTCTCCGTCGCCGCCCGGGCCACCCCTTTGGCGACCTCACCGGCCACGTAGTCGAAATGGGGCGTCGCTCCACGAATTACCGTGCCGAGACAAACCACCGCGTCAAATTGCCGGCTGGCCGCCATTTTCCTTGCCACCAGCGGGATCTCAAAAGCCCCGGGCACCCACGCGACCGCAATGTTTTCGTCGGCTACGCCGTGACGGGTCAGCGCGTCCAGAGCCCCGCCCAGCAACTTCTGCGTGGTAAACTCGTTAAACCGGCCGACGACGATCCCGAACCGCAGCCCATCACCGACAAGATGGCCTTCGTAACTCTTAGGCATCAGATCCATCCCCTACTTTCTGAGATATTTAAACAGCATAAGTTCAGTTATTGTGGTGCCTCTGCCGTTTGTCCACGAGGCGAGCTCTGCGGAAGTCCGTACAACGAGACACGGCGAAAGTGAGGCAAGTGAATAGGCTGTGCGAGTCGCGCTATATACAGTAATCTTACCGACTCGTGCAAATTAAGGCCTGCCGACTCACTTTTCGCTGAACCGTCGGACTTTAGGCGCTCAGGAGCTCAGCCGTAGTTCACTCCGAAACGAGCCGATGTCTCGTCGGACTGGAGCACAGCGCAGCCTAGGGACAATGGCAGAAAGGCACTGGTTCTCGCCTCTCAACGTGTCAGTTTATGTTACAGTGCCGCGTTTATGCAATCGCCGGCGTTATGCCTTACCACCCTCGGAACCACTGCTTTCGGTGTCGACAAGAGTGAGCAAGTGCCCAAGCTTGGCCTTCTTCGTCGCCAGGTAGAACCCGTTCTCCCCGCGCGGCGCTATCTCGATCGGCACCCGCTCAATAATCTCCAAACCGTAACCCTGAATACCCTTGAGTTTTCTGGGGTTGTTGGTTAAAATCCGGATCTTGTGCAGTCCCAGATCGACCAAAATCTGTGCGCCGATGCCGTAGTCTCGCAGGTCCGGCGGGAAACCAAGCGTTTTGTTCGCTTCCACCGTGTCCTGCCCGCGGTCCTGGAGCTCATACGCCCGTATCTTATTCAAAAGCCCGATTCCCCGGCCTTCCTGCCTCATATAAAGCAGGACGCCCACGCCTTCGTTGGCGATTACTTTCAACGCCCGGGCGATCTGTTCGCCGCAATCGCACCGCAGCGAGCCGAAAACGTCGCCGGTCAGGCATTCCGAGTGCACCCGCACCAGCGGCGCCTCAATCGACTGCAGGTCCCCCATGACCAGTGCGATATGTCCCTTGCCGTCCAGGATGCTTTCGTAGGCCACGGCCGTGAACTCGCCATGTTTTGACGGCAGACGCGCCGTGCCGACCTGTTTTACAAGCTTCTCCTTGCGGCGGCGGTAGCGGATCAGGTCCGCGATGGTAATTATCTTGAGCCCGTGCTTTTTTACGAACTCCGCAAGCTCCGGCACACGGGCCATAGTCCCGTCGTCCTTCATTATTTCGCAGATGACACCCGCCTCGTAAAGTCCCGCCAGGCGCGCCAGGTCTATTGTCGCCTCGGTGTGCCCGGCACGCCGCAAGACACCGCCTTCCTTCGCCCGCAACGGAAAGATGTGACCGGGCTTGCGAAAATCCTCCGGACGAGTTGCCGGGTTGACGATCCGGGAGATGGTGAGCGCCCGCTCATGCGCGGAGATGCCGGTGGTTACGCCGCGTGCGTCGACCGAAACGGTAAACGCCGTGCCGTGCGGGTCGGTATTGTTGGCCACCATCGGTACGAAGTCGAGTTCGTCCGCCCGCTTCTCCGTAATCGGTACACAAATCAGTCCCCGCCCGTGAACGGCCATAAAACTCACCGTTTCCGGCGTCGCTTTTTCGGCGGCCATTACCAAATCGCCCTCGTTTTCGCGGTCCTCGTCGTCGACGACCACCACCATTTTACCGGCCCGGATATCGGCGACCGCTTCCTCAATCGAGTTAAACATCCTCTACCTCCGCCCTAAATAAAGCCGTGTTCCGAAAGCAATGAAACATTAACACCGCCCTCGGAATTCCTGGCCTGTAAAAACTGTGCGACGTATTTGCCGATCAGGTCCGCTTCCAGGTTTACCGTATCTCCCGGTCCTTTAAAACCGAGAGTGGTTACCGCGGCCGTATGGGGAATAATGGACACGGTAAAATCCTCTCCCCTGGCTTCCACAATGGTAAGGCTTATCCCGTCCACCGCGACCGATCCCTTGTTGATCAGGTAGCGGGCCACCGCCGGCGGGGCATGAATGGTAAAAACCCAGGCGATCCCCTCACGCTCCCGGCGGAGAATTCGCCCCACCCCGTCGATGTGCCCGGTGACCAGGTGGCCCCCAAGCCGCTCACCAAAGCGGAGCGCCCGCTCAAGATTCACTTTGGCGCCGATCTTGACATCCCCCAGGTTTGTCTTGGCCAGCGTCTCCGCCATAACGTCCGCGGTAAAACCGCCGTCTTTAACAACGGTCGCCGTAAGACACACGCCGTTGACAGCCACACTGTCACCGACCCGCAGGTCTTCCATAACCTTCCGCGCTCCGATCACCAGTTGCGCGGACACAGTCCCCTGGGTTTTTACTTGTAGCGTACCCGTTTCTTCTATTATACCGGTAAACATCCGCCCCCCGCCCCTTCGTAAACAGGGTATCCCTCCACACAGAGGTCCGAACCGTACTGCTTTAAAGCCATATCAGTCAACCTGATCGCTTTGGTCAGGCTTCTTACACCGCTGCCGCCGACAGGGCCCGGCGCTTCGCGTCCGCCTACGATCAACGGCGCTATGAACCAGACTATCTTATCGACCAGTCCTTGAAGCGTAAACCCGGCATTCACCGTGCCGCCTCCCTCAACCAGAACGCTCACGATTTCCCGCTGCGCAAGTTCAGAAAGGAGATAATTCAAATCGACCTTAGGTCCGGGCCCGCAGACAATTACGTCGGTCCCGTTCTGTTTCAATGCTTCAACACGTTCCGCAGGCGCCGCTTCCGTTACGGCGATCCAGGTGGGCGCCTCTGATGCCTGGTTCAGCACCCGAGCTTCGAGGGGAGTACGGGCTCCGCTGTCGAGGATCACCCGCACGGGGTCGCGCCCCCCTTCAGGTAATCGGGTGGTCAGCGCGGGATTATCCTTGAGCACCGTGCCGATGCCGACCAGCACCGCGTCGCAACTGTCACGCAACCGGTGAACATACTCCCGGGCCTGACCGCCGGTAATCCACTTGGAATCCCCGGACACAGTCGCGATTTTGCCGTCCAGGGTCATGGCGGTTTTGAGAATTACGAATGGCTTGCGCGAAGTGATGAACTTAATAAACGCCTCGTTTAAGCGCCGCGCTTCTTCTTCCAGAACACCGGTCGCCACTTCGACACCCGCCTCCTTTAACCGGGCGAAACCACGCCCCGCTACCAGGGGGTTGGGGTCGGCCATTGCGGCGACCACCTTTTTTATACCGGCGGTGATGATCGCCTCGGTGCAGGGGCCGGTTTTTCCGGTGTGGCAACAGGGCTCGAGGTTGACGTACAACGTCGCACCGCGTGCCGCTTGCCCGGCCGCTGCGAGCGCTTCGACCTCGGCGTGGGGCAAGCCCGCGCGGCGATGATACCCTTCGCCGATCACCTGACCGTCGCGGACAACCACCGCCCCGACCAGGGGATTAGGGCTTGTCCGCCCCCGTGCTCCGGCGGCGAGTTCAAATGTCCTTAAAAGCAAAATTTCCTCAGCTATCAGACCTTGTACCGACATAACCCACCGTGTAACTATTCAGGTACTCCGGGGGGCGCGGCGATAAGCAACGCATTGCCACGTCTGCCCGGCAAAGCCGAATCCTCACGTACGTACTCAGTACGCTCCGGTTCGCCTTGCCGGTCTTCCTTACACTACGTGACTTCTCGCCGCGTTCCGTAAGTATTAGGGTTACGGCTGAATAGTTACCTCACCTTAAAAAATTCGGCTGCCCCCGTTTAGTGTCGTGGAAAGCAGCGCCGTGTCCTTATATTATAAACGTTCGACGTTCAACGTTCAAGGTTCAAAGTTAAGCTTAGACGGATAGATCTTTGGGGTCAGAATATAGAATATAGAATTTAGAATATTTGGATCACCGAATACTAAATAATAAATCATTGATGTCCAACGATTCCCGTTTCCTCTTCAGCTTTTTCTTCTGCCTTCCCCTTTAATTCTGAATTCTGACTACTGACTACTGTATTCTGTATCCTTCATCCTTCCCTCCGAAAAACGTCCCCTCCGTATATGTCATTAGCCACTATGGCCGGAAAGTCTTCCACCACAAATTCGTGCACCGCCTCGGGACCAAGGTCGGCGTACGCGAGCACGCGCGCCGCTTTTATCGTCTTGCCTAAAAGCGCGCCGGCGCCCCCATAAGTGACAAAGTAAACGGCTCTGTACCTGAGCAGCGCCGCGACCACTTCCGGCGAACGGCGCCCTTTGCCGATCGTCCCTTTCAGTCCCTGCGCCAGAAGTGCGGGGGTGTAAGGATCCATCCGCCCCGCAGTCGTAGGTCCTGCGGCGCCCACGGCACGCCCCGGAGGGGCCGGACTCGGTCCGACGTAGTAAATCACCTGACCCCGCAAATCCACCGGAAGCCGCTCGCCGGCGGTAACGGCATCGACCAGCCGTTTATGCGCGGCGTCCCTTGCCGTAAGCAAACGGCCGTGAAACAGGACCTGCTGCCCGGCCCGCAAAGTCTCGATTATTTCGTCCGCCAGGGGCAAATCAATTCTGATCACATCATTATTCCTCATCTAAAACAATATGGGTAGCCGACCCTGTCCCGGTTAAATGTCCACGGACCGGTGCCGGGCGCAGTGGCAGCTAAGGTTAACCGCAACGGGCAGACTGGCTATGTGGCATGGGTAAACAAGCACGTGCACCGCAAGGGCTGTAATCCGCCCACCAAGCCCCAACGGCCCGATGCCGAGGCCGTTAATCGCGGTCAGCAAGTCCTCCTCCAAAGCGGCGGCTGCGGCATCCCGGCTTCGTTCCGCCAGCGGCCTTAAGAGCGCCTCCTTGGCCATAAGCGCCGCTTTTTCCATAGTGCCACCTATACCGACGCCCACAACCAGGGGCGGGCAGGCATTTCCGCCGGCGGTATTAACGACCTCCAGGATAAAGTCTTTGACCCCCGCCGCCCCGTCAGCGGGTCTGAGCATCTTCACCGCGCTCATATTCTCGCTGCCGGCGCCCTTAGGCGCGACGGTGATTCTGAATGCGTCACCGGGAACAATGCGCACGTGAACTACAGCCGGAGTGTTATCCCCTGTATTCGCACGCGCCAGCGGATGGCCGACCATCGACTTCCGCAGAAAACCTTCGGCGTAGCCGCGCCTCACACCCTCATGTACAGCAGATTCCAGATCCCCGTCAACACATACCTCTTGGCCGACCTCAAGAAAGACCACTGCTGTACCTGTGTCCTGGCAAGCAGGAAGGTTTTCCTCTCGGGCCACCGTGATATTTAGCAACAACTTTTCGAGAATGTCCCGACCCCGCGGCGAATCTTCTGAAGACCACGCCTTTTCCAACGCCCTGGTAAGGTCGGCGCCCAGCGATATGTTTGCTTCCTGACAAAGCCGCGCAACTTCGGCCGTAACAATTTCCGCGCTCACTGTCCGCAACGTTCGAGCTCCTTTGAAAGGGGTGATGCTCCTTAAATTCCGCAGGATTTTACGTATTTCCTGCACCGAGTCCTGTATAATAAAAACACAAAAAATTCCATTTTATAACTATAGTCGAAAAACTTACTTCTATTGGGTCCATTCAACCAATTCGCAACAGTCCCAGTACAAGTGAGTGTTATAATAAATCATTTCGCCAAGTGTCATAATAAGACTTTTGCGTATGATTATGGCCGACATATCCAGTTGATCTTCACGGGGATAATATTGTTGGAGGTGTTGTTCTTTGCCGAACAAAAACCGGGTTCTGGTACCCCAAGCCGCCTCCGCTCTGGATCGTTTCAAAATAGAGGTGGCCAATGAAATAGGCTACCCCACGTTCGGCCATGCGGCGGTCACCCCCGAAAACTACCGCGCCATTCTCCAGCGGATGAAGTACGAGTTCGCCGGAGAACTGGGGCTCAACCACCTGATCCGGGAAGGCTACTGGGGCGACGTCCCTTCCCGGCACTGCGGCGCAGTAGGTGGGCGAATGGGCGGTAAAATCGGGGGAAACATGGTACGCCGGATGATCCAATTTGCCGAAGAGCAACTTTCCCAACCGCGGTAAAACCGCGGTTTTTTTTATATTCTTTCCCCGGTTAAGCGAAAAGATTATACCCGGACAACAGTCAAAAATTTTAAATTGTGGCCTGAAGCAGGATCTTTGCCGAGGGGATTACATGCAATCCTTATTTACAATCTGTCAAGTCGAAGATTTTTCGACTGCCTGTGGTGGAGTTTTTAAATACTTAAAGACTCGCTTAAATGACAGCAGTCGTTAAACAAAATCAACTGGGCCCGACCCGTTCCATACAACTCCAGTATATTCAAGGCCGCGTTGTCCTGTCGGAGGCGCCAGTACTGGTTCAAATCCATCTTCAGATAGTGTCCGATCGACGCCCGGATCGAACCCCCGTGCGCCACTACAACCACCTGCGCGTCGGGGTGGCCCAAAGCAATGTCCTCGATGGCGGCGGACGCCCGTGTGGAAACCTCGGCTAGCATCTCGCCGCCGGGAAGGCGAGTGCTGTAAGGCGCTTTCCACCATTGTTCAGAAATCTCCGGAAAGCGTGCTTTAATTTCGTCCCTTGTCAGGCCTTCCCACTCCCCGAAGTTGATCTCTCTCAGCGCAGGCAAGGCGTCCACTTTCCCGCCGTGCGGACGAGCTATTATTTCCGCCGTGTCCCACGCCCGGCGGAGGTCCGAAGCAAAAAAAGCCGCAAAGTCTTCGTGTTCCAGTCTTCGTGCGAGTGCCTCGGCTTGTTTTAAGCCCCGTTCGCTTAAAGCAATATCGGCGTGTCCCTGGTACTTCCGGGCGTGGTTCCACAACGTTTCCCCGTGGCGGATTAAAAATATCCTGCAGACCACGATAATCCCCCTCGCAAAAGGCGTCTGCTTGGTTCGGGGTTGAGATAGCTCGACGACTGATTTTATCAGCGTATGCTGAGGCCTTTACCGCCGCTACCCGTTTCCTCTTCGGCTTTTTTGATTCTGAGCAAGATATGCCATTAATAATATACGTTTTCAAGCGTGCAGTCCAACCTCAGTTGACCAGAATTAACCCACCGGCCAGGACCATCATTTCAACTATTTCATTGACCGCACCATAATTGTCACCGGTAAGTCCGCCGAACAGCCGGCAAAAAAGTCGTCCGAGCAGCAAACCCGCCGCGACCAAAACCACCAGCAGGACGATGCCGGCGCCGCCGCCGATAATCCCCGCCAGAAGCAAACCGGCGGCCGTTGCGGCCGCCGTCTCCCGCCGGCCGGTATAAGCTTTATACGCGCTTCCCTGCCCCTCGGTACGGGCGTAAGGAAAGACAAAAATCACCCAGACAAGAGAACAGCGGCTGATCACCGGCGCAAGTAAAAGGACCCGCCATGCCTCACCGGCCAGAGAGACGAAGAGTACAAATCTGAGCAGCAGCGCCGAAGCGGCGCCCATTACGCCGAAGGCGCCCACCCTGCTGTCGCGCATGATCTCCAGACGGTGCGCCGTGTCCCTTCCTCCCAGACCATCAAGCGTATCCATCAAACCGTCGAGGTGCATGCCGCCCGTGGCAACCAGACCCCCGACAACCATCAGCGCTGCGGTTACCGCCGGCGGCCACAACAGATTGCCGGCATAAAATAGAGATACCCAAACGGCCCCGATGAAAAGGCCGACCAGTGGAAAGAAAGCTGTGGCGCGGCCTGACAAAGCCGGGTCAAAAGGCGGGTTTCCCACCGGAAATCGGGTCAGGTTTTGCACCGCTAAAAGGAAAGCCCGTAAGATCTTTAACAGCCTCTGTCCCACGTTGTGAAAATCTTTTGCTCCCTTCCGTGTATTTTACGCTGCTGTTGAGGTACATAGCATACCGGTGAATATATTGCCGGGCGCGGGGCATTCAAAGGCAGCGGGGGGAAGTGCCGGCTTACGGTTCGGCTTTGACCACTTATAATGACGCCGTTCGGAAAGCTGGCGGAGTCATCCCGAACGTTCTGAAGTCTCGATAAACTTTTTTACACGGTTCACAAGTTCGTCAATCAGATGTGGAAGAGGTTCAGCCCGCTGTCCTACCAGCTCAATGTTGCCGCGGGTCAAGGGAAGGAGTATCTTTGGCGCGGGGCTTGAGGCGATTGCGTGCGCTATTGGGGTTGTCAACTCACCCAGCATCGCGTTCGGAATCAAAATGCTCAGCGGTCCTAAAATGAGGTCTACCCGCGGAGCGTTCCAGATCAATGCGTTTTCGCCGCTGGCCCCCTCATTGGCGCCGGCCTTCAACATCAACGCGGCCGCCAGGGCGTTTGTGCCCAGGGCCAAGATTTCCACATTTTCAGGTAGTTCCCGCCGGAGTTTTTCGGTAATGTGTCTCCCAATGCCGCCTCCCTGGCCGTCCACGACTGCGATGCGCACAAGTTGTCCCCTTTCCGAAGAAGCGCGCTATAAAGATGACCTTCACCGCGCTATGCGATAAGATGTTATTTTACCCTGTGCCCTCTGGTTTCCTGCATGATTCTGAAACATCATCATCTCTGTTAAAGATTTGTGACTGTTGAGCGCTTCTTTTGGCCACCAATTATAACACAGGAAGACAAGTAAAAAAAGGACCTTTCACGCCCTCCTTTAAGCTGCCAACATTTTATACCTCTTGAAATAATTCCCAGGCTGTGTGTAATTTTGTGGATAAGTTGCGGGTACTACGAATTTTGACTGGCGCCGCCTTGCAGTTTGGACTCAAGTTCGATGATTTGCTGGTTCTTTTTTAAAAGCGACCGGGCATAACGGGCGTTAGCCTTTTGGAGGCGGCGGTTTTCCGTCTCCAGTTTCTTGACAAACTGACTTCTCTCTGCTTCCATCTGCTCTAAAAGATGTAATAAAACACGCCGGCTTAGGCGTACTTGTGCCAGCTTTTCCTCCAGTTCCCGGACCCTTGCTTTGAGTTGTCTGAGATCCTCCACGTCCTGGACCACAACCCGCCCCCCTGCGCCGTTGGTCTCAGGAATAGTATTATGCACAACCGTCAATGTATAGACGCTTAAAATGTAACTATTCGGGCGCCCCGTAGAGCGCGGCGATAAGCTGCGCATAGCTAACTTGGAGGTGTGAGGCAAGATTTTAAAGGTTAGACGTGTTGAACAGTTACGCTGGAACAGGCCGTAACTACTGCTTCGTTATTTTCCCGCAACCGCGCGCAACGCCTGGACGGTGCTGAAGGGTACCCCATCTGAACCCAGCGGGAAACGGCCGTCAGAGCCGTGGTAGTCGGAACCGCCGGTGGAGACCAGCCCGTACCTTCGCGCCAATTGACGATAGTACGCGCGCTGCTCACTGTTATGCTCCGGGTATTCCACTTCTATGCCGCTCAATCCAACGTTCACAAGTTCTCCCAGGGACTCTTCCGCGTGGTTTATGCCCGGGTGCGCCAATACCGGCGCCCCACCCGCCTCTCTGATCAGACGTATGGCGGCGGACGTGTCAAATCGGGCCCGGGGTACGAACGCGGGGCACCCCGGTCCGAGTAGCCCCCGGAACGCCTCCTCAACCGTAGACACAGTCCCTATTCGCGTCAAGACCCGCGCGATGTGCGGCCGGCCGATCACGCCGGCGCCGGCCTCATCTCGCACCATTTTTAAGGTAATGGGGATGCCCAAATGTTGCAGGCGCTTCAAAATGCGGCAGGCGCGTTCCAGACGTTCGCGCCTTATACCGGCGAGGATTCTCAACAAGCAAGGGGCATCGTAAGCGATGAAATAACCAAGAATGTGTACCTCCCGGTTACGGTCTTCCGTGCTCATTTCAACCCCCGGTATGACCAATAACCTAGACGCGGCGGATTCCACCGCTCTGTTGATGCCCTTCACAGAGTCGTGGTCCGTAATGGCGATGGCCCTTAAACCTAATGCGACCGCCCGGGCGACGATGTCCTCGGGTTCTTCCGTGCCGTCCGAAGCCGTGGTGTGTATATGAAGGTCGCACAGGCCCGAGTCTTTTTCCGGTACGATGCCCGCACCAGGCTCCCCGGCCTGCACTTGTTCCCCGACCAATTTCCGGTTTTGCGACGCTCTGGGACCGTGCAGGCTCAGGCCGTCATCTAATTCAAAGTTTCCTTCAGCACCCGTAGCCAATTCCCCCCGAGCACTTTTCGAATGTCCGCTTGCGGCCACCCCCTGTCAACCAGACAAGTAGTCAAGAGTGGCAGACAGGACACGTCATCCAGGCCGGTCACTGTTTTTGCCGTCCCGTCGAAATCCGAGCCGATGCCTACGCAGTCTATCCCGCCAACCGCAGCCAGGTGCTCGATGTGGTCGGCAACCGTCTCCACCGTTGGATGGGCCGGACTTACAAAGGCGGGGACAAAGTTTACGCCTATTACGCCACCCGTACCGGCGAGCGCCCGCACTTGTTCATCCGTTAGGTTGCGCGGGTGGTCGCAAAGAACCCTGCTGTTGGCATGGGTATCAATGACCGGTTTTGTAGCCATGTCGATAACATCCCAGAACCCGGTAGGAGCCAGATGGGCTACGTCGACCAACATCCCCAACCGTTCCATTTCCCTGACAACCTCCCGGCCGAAAGGCGTCAGCCCCTTTTTGATTTCACTTTCCCCAACGCCGTACGCGATTTTATTCCTGCCGTTCCAAGTCAAAGTCAGGCACCGCACATGCATATGATAGAGTACCCTGAGTACCCCAAGGCTACCCTCAAGGACATGCCCGCCTTCCACCGTGAGAATCCCGGCGATCTTTTCTTCAGCTAATGCGCGCCGGATACCGGAGTACTCGCAAACCGCGCTCAAAACATCACGGTGGGCAGCCGCCATAGTATGGAAGGTGTCAACCTGTTCGAGGGCCTTACGTAAATAGACCCCCCGGTACTTTGGATGGACGAAAACGGCGAAGAATACGACGTTAACGCCTCCTTGCCTCAGTCTCCGGAGATCTACGTGTCCTTGTCCGGCACCCGCCAATGAAGACCGCCCTTCAACCAACAGCGATAAGGTGTCACAATGGGCGTCAACAACGACCGCGTCTCGATGAATAATCTCAGCGTTCCTTTTTTGCGCCATAAAAACAAAACCCCCTTCCCGGCAGGCCGGCAGGAGGCGGTCTATTACTAACTTTATCTTGGTTCAACAATAATTTTGATTGCCGTCCTTTCTTCGCCGTCAATGATTACGTCAGTAAACGCCGGAATACATATGAGGTCCACACCACTCGGCGCCACAAACCCCCGGGCAATCGCTATCGCCTTCACTGATTGGTTGATGGCGCCGGCACCAATAGCTTGTATTTCCGCGGAACCGCGTTCCCGCAATACGCCGGCCAGAGCCCCAGCCACAGAATTTGGATTGGATTTTGCAGAAACCTTTAGGACATCCACCCTCCAGACCCCCTTCTCTATTTTGACAAGCTTAAGCGGTCCTTACCCGATGGGGCAGGGAAACAACCTCCATGCGCCGAATTGGTTCTTAGCCTTTTCTCCTGCTGTTTCTCGAAAACGTATTCGCCAAAGTTAGGAAAATTCCTCCGGTACTTATGGAAAATATTAAACTTTTCGCCGTTTATTTCTTTATCGTTTAAAATGCTGGGACTCGGATGTATTGTGCGGGAGTCCGGTTGCGCTCTTTGTCAAATACCCGGGTTTTCTATTTCTTCCTGCCGTTACCGGTGCTACCAGACGGCTAAAGACGAGGGATACCGTCGGGCGTACTAAAAGGAAGAAGCGGTGTCGCACCGCTTCTTCGTAACATTTCGGGTTGAATATGGGTGTTGATGCTTCTTGTCTCAGTGGGCGTGGTTGTGCTCGTCGGGGAAGATTTTAAAGTTTTCGACCATAAAGCAGTATGCCATTAACAGGAAAGCAATCAGCCCGATGCTGATCGAAAACTCGATGCAGTGGGGGAAATAGTGACCTCCCATTGCCTTGCCCATGCTGGTGAAAACGACGTTCATCCGGTCGAGGACCAGTCCGCCGACCATCAGCACCGCAGCGGTGACAATCCTCGGCACGGTTATCTGGTGGTTAGGTTTGGCAAGTAGAATGATCGGGATAAGCACGCCTGCCACAAGCGCCAGCAGGAACAGGTTGGATTCGAGCGTCCCGGCGAACATGCTCATGAAGTGGCCCCTGTAAGCCAGATCGATTATTTTGAGCACGAAGTAAACGATCATCGTCCACATGCCGATTTTCATTACGGGGATAAGGAGAGGCATTTCGTGGTGAAAGTCCATTTTGTATGCCTTCGATGCAAGAGAACCCTCAATGACGCACATCG
>JAGUUY010000038.1 GCA_020063185.1 Bacillota bacterium
CCCGTCGGGAGTGGCGCCGGTCATCTTGCCGTAAACAACGTTGCTGGTAATGGTCAGAACCGAAAGCGTATGCATCGCGTCCCGGTACGCCGGGCGTTGTTTGAGCTTTTCGTGGAAAAGGACAACGCAGTCGCGGGCCAGCGCATCCACCCGCTCGTCGTTGTTGCCGAACCACGGGGCCTGACCCTCGATTTCGAATCCGGCGGTGATGCCGCGGCCGTCGAGTTTCGGCGTCACCCGCGCGTATTTGATGGCCGAGAGCGAGTCCGCCAGTACGGACAGGCCGGCCATGCCGAAGGCCATAAACCGCCTGACGTGCGTGTCGTGAAGCGCCATTTGGAGGCTTTCGTACGCGTACCTGTCGTGCATGTAATGGATGACGTTCATGGTGTCGACGTACTTGCCCGCAAGCCACGCCAGCGTGTTTTGAAACGCGTCCCAAACCGCCTTGAAAGCCAGCGGTTCCTCCGTGACACGGTAGAATTCAGGTGCGACCCTGGCTCCCGAAATTTCGTCCCGGCCGCCGTTAAGCGTAAGCAACAGCGCCTTGGGCAAATTGGAACGGGCGCCGAAAAACTGCATGTCCCGGCCGACTTTCATCGCGGATACGCAGCACGCGATGGCATAGTCGTCGCCGAAAATCGGACGCATGAGGTCGTCGTTCTCATACTGGATGGAGCTGGTGTCGTAAGAGACCTTTGCCGCGTACCGCTTGAAGGGCTCCGGCAGCGCCCGCGCCCACAGGACGGAAAGGTTGGGTTCGGGCGCCGGGCCGAGGTTGTAAAGCGTCTGTAAGAACCGGAAGCTGTTCCTGGTTACGAGCGGCCGTCCGTCCGCGGCCATGCCGGCGACGGCCTCGGTTATCCATAAGGGGTCGCCCGCAAACAGTTCGTCGTAAGCACGGGTGCGGAGCTGCCGCGCCATCCGGAGCTTGATGACAAAGTCGTCCACAAGTTCCTGGGCCTTTTCTTCCGTAAGCGTCCCTTCCCGCAAGTCCCGGCTGACGTAAATGTCCAGGAAGTTACTTGTTCTCCCGAGGGACATGGCGGCGCCGCTTTGCTGTTTGACGGCGGCCAGATAGCCGAAGTACAACCACTGGAACGCTTCCCGCGCGCCGACCGCCGGCCGCGAAACGTCGCAGCAGTACGCAAGGGCCATTTCCTTCAGCGCTTCCAGGGCCTTTATCTGGTCGTAAACTTCTTCGCGCAGTCTGATAGTGTCCTCGTTGATGGCGGTCAGTTCAGGGCTTCGGAGGTCTTTTTTCTTTTCCTCCAGCAGCCGGTCCACACCGTACAGGGTCACCCGGCGGTAGTCCCCGATGATGCGGCCCCGTCCGTAGGCGTCCGGCAGGCCGGTGATAACCCCTGATTTACGCAGCGCGCGCATCTCATCGGTATAAACCGCAAATACTCCTTCGTTGTGTGTCCGCCGGTACTTGTGAAAGATCTCGCAGACTTTCGGTTCAAGGTCCGCGCCGTATTCGTTGCAGGCCATCTCCACCATGCGGATGCCGCCCCAGGGGTTGACCGCTCGTTTTAATGGTTCATCCGTCTGGAGACCCACAATTATTTCAATTTCCCTGTCTATGTAGCCGGGCGGATGGCTGGTAATGCCTGCCGGAGTGCCGGGGTCGACGGCGAAGACCCCGCCGCGCCTTCTTTCCTCGTCAAGCAAGGCCTGACATTTCTTCCAAAGGGCCCCTGTCCTTGCGGTCGGCCCCGCTAAAAATTCACTCCCGCCCTCGTATGGCTCAAAGTTGCTGATAATAAAATCGCGCACGTCGATCCGCTCGCGCCATTTTTCACCCGTGAAGCCGCCCAGATAGTCGTCCACAACGACCGTCCCCCCGTATAAAATGTTTCCCGCGGCCCACGCTTTTGCATGGCAAATGCTCAGGAGACGCTAATCGGCGTCTCCTGTAGTATCTCCTTAAGAGGGGGGGCTGATAAGACGTTTTTAACTATTCAGGCATCCCGCAGGAGCGCGGCATCTTGAGAGGTGCGATGTGCCACGTTCATCAGTGCGACATTTCGGCTGAATAGCTATGTCTTGGTCGCGAACTAACGGACGCGGGCCGAAGTTATAGTCCTCCTAGAATTCCGGAGCCCACGTTATCAGCGGCGCCTCGAAAGGTTGGACGAGGTCGGGGTGCGCCGGCCGCACACGAAGAGTGAAACCATGCGCCCCCTGGGTCAGGTTGACCGTGCCGTCGTAGCTGTAAGTCGTATCGTCGGAAGTTTCGACAAGCGTCAGCGCAAAACCCTCGGTATCGATGAGCAGGCGTTCTTTCAGTTTGCCGATAATCAATTCCACAAGCACATTTTGCGGCTGCACGCCCCCGAGCCTCACGTTTGTCTTAACGGTCATTTTATCTCCGGCGGTGGGTGTCGCAGGCATCTCAACCTTCACGTCGAGAATTTTCACCCCACGCCAGTTTTCACTGACGTTGCGTTTGAACTCCCGCAGCCTTTCCGCCGCGGCATAGTTTTTTTGCGCTATGTATCGGCCCCTTTCCATCAGGGGTACGTAGAAACGGGTGGTATATTCCTTCACCATCCGGCCGGTGTTAAAAAAGTGCGGGATGGTCCGCCAGGCGTTGCGGATAATGTTGACCCAGTCCCGCGAAACACCCTGGTTACGCCGGTAATAAGCGGGGATAACGACGTCCTCAAGGACCGCATAGAGCGCAAGGCTGTCGTAGTAGTCCTGCGCCCCCTCGTCAGGGTAAACTTCACCTCGCCCGATGGCAAAGCCGTTCTCCCCGTTATAAGCTTCAGGCCACCAGCCGTCGAGAATGCTGAGTTGTACAACCCCGTTCAAGACCGCCTTCTGCCCGCTTGTGCCGCTGGCCTCGAGCGGCCGCCGCGGGGTGTTCAGCCAAACGTCGGCGCCCTGGACCAGATTTCCGGCCATGGCAATATCGTAATCTTCCACGAAGGCGATCTTTCCTTTAAAGGTTTCCTCCTGGCTCACGTCATAAATCTGCCTAATAATCTCCTGACCCGGCCGGTCGGCGGGGTGCGCTTTCCCGGCGAAAATAAACTGCACCGGCTGGTCGGGATGGTTTACCATGCGGGCGAGCCTGTCCCTGTCCCGCAGGAGTAAGTTGGCGCGTTTGTAAGTGGCGAAGCGCCGGGCGAACACTATTGTAAGTGTGTCGGACGGGAGGTAGCTGTCGACTTCCTCCAGCTGGGCGGGTGAGGCAAAATACCGCTGCCGCTGGTGCAGGAGTCTTTCCCGCACTCTTTTGAGCATCTTTGCTTTCAGGTCCTTGTGGACGCTCCAAACCTC
>JAGUUY010000089.1 GCA_020063185.1 Bacillota bacterium
CGAGTGGGCTCTATCGGGCCACGTAACGTTTTTAAAACCTTCCATCCCTGAAACGGCGTAACACCCGTCGATTTTCGCGCCGATTCGGCGCAGCATTTCGTGTGACGGTGATTTTCTAAGGGACTCGACACCCGCGATGCCCGCCGCCGCCGCTCCCATTTCCTTTGCTTTGGCAATGATTTCTGCTCCTGCATTTGCCGGCATTAATCTTCTCTCCCATATAACGTATCTGCGGACGGACCGCAAGGTGACAGGAATCAGTCATTGAAAACACCCCAAATGTCGTTTCTTTCTCTATTCTCGCTTTGCGCGGGTCATTCCGTTACAGCCCGAACGCCCTGCGACTTTATCTCTTCAGCCGCCTGCCGCTTCATCCGAATGGACTATAAATGGTATTAAAGCAGGGTCGGTTGAGAAATAATAACCCATTCTCTTTGAGCAGGCAAGACCTTTTCCAGGATGGAGCCGCTCCGAATTAATCCAAGCCCGGGAAACCTGAACTTGACGGACCGACCCCCTCATGCGTCTTAAAAATGTCCGGCCGGACGGGTATACATTAATTAGACTGAAGTTCGGGGCGGAAAACCGGGAAAAAGTAACGCCGGCGGCCGTGGCAAGTCTTGTGTTCATAAAAATCACTAAGTGATTAAAAGGCTTTAAGTGTCGCTTCCCGGTCAAGCTGAGTGCCCTGAAGCTATGTCGAAATAATTATAACCTGCATGCATATAGTAGTCTTTTGTCGGATAAAAGAGGGGAAAAATGCTATGGCATAAGCAGGAATTTTGCCCTTCAGGGAGTATAAGCATAGTTTGAAATGCTTATTTACGCGTCCTAAAGGCCGGATTGGCTGCGTCTGTCAAATAATACCCGCCTCCTTTCTGCCGCGTCGTTTTTTTATCATACCGCGTTAATCTTGGCTCTCTCTCTCGCGTTTATCATGGTCTACCAGCAATATACGGAACTACCTCTTTTGCCGCATAAGTCTTCGCCAAAAACTATAGTTGTAAGGCGTGCTACTTTATCGTTTGCGGCCTGCTTTGCATCCTAATTAAAGCCCCAATAAAAGTTTAATCCGAAAAAGAAGCAGACCAAGCGTAAAGGAGGTGACAAAGATTAACAAGACAAAACTTTCCCTCATTCTCGCGGTCGCACTGGTGTTTACGCTCGCTTACGCCGCGCCGGCCTTTGCCTGGACCCACGGACAGTTTAACGCCACTACGGACGCCTGCGCCGGGTGTCACGTGGCCCATGCCGCCCAAGCGCCAAAACTGTTGAAGAGCGGGCCCACACAGACGCATTTCTGTTTCCTGTGCCACGGTGACGGCGGGATAAACTCCCCCTTCGACGTAAAAGACGGCTACACGAAAGTGGGCGCCGCATTTCGCCCCTCTACCGCCGGCGGTTTCGTTAGGAATTGGGTCGACAGTAACAACAACTACATCATAAATGCAGGCGAACTTAAAACCGTTACCTCGCGGCACAATGTTTGGGGCCTGGCGGGTGAAAGCGGCGACGCATTGGACCCTGACGCCAAGTTCTTTACCATCCCCGGCAGCGCCAACGTATTCGGCGGCAACGGCTTCGTCTGCGGCTCCTGTCATGACCCGCACGCGGGCGGTTTGACGCGCGGCAACGTATCGTGGTGGAGAGACGGTGCCTACGGTAATTACTACGTCGGTTGGAGTTCAGAAACACATCCTGGAACAAAATATACGATAAAGCCAGAAAACACATCCATTATCGGCAACCCGCGCTTGCTTCGCACCTCCATCTT
This sequence comes from Bacillota bacterium, assembly GCA_020063185.1. Classification (GTDB taxonomy): domain Bacteria; phylum Bacillota; class Desulfotomaculia; order Desulfotomaculales; family Ammonificaceae; genus SURF-55. The sequence goes on from JAGUUY010000089.1 coordinate 1,775, forward strand.
CGGCCGACAGGTCGACAAGGTTATTTTCCAGTTCAACGAGTCGCTGGGAACATTTACCGGGCCTCAGGCAACGGGGTCGCCGGTATACCCGGTTACCGCGTACGTTTACGGCAGTACCAACTGGTGTTCTTCCTGCCACGACAGGCTCGACCCCACCCAAGGCGGGCAGCGGTTCAACCCGGAAGGGCACGCCGGCCAGTACCTCAGCATGTGGCGCCACCCGATGGATGTGCACTTTATCGACGCCCCCGGCCAAAATACCAGCCTTGCCACGGGTACGCCTTACGAACAGTGGAACAAAGGGAACTCCCACATACTTTCAACGCACAAAGTGGCCTGCCTCACCTGTCACCGCGCGCACTCCACCACGGTTGCGGTGACCGGGTGGGCATCAAACTGGCCGACCGACGGCGGCGGCACGCGCAATACTTCAGCCCTTTTGCGCATGACTAACCGGGGCACCTGTTACAATTGCCACGGCGGAGCGAAATATAACTGCTGGAACGACAACCGCAATCTTGGCACCGTTTCCAGTCCCGCTATTTACAACTGTGCAGAGTGTCACCCCGGCAAGGCGACAAAATACCAGCATGCCCCTAACACAGGACCCTGTAGTGCCTGTCATAAAACAACATAGGCAACCGGATGTTGTTTAACACCGGAACTATCCCAGAGCTGTAAATATTAACGGTTATCACGATACAAACCCGTGAAGCCTTAAAGGCCGCGGGTTTGTAGTTTTACTGTAAATAGCCTAACCCTATTTCCCCTGGGCTCAAACCTATTTTCATCAGATTTAGATTTAACCTTGGCAATATTTACTGTCGAACACTTTGCAGGAAAAACGGCCTTTATGTAGTAATATCCCCCATATCAGGTCTATTTCTGTCAATTATAAAGGTTTCATGTCAGGTCGAGCAAAGTATACTAAAGGAGTGTTTTCCATGGTTAAAAGGAAACGCTGGCCAGTGTTCGTAGTGATACTGGGGTTGTTTTGCCTGGTTTTTGCGCCCGTCGCCCGGGCCGCCACGGAAGGGTGTCTCGCTTATAAAGTAAGGGGCGGGGACACTCTGTGGTTTCTGGCTCAACGCTACGGTACTACAATATACTTGATAAAAAGGAATAATCACTTAACGGCAGATAACCTTACCCCCGGTCATGGGCTGTATCTACCCGTAAGTTACGACGGCGCCGCTTACGCCTACCATGTGCAACCGGGGGATACGCTTTGGCTGGTTGCCCAACGCACAGGCCGCAACATCAACGAAATTCAGGCCGTCAACGGGCTCACAGGCGCAGACCTTTGGGTTGGACAAGTTCTCCGGATTCCGGTGGCTCAGGGAGGACACCAGAGCTACCAGGTACAGGCGGCCGACACCCTGTGGCTTTTGGCCCAACGCCATAATACCAGCGTTCAAAACCTGATGAAAGTCAACTCCCTGTTCAGCGACTCGTTGCGGGCGGGACAGCTGCTGCAGGTGCCGGGTCAGGCCGGCCCCCCTCCCCAGCAGCAACCTTTTCCTGGTCCGGGTTCAACCCTGCCTCCGCCTCCTGCAAACGGTATCGGGGCGGAACAAGCGGCGCAGCCGGTCAACCCCCAGGAACTACGCGTATACCAGGTGCAGCCCGGCGATACCTTGGAAGGCATTGCGTCCAAACAGGGTACAACCACCAAGGCTCTTTGGGAAACCAACCGGCTCAACAGCGACATCTTGATGCCCGGTCAGCCGTTGTACGTGCCTCCGGGCAAGAATGCGGTGAGCGTTCAAGGACCCTACGGAACAAAAAAGCTTGGCTACGGTGAACTGCTGGCCTGGCCCTGGGTTCGATGGATCTTTAATGTTGGAAGCGTGGCCACGGTTACTGATTGGCAGACGAAGAATCAGTTTCGGGTGTACCATATGGGAGGCTCGAACCACGCCGATTGCGAGCCCCTGACAGCCGCCGACACCGCGGTAATGTATGATTTGTTCGGCCGTGTGTGGTCCTGGGCCGCCCGGCCGATTCTGGTAACCATAGGTGACCGCACGTTTGCCGCCTCGATGTACGGTCAGCCGCACGGCTTGCAAACAATTTATAATAACAACTTCCAGGGCCAGTTCTGTCTCTACTTTTATAACAGTAGAAGTCACAACACGAACGCCATTATACCAAACCACCAGAACAACGTGCTGAAAGCCGCCGGGTGGTAACGGCGTTTATGCCGCTTCGCTGAAGCTTTCCTAGACCAAAGGGGCTATCCTTAAAATTCCGGGACAGCCCCTTTTTAATGTTCTCAGTTCAACCCCCCACGGGGCAGGCAAGTTCGCATCTGCGGCAGTGTTTAAAACACTGCGTTGACCCGGATACTTCTTCATGATCAAAACCAGCTTCGTATTCTCTGTCTTTTGCGATACCGGAAACCTTAACATCTTTGTCCATCTGAAACATGCATCCGGCCCTGCTGAAACGGCCGTCTCGCGCAGGAAGGTTAGTTATTCTTTCTTCGTCTGGTGAATGTATTATCATCTCAAACGCTTTTTGAGGACATGCCTTACGACAGAATTCTTCACACCCTTTACAGGGATCAAAA
>JAGUUY010000156.1 GCA_020063185.1 Bacillota bacterium
CGTACCTCCATGTACGCTCCGCGCCGGATGTCTTCGCCTTCCGCGCCATGCTTGTTTTTCGCGGCCTCCGGGGCACTTACTTATTTACACCCGCCGAAAACCGCTAGGTGGTTTTTCTACCGAATTTATTTGTTTTGCAACACTCTCCGAGGTATCTGCCTTGGCGCTCCTAATCAACAAACCCGTACCCCTGGAGTACGGGTCAAGGACGCTCGCCGCTCGGTTTTCGCCAGTCTTATCCAGCGCTATTTTACCACAGGCTTTGGTGCAGCGCAACAAAGCGTGCCCCGCCCCAATCAGCGGGTTCTTTTGGCCCGCAGGCCGGCGTACAAATGTAGCGGGAGGTGAAAAAAATGGCCATGAAAACCGATAAAAGCGCGGCCGGCGGCTTCAGCCTATCCGCCGTAGGCCGCGGCACGCTCATTGGCGCCGTGGCTTCTTTCGGAGCTACCGTCCTTGTTGCGTGCCTGTTTTATTTTACGACCGTTTCCGAAGCACTTCTTCCCTACTTCATTTCCTTCATCCTTTTTCTAAGCGGGGTCCTGGGCGGCAGTCTTGCCTCCAAGCAGGCCGGCGGCAAAGGGCTGATCCACGGCGCCGGCGTCGGGATCGCTCTTTTCCTAATCCTATGGCTTGTAGCAGCCACTGTAGTGCCGGGTCCGGTCACGGCGCAAATGCTTGCCCAGAAGTTCCTGCTGCTGCTCTCCGGCGGAGCCGTCGGCGGGTTTATCGGTGTGGCGTTTCTACTATAAAGATTCAAGATAGACGTCCACGACACCTGCGGTGTCACCATCAGAAATCTGAAAATGGCGTTTCCCGGTTTTCCGGACGCGGGACTTTCCACTTTTGACTCGCGACTTATTTTCAGTACAGGTATTGGATTTCGTCCGGATAATTGGTGAGACGGCGTGCGCCGTCATGCGTAACCACGATAGTGTTTTCGATTCCCACGGCCCCTTCCCCGGGAAAGACAAACTTCGGTTCAAGGGCGAAAACCATCCCCGCGGCAAGGGGTTCCTTTACTCCTCCGGCAATCACCGGCAACTCGTTCAACTCAAGCCCGACCCCGTGGCCGATAAACCGTACCGGCTGGCGCCATCCCTGGAAGTATTCACCCAGACCGGCCCGTTGCGCCAGCCTCACCGCGGCATCGTACAGGTCCGCGGCTACCACCCCGGGCTTTACCGTGTCCAGCACAGCGGCTTGAATTTCCAGGGCAGTGTGGTGTGCCCTTTTGAGGCGCTCGTTCAGCCTTCCGTAGACGAAAACCCTGGTGGCATCGGTAATATAGCTGCGGCAGGCCGCCCCGTAGTCTACATAAAGAGGCTCGTCGCGCTCCAAGCGCCGCCTCCCGGCCCCGAAGGCAAACGTCCGGTCAAGGCCCGTTCCGGATACCGGACCGTCGAAGTACGAAGCTTCGGCGGCGCTGGCGCCGGTAAGAAGGTGCCCCATGAAAAAGTCGGGGTTCATGCCCCTGAAACGCACCAAACCTTGATGGCCGAGGCGGCGCGCTTCCCCTTCAAGCCTTCCCGCCATCGCCAACTCTGTCTCTCCAAGCGCCGCCACCCGGGGCACCGTCGCCAGCATCGCGTCTAAAAGACGGCCGCTTTCCGCCAGAGCCTCCAACTCGTAACCCGATTTTACCGCCCGTTGCTGCCGGATAAGCGGCGAAACATCCCCAAAGCTTGCCGTCGGAAAAATTTTTACGTATTGCAGATAAGCCTTTACGGGGAGCACGTCAAATTCCAGGCCTATCTTATCCGGCGCCGGCAGTCCGAGTTCCCCGACAACCCGCGGGATATCCCGGTAACTTTTAAGCGGCGCGACATTTTCAACGGCGGCGTCGTCCCGCGCCCGTTCGAAATCCCGCCGGACCATGAAAACCGGTTTGCCCTCAACGGGTATATACAGATGACCGTTTTGGTACGTCCCTGTATAGTAAATAACATCGGCGCTCTGCACAATCAGCGCGCCGGTCAGATCCTGACCCGCAAGCAGCGCTTGGAGCCCTTCAACCCGCCGTCCCACTTCCGCCGCAAGTAAAGTATGCATTGCTCTTCCTCCTTCGGAAACCCAAACCTGTATAAGGCATTGATATCACGGTAATTGCCTGCGGCAACTTCCAAAAGTATAAAAAAAATCGGTTAGGTTGTAAATGATGGGCAGCCACATACCGAAAAGGATAAGGGGGGGTCTTGTCGAAACCTATGATGCAAGTCAGGGGGAATATCGTTGACTGAAGAAATCGAGCAAACAGGGCTCGCGTGGGTCGAGGACGGGAAAATTTATGTCCGCGACCCGCAAGCTGAGGCGCGTCCCGCCGTAATTTCTAAAGGGGAAGGCGTTCGCCTGTTTGTAAACGGAACGGAAAGACCTGACCCCACACCGGTACGTGAGTCCGACGAGATTACCTACGAGGCCGAAATGAGAGAGGAACCGGGCCGGGTTACGGTAATGATCGCCCCCAACAAATATAAGGCCTTTATAGACGTCCGCTTAACCAGGCGTATAACATACAGCTTGCTGGACGCCGAACCGCAGCCAAACCTTTCCCTTGACACCAACCCAAACGTCCAAGAGGAAATGCCGGTCACCCAGGAGGAACTTTACAATCTGCTGCGCGAAAGCGGTGTGGTTTACGGAATTCGAGACACCTTTTTAGCTTCGCTGTACGAGTCCCCGGCCGCAGGTCGGCATCTTATCGCTGAAGGCATACTGCCGGAACCGCCGACGGACGAGAAAGTGGTGATATGCATTGAGCAAGTCGGGGAGGGAAAACCCGTGATTCTGGAAGACGGGACGGTCGACTACAGGAACCTTCAACGCTACGTTTCAGTCGAACCGGGAGCGGTACTCGCCGTTAAGAAACCGGCAGTACCCGGAAAATCAGGTTTCCGGGTTAACGGCGAAGAGGTTTACCCACCGGCGCCGAAGACCGTGGAACTTCAGGCCGGACACGGTGTCTCCCTCGCCGCGGATGGGATGTCGGTTAACTCACTCGCTGAAGGGCTCCCGGTTTTTCGCCAGACCGGAAGCCGCTGTGTGATATTGGTGGACCCTCGCCTTTCAATCAAGGGCGACGTGAACCTGGAAACCGGCAATGTAAATTTCCGCGGCAGCGTTCACATCTCAGGCAGCGTCAAGGAAGCGATGAAGGTCGAAGCCACCGGCGACGTCACCGTTGGGCAAGACGTCGCCGGCGCAGTCATTGAAACCCAGGGTAACGTTACGGCCCGCTCGCTTATCGCCAGCACTGTTCGGGCCGGCGGACAGACCATATATTATGACAAGCTCAAGACCCCCCTTACACAGCTTGTTCAAGCCCTAGCCCAAGCGGTCCAGGGCGTGGGCACCATGTTGGAGCATGCGGCCGCACGAAATCAGCCGCTTCAACCCGGCCCCGCGCTGCTCCTCGTAATCGAACAGAAGTACCGTCAAATTCCCGTCCTGATAAAAGATCTGGTTAAGCTGACGGAAGAGGCTCCCCAGTTTAAAATCGAGTTGGACCCGATGATAGTTAAAAGCGTTATAAACGCTAAAAAAGTATTTCTGGGACTCGGCCTTACCGATTTTAACAGCCTGGAAAACATCAGCAAAGCGATAAAGGACCTGGCAACCGCCCAGGATGAGGTTTTGACCCTGGTCTCGGCCGGGCGCGCCAGGGTAATTATCCAGTACGCACTCAACAGTCACATCGAAGCCACCGGAGACGTACTTGTGACCGGTCAGGGAGCATATAACACCAATATTTTATCCAGCGGCCGGGTGAAAATCGAGGGCATCTTTCGCGCCGGCGAACTTGCCGCCCAGGGCAACGTTTACGTCGGTAAAGCGGGGTCCGACATCGGTGTCAGAACGTTCTTAAAGGTACCCTGGGGCAAAAATATTGAATTGAAAAAAGCTCACCCCGGCGTAATCCTACAAATCGGCAAGCAGGTCGTTGAGGTCAACAGACCCATGCGCATGATAAATACCAGTATTAACAGCGACGGTCAAATCGAGCTGAACGGTATTTCCTGGACGCCGTCCGAAGGTGACGCTTAAACCCTCGCGTTCAAGCTGTACGCGACGCTGCCTCATTTTTACTTAGAGCATTATGGTAGAGCTGGATGTACTCCACCGCAGACCTTGCCCACGAAAAATCAATCGACATGGCTTTTTTCACTAGTCGCCGCCACATTTCGGGGTTCTCACGGTAAAGCTTGAGCGCGCGGGCAATAGCCGCGTAAAGTTCACGTGAGTTGTATTCGGCAAAGACGAAGCCGTTTCCGGAAACAGTGGCCGGGTTGAATTCCATAACAGTGTCGGCCAAACCGCCGGTCGCCCGAACGATGGGAACCGTCCCGTAGCGCATGGCGATTAACTGCCCGAGCCCGCAGGGTTCAAACCTCGACGGCATCAGAAAAATATCCGATCCCGCGTATATCCGCTGCGCCAGGATGGTATTAAAGCCGATATTAACCCCCACTTTCTTCGGGTACCGTTGCCTCAAATGCTCGCATACCTGCTCGTAATAAGGATCACCGGTTCCAAGTACCACCAACTGGACATCAAGGTGCATGAGTTCGTCCGCAATCTCGTCGATCAGGTCAAAACCTTTTTGTGTCACGAGACGCGAAACAACCCCCAGGACAGGGACGTCCTTAAAGGGAAGCCCCATCTCTTTCTGTAGGGCGAACTTGTTGTCCATCTTTTCTTCCAAGCTGTTCAGGTCGTAATTGCGGTGGATCCGCGGGTCCGTGGCCGGATTAAACTCGTGATAGTTGATGCCGTTGATGATGCCGTATACGTCCTTCGACCTCGTCCGCAGGACCCCGTCCAGCCTTTCACCCATGGCCGGTGTCTGTATTTCTTTGGCGTACGTCTGGCTTACGGTGTTGAGGATGTCAGCGTAAAGAATCCCCGCCTTCATAAAGCTGAAAGTCCCGTAAAACTCCAAAAGTTCCGGGACGAAATACGCTTCATCCAGATTAAACAGCGCGAGCATCTCCCGCGGAAAATTTCCTTGGTACTGTAGGTTATGAATGGTGAATAACGTGGCCGTTCTTTCATAAAAAGGGTTGGTTTTATACTGAGTCTTGAGCAACAGCGGTATGGGACCCGTCTGCCAATCGTTGCAATGGACAATGTCGGGCTGCCATCCGAGGCGCGGCAGCATCTCCAAAACGGCATAGCAGAAAAAGGCGAAGCGTTGCGCATCATCGGGAAAGGCATAGATGCCTTCGCGGAAAAAGTAGTTGTAGTTGCCTGTAAAGTAGACCGGAATTGACTCGAATTTGCCCTTTTGATGGGCATCCAACTTTCCTTTTCGCAAAACGCAAGTGCGGAGTTCGCCCGCCAGAGGGACGGGAAAATCGGTAAGATATTCGGCGCCCTCGATGTGCTTGTAGTGCGGCAGCACCACCCGCACGTCATTGCCCTGTTCCTCCGTGCCGATGGCCAGCGCCTTTGGCAGCGAACCGGCCACGTCCGCCAAGCCCCCGACTTTAGCGAAAGGAACCACTTCCGAAGACACCAGGAGAATTTTCAGCGGACGGTCAAACACCGGCCGTCACCTCCCGAACAGTAGTTACCAATTCCCGGCGCCGCTCCTCCGCTTCCCGCAAGGCTGCTGCGGCTATTTCAGGCGGCGTGGGGTTGATATAGCACCCGGTACCGAGCTCGAACCCGGCCATAATGGTTAAACGCGGCAGGATTTCGATGTGCCAGTGATACTCCCCGCCGGACCCGTCATTTACCGGAGAGGTGTGCAGCACCATGTTGAAAGGCGGGTCGAAAACAGTCCACGCCAACCGGCGGAGACTTTCCCGCAGTACACCGGCAAGGTCGCGCACTTCCGCCTCATTAATCCGCCCGAAGTCCGCTTCGTGTTTTTTCGGTACAATCCACATCTCAAAAGGAAACCGCGCCGCGTAAGGTACGAAAGATAAAAACTCATTTCCCTCAATCACCGTGCGTTCGCCGGCAGCCTCTTGCCGCCACAGATCGCAGTACACGCAAGTGCCTGTGGATTCCCGGTAGGCATTTACACCGTCTATTTCCGCGGCTATTTCCACGGGGACCATCGGCAGGGCGATAAGCTGCGAGTGTGCGTGCTCCAGAGAAGAACCGGCAACCGATCCCTTATTTTTAAAAATACTTATGTACTTCAAGCGTTCATCCCCCCGGAGGTCCAGGGACCGTTGCCGCCAGGCCCAGATCACCTCTTGGATCTGCCACTCCGTCTGGTTGATCAGGTTCGGCTCATGATCGGTGGTCTCTACAATTACTTCGTGCGCCCCAACGCCCTTCCTTTTTACATTTACTCCTTCAGTGATGACTCTATCTTCTTCTTCGACACGACACGCAGGAAATTTATTGGGTACTACACGCACCCACCAACCCGGCAGGTCGCTTTTGCCGTCTATTCTCCTGAAAGCCAACACTTCCGGCGGCGTGTCCCCTTCGTGGCCTTTACAAAGCGGACACCGCTCCTTCTTTTTCTGCTCGGCTGGGGGCCGGTAGTCAGTCGGGCGTTTCGCCCTTTCCGTACTCACCGCCACCCACCGGTCCACAACCGGATCTTTCCGCCACTCAGGCAAAACCTTACCCTCCTTTAAAAACCCGCAAATTTTAAAACTGTCGTTATTTTTGTGATATTAATATACCCCCGTTTTTGGTAACCAGCGCAACAAAATTAATCACGACAGAAAATACGCTTTCGTCAGGATAAAGCAGGAAAAAGTCAATTTTTATCGAACTGCATATATCGATGTTTTAAAGGGTGCGGGTTCTCGACAAGGGGGATGAAGGGTGGCGAAAATCCAGTGTGTCCAAATCAAAGGGACGCGTGAGGGGTTAATCATTTTTTTAAACCCAACCTGCGAATTCGAAGAGTTGAAAAACAACCTCCTGCGCCAGTTGGAACGTGCCCGGGATTTCTTTGGCGGCGCGCGGTTTACGATCCACCACGAGAAAAAAGAGCTTCCCGTGGAACAAAAACAGGAACTTGTGAGTATCGTCACACAATACGGGTTAGTGTATACGGAAGACATCGTCTTCCCCACGGCTCCGGTTCCCCAGGCAAAACAGGCCGGGACTGCGCCGGCGCCGCGAAACACACCGGAGATGGCAGAGAAACCGTACACCGAGCCCGTACCGGTACCGGCACCGGCAGGAGGCGCCGATGCGGCTGTTTTGGTCCGCCACAGCATCCGCTCCGGCCAATCCGCGTTATCCGAAAACCACCTGGTCATTTACGGTGACGTTCACCCCGGCGCTTCCATCACGGCCGCCGGGAGCATCGTCGTACTCGGCAGCCTTTTGGGTTCCGTAGCCGCAGGCTCGTTCGGCAACAGAAAAGTAAGTGTTACGGCATACAAATTGTTCCCCATTGTTCTTTCGATCGCCGGGGTTGCAGCACCCCCGCTCCCCAAGCCTATTATTGGCGGTAAAGCCCTTCTAAAAGGGAACAGGGTAATGTACAGCACTCTCCGCGAGACGGCTGTCCGCGGCCGCACACTTCCAGTCCTTTAAACGCCCAGTCCGAGCACTTTGCCGCCCCAAAGCAAACCGCAAATGGATTTGGCATCGCAGATCGTACCCCTTAGGGCCATGTCAACAGCCTCCACGAACGGAACGCGTATCACCTCAACGAATTCACCTTCATCGGGATTCTGGTCGCGAAACGTTAGTTTTTGCGCCAGGTAAAGATGCATTGATTCACTGGTAAAGCCCGGCGTGGAGTAAAAACGCCCTAAAAACCTCCATAACAGCGCTTCACACCCCACTTCCTCCAGAAGCTCGCGTCGCGCCGAGTCTTCGGGGTCCTCGCCGGTTTCGATTTTCCCGGCCGGAAGCTCGATCAGTTCCCGTCCCACCGGGTACCGGTACTGGCGCACCATGACAACCTCCTGGTCCTCAGTGAGCGCCAAGACGGCGACCGCCCCCGTGTACTCAACAACTTCCCTGGTGCCGGTTCGTCCGTCCGGCAAAAGCACCGTATCCACCCTAACGTTTATTATTTTCCCTTTAAACACGTGTTCCGAGCTCAACGTCCTTTCCTTCACCCCATGAATCACTCCTTCGCTATAGGTTCGACGTCCGATGTCCGACGTGCGACGTTCAAACTAATACGGTACGGATTACAGGTCAGTTCACAGTTCGAAGTTTTGCGTTTTGGAACTGTTGCTGCGTAATGCCGCTGCCGTTTGTCCCCAAGGCGAGGTCTGCCGAAGACCGGGCACGCGGACACGGCGAAGGTGAGTCCAGCACTCAATCTATGTTTCTTGAGTGCTGGAGAACAGGCGCGCGCATCGTGCCCGAAACAGGATAGGC
>JAGUUY010000221.1 GCA_020063185.1 Bacillota bacterium
GCAATACGCAGGCGATCGCCGCGACGTTCATGATGAAGTTGGTCAAAGCGAGCACCAGCGCCGCAATCGCGATGATGAAAAAAATCCAGTGGGCGTCCTGGAACATCGCCAGCCACTTTACCGCAATCCACTGTGCGGCCCCGGTTTTCCAAAGACAGAAGCCGATGCTCATCGCCCCGCTGAACAGCAGCACAATGTTCCAGGGAATCCGTTTCTCGAGGTCTTCAACGGTGAATATCCGGGTCAAGAAGAACAATATTCCCGCGAGCAGCAGCGGCACCGACCGGTTGAGCTCCTGGAGCGCGGGAACAAAATTCTGAATCGCCAGCACCGTGACCACGGTCGCCACGACAAGAATGACGAAAATTTCCTGTTTGGTGATCGGACCCAGCTTCGCGTACATCTCATTGACTTTTTCCTTGACCCCGGGAATTGTTTTTCGTTCCGGCCGGAAGTATATGAAAGCTATATAAACCCAGATTAAAAAGGCGGTGAGTATACCGAACGGCGCCATGGCAATGGACAGGTCCAGGAAGCCCAGGCTCTCCCCCGTGAACCCTTCATACAGGCCGAGGGCCGCGGGGCCGCGGGCGGCGCCGAGCAGGGTGATGAGACTGCCGGCGCCGGCGGTATAAGCCATGCCGATAAACAGACCCTTGCTGAAACGGGTCGGCTGGTCGTCTTTCTGGTACAAACTCTGAACCACCAGCAGCAGCGGGAATACCGTCGCGGCCACCGCCGTGTGGGCCATAAGACAGGTTAGAATGACAATGACCATGAATGTTCCCAAAAGAATCATCCTGGTGTTCTCACCTACGATACCTAACATCTTAAAAGCCATCCGCTTGGTCAACCCCGTCTTGGTAAAGGCCAGGCCCAGCGTAAGGGATCCCAGGATGAAAAGTACCGACGGGTCCATGAAGTCGCCGAAGGCCTCTTTGGCCGGCCGAATGAAAAACATCGCCTGCATGGTCCCGATCATAAGGCTGGTCGCCCCGATCGGAATGACCTCGAAGACCCACCAGATACCCGCTAACAGAAAAAGTCCTATCGCCAACTGCCCTTCTCTTGATAAGGGAAAAGCCTTGCCCGCCGGGTCGATAGCCGGCGAAAGCTCGGGCAGGGTGTAAAAAAGAAAAAACATAGCGATTCCGAGCATAATGAAGCATATCCGACGCCAGTTAACTCGTTGTTCTTCTAATTTAAGCGGCGCCCCAGGTACGGGCGAAGTTGCGGGGGTGGTCATTTTGTTCACCTCTTGTCAAGATTAATTAGTGTGACTGCTCTGCCGGCCGTCCAAAGCGGGGCGGTCCCCACCGTCCGCGTCCCGGCCACTGGGATTCCCAGATTGCGGCCCCCCTTTGTTTCCGGCTTGACCAAGATTCTTTCGTCCTATACAGCTGAAGGCATTTATGGAGATCTTCTCAGTATTCCCGGTGAAGGGCTCCCACCAAGATTCGTTCCAACTATGAAGGCCCTGCGTTACGGGATTGACCACCCCCCTAAAAAGCGCTATAAAAACAGGTGTTGACAACTTTAGAGGTGACTAATAAGAAGCGTCCGGTATACCAACTGTTTGCGTAGTGTAAAAACTTGTGAAATAAATCACTTAAATTATGGAAAAAAAGGGCCTGCCTTCAAAACCAAGCCCCTTGGTTTGCATTATGCGTCTCTTGTAGTAAGGGCTGAAACTCCTTCCGATTAGCTAAGTTCGGTAACTACTAAACTCTCGAATTGTCATTACTATGCTATAAATATCACAATCACAAATTCTGCGGTGATTCTACTCCCGTAATTTGAGCGTGTCAATAGGTTAAACTAAATTTTTGTAGTTCTCTTTGCGACTTGGGCATGGCGGCGTTTGCGGATAAAAATTATCGGGCAGGTACCGCCCGGCGCCTGCCCTTGTTGATGTGTACAACATCACATTTGATAACCTATGTGCCGCGCCAGTAGTAGAGGACCAGGTAGAGAAGCAGGAACACCAGGACAAAGGATACGGCTGCGCCGATAGACCACGGGTAGAGCAGGTCCCGGGGGTATATAGCCCTCTCCTTCTCTAAACGCCTGGCATCTTCGTCTCTGCTGGTAAGGTTGTAAACAACCATGTCCGCACTGATTTTAAGGGCCGCCGGCGGGTTTTTCCCGAACCAGATAAGGAAAGAAGGGAGAAGATCAAAAACAGCCCTGTTAATCCTGGTGACCAGACCGGTTACGGGATTGAGCACAAACCACGCCAGGGCATTGGCGCCTTTTCTGTAAAACCAGTCGGCGTCCAGGTTGAGGGCCCGCTTTTCGGACGGAAAGACCCCGGCAAGGGTGAGGAGCACATAAGCGAGCGCGCCGAAGAAGAGCAACTGACACGTAGTCACCACGTGCGACGCCGAATACGGCTCAAACACCACCGGATAGGGGAGAATGCTATACAACGGTCCGGGGAACACACCGATAAAGACGCAGAGGAAAGCGGCAATCCCCATGGCAAGGAGCATATTCGTCGGGGCCTCTTTCGTCCGGATGCCGCGGTCGTGGGCAAAAAAGGCGTAGTAAGGCACTTTGATACCTGCGTGTTCCAACACACCCACCGAAGCGAAAAGCAACAAGAACCAGGGAATAACGAAACCTCCCAGGGCGGCCGCCTCGAAAACCATCGACTTGCTGACGAAACCGTTAAAGAGCGGAAATGCGGAAATGGACGCCGCGCCCACCATACAGAAAAGGGCCGTCAGCGGCATGCTCTTATAAAGTCCCCCTAAATCCGTACAGTTGATTTTGCCCGTCCGGTGCAACACCGCACCCATGGACATAACAAGAAGGGCCTTGTACAGGATATGGCAGAATGCATGCGATACGGTGCCGTTCAGTGAAAGCTGCGTTCCTATGCCGATGCCGCAAACCATAAACCCGAGCTGATTAATCAGACTGTAGGAAAGCACCCTTCGCAGGTTGTTCTCAATAACGGCAAAAAAGATCGGAAACACCGTCATGATAGCGCCGATCCAGATCAGAAGCTCGGTGCCCGGGAAACCCCTCGCCAAAACATAAATCGCGGTCTTGGTTGTAAAGGTCCACATGAACACGGCGCCGGTAGCGGTGGTTTCAGGATAGGCATCCGTGAGCCACGGGTGAAGGCCGGGCCAGGCGCAATTGATGCCGAACCCGATGAATATCAGCCAGGACCCCAATCCGTTCAGGCCCATAAACCCGAATTCGGTGGAGCCGGTGGTGTGCGCATGAATGATTATGCCGGCCAAAAGACAAAGACCGCCGAAAAGGTGTACCAGTAAGTATCTAAGGCCTGCGCCGTACGACAACTTGGTTTTCCGGGCCCAGATGAGGTAGGTCGCGGCAATGGCCATGACTTCCCAGAAGATAAACAGCGTGATTAAATCTCCTGCAAAAACGATCCCCAGGGCTGCGCCGGCGTAAATGACGGCGGCCATATGCTGTAAGTTGTCTTTCAAATGCAGGGCGAAGAGCAGGGCGATAAACGCAATAATATGGTAGATATAACCAAAGACCAAACTGAGCCTGTCAACCTTGCCCAGAACAAGGTTGTAATCGAGAAAACTAACAACCCAATGCGAGCCCTCAGGAATATTGATCAGGTTAATAAAACCGATGACCGGGAGAGCCAACAGAAAAACACTCTGCAGCCTTCCTTTTAGGAACGGAATGAGAAGGGCGCCGACAATAAATATGGCTACCGGAGGAACCGTATTAATCATCATAATAATCCTCCTTCCTCTCGATCAGAGGCCGCAGGATGTATTTTGCCGCAAGAATTAAGACCACAAAGGCTACAAACCCAAACGCCGCATGAAACCAGGGCCACTCTTCCCACGCAAAGAAAGAGTGCTTATGAATAAAAAACTCGGCGACTAACATTACCCCCAGGACACAGCAGAAAATCGCTAAGAGCTTCTTACCAATGCCAGGCTTCTCTAGAAAACCTTTTTTATCCATTTCGTCATCCTCTCCGCCCAACAAAAAAGTTACCGTATGGTTTTCCACAGAATTAAGCCGAGATAAACAACGGCCAGGAGAAACACCACGTTGAAAACAGGTCTGTAACCGGGTACAGCCTCGTGCTTGAGTTCCATCAATTCCTTTTCGTCTTTGTCCATGCTAGTTGCCTCCCATGGCGCAGGATACAACCATCCGCGCCAGTTCCAAAAAGAGCGACGGCCAGAAGAAGAGTATCATCGCCCCTATGCCGGTCAGCACCAGGGGTACCACCATAAAAGCGGGGGCTTCCTGTATCTTGTGCACGGGTTCGACAGGGTGACCGTCAGGTCTGGCTTCTTTGAAAAACGCGGCGTATACTATCGGCAGGAAGTAGCACGCATTGAGGATAGTGCTTCCAGCCAGCACAAGGAGGATGGGCAACTGTTCTGCCTCGATGGAGCCCATCATTAGATACCATTTACTGACAAATCCCCCGAGGGGCGGTATACCGATCATGGAAAGCGCGCCCAACGTGAAGGCCAGCATGGTAAAAGGCATCTTTCTGCCTATGCCGTCGAGTTCGCTTATTCTGGTCTTGTGCGTGGCCACGTAGATAGCTCCGGCGGTGAAAAACAGCGTTATCTTCCCGAAAGCGTGAATGGTGATGTGCATAACGCTGCTGGCAACGGCGCTCGGCGCCAGCAAAGCTACGGCCAGGACGACATAGGATAACTGGCTGACCGTTGAATAAGCGAGCCGGAGTTTAAGGTTGTCTTGCATCATCGCTATTATCGAAGCGACGATAATGGTAAACGACGCGATATAAGCGAGAATTACGCCCAGCCCGATCTCGTCCAGCAGATCAACCCCGAATACGTAGAGCACTACTCTGACGACGGTAAACACCCCTGCCTTAACGACGGCCACGGCGTGCAGCAGCGCGCTTACCGGCGTGGGGGCGACCATGGCGGCGGGCAGCCAGGAGTGCAAAGGCATAATGGCGGCCTTGGTAATCCCGGCGATGAAGAGGAAGAACATGACTATGACGGCCAGATCCGGGGCCTTGCCGGCAAGGATGCCCTGACCGGCGAAATCAAGGGTGCCGGTGTAAAAGTACACGAGGAATATCGCCGGCAACTGGAAGAAGATCGATGTGCCGAGCAGAAAAATGAGGTACTTCCTTGCCCCGTACATGGCTTCTTTAGTCTGCTTGTGCGCCACTAAAGGATACGTGCAAAGGGTGAGTATTTCATAAAAAACAAACAGGGTAAACAGGTTGGCGGAAAAGGCAATACCCAGCGCCGCGCAGAGGGCGACCGCAAAACACATGAAGTACCTCGTCTGCGCGTGCTCCGCCAGGGAACGCATGTAGCCTATAGAGTAAAATGACGTAATAATCCAAAGGAAAGAGGCGGTAAGCGCGAAAACCATACCCATAGCGTCGACTTTTAATTTGAGGTCCAGTCCGGGCAGGACGGAAACAATAAAGAACTCGATAGCCTTCCCTTCCAAAACTATGGGCAGCATTGACAGAACAATCGCGAATTTCGCCACCGCAGCCAAAATGGTCCAGCTTTCCCGCAGGTTCGGCTTCTTCCCCGAAACGCCGATCAGCACGGCCGCGCCCAGGGAAACAAGCATTGCGTATAGTGGCGCTGCTGACTGGTATATTTCCACTTGACTTACCACCCCGTTATCTTAGAAGAATCATTGACGCTTTCTCTGCAATGGACAAAGGCAGCGAGGTAAAAATGCCGAAGACTACGCACAGCACTGCTGTAACGATTATCGGCCACAACATCAGCGCCGGCGCGTCCTGGGGTCTCGCATCTTCGTGGACGAGTTCCGGCCCATGGCTGATTTTGCCGACTTCATGCGGCTGGAAATAGATGTTGTCAATCACCCGCCAGAAATAAACCGCGGTGAGGAGCGAACTAAGCAGGAGTACCGGGATCAAGAACCACATACCGGCTTCCAGCGAGGCGATAGCCAGGTACCACTTGCTGACGAAACCAACCGTCAGCGGAACACCGATCATTGACAGCGCTCCAACGGTGAAGGCGGCCATGGATACGGGCATTTTTTTACCCAGACCTTTAAAATCATCTATGGTTGTAATGCCGAGCCGGTATACGATGGCGCCGGCCACGAGAAACAGGGTGCCTTTCATCAAGGCGTGGTTCAGAATGTGCAGCAGCGAACCCTGAATCCCGGTCAGGTTCAGCAGTGAAATACCCAGGACTATGTAACCTATTTGTCCGATACTGGAATAGGCGAGCATCTTCTTTATATCGGTCTGCGCCACCGCCAGTATTGACCCTGCCAGGATGGCAACCGCCGCCAGGAAGAGAAACATCTCGTTAAGTTGAATTCCGGAAACAATAAAGTCCGCGTGGAAGACCGTAAACATCACGCGGATCAGAGCGTAGGCGCCGACCTTCGTCGCCGTGGCGGCCATAATGGCGCTGACCGCGGAAGGCGCGTACGTATAAGAGTTAGGCAGCCAGTTGTGCAAGGGGAACAAGGCGATTTTGATGCTCAGGCCGGTGGCGAAAAAGGCAAAGGCGGTTTGGACCACTTTAGAACCGTATAGTTCCGGCAGCCTTGCCCCTAAATCGGCCATGTTCAGCGTACCCGTCACCATGTACAAGTGCCCGATGCCGAGGAGAATAAAAGTGGCCCCGATGGTCCCCATCACAAGGTAGCTGAAACTCGCGATCAGGGCCTCTCTTCTCCTGGCGATGGCAATCAGGGCGTAACCCGCCAGAGAAGCTATTTCCAGAAAAACATAAAGGTTAAAAATGTCCCCGGTGATAACGATACCCATCAGACCGGTTACGAAAAGCAGGTAAACAGCATAGAAAACCGGTAAGCGGGCCTCATCAACCTCGCTCTCAACGCTTTTTCTGGCGTATACCGCGACCACGAAAGCCATAAAAGCGACAAGGCACAATACAAACCCGTTCAGGTAGTCGATAACATACTCAATTCCCCAGGGGGGCTCCCAGCCGCCCAGCCAGTAGCTGATCGTTCCTGTTTGAAGGACGGCGGACATAAGGGATAGGGAACCGAGGAAACACAGCGCCGTGGCGATTACTACGAGATACCAACTGAACACTCTGTTTATGCGGCCCACCAAAGGAGTGATGACCGCGCACAGTAAAGGTATGACGATGATAAGAATGGGAAGGTCTTTAAACATCAGTCATTCAGCTCCAATATGTCCATGATTTCGTCCTCCTCAACCGTGCCGAACGCTTTGTTGATCAAAATGATAATCGCCAGGGCGACCGCGGTAGTGCTCACGGCCACGACGATGGCGGTAAGGATTAACACGTGAGGCAAGGGGTTGTCATAAACAGGGTTTCCGTGCATATGGATGGGGGCGGTGCCGCCTTGAACCTTGGAAATGGAGATATAAAACAAAAACACCGCCGTCTGAAAGATGTTCAGGCCGATGACTTTTTTGACCAGGTTCTTTTTCGCGATGGCGGCGTAAAAGCCGACCATCATTAAAAAGATGTAAATCCAGTAGTTGTATTTAGCCAGAATAAACTCCATTATTTTTCATCCCGCCTTGCCGTTTCGAAAAATAGGGTGATCATTACGGCGGCAACTGTTATACCGACGCCTATTTCAATTCCCAGGATGCCGAGATGGCTGGCGTGCTCCGGCGTACCGAGAGGCAGCATGTCGTATTCAAGGTAATTGCCGCCGGCAAGCAGACAAAACACCCCTATACCGCCGTACAGCAGAACACCGGCGGAGCAAAAAAAGTCGCTGACGGCCTGTTTTACTCTTTTTCTTCCCGCTTCCACACCGTAAATAAGAACGAAGAGAATCACACTGGCCCCCAGGATGACGCCGCCCTGGAAACCTCCCCCCGGCCCGCCTTCGCCGTGGGCAATAACATAGAGGGCGTAAAGCTGAATCAGCGGTATCAGCATACCCGCAATTGTTTTCCGGATAATGTTGTTGTTCATACGCTATCCCGC
>JAGUUY010000225.1 GCA_020063185.1 Bacillota bacterium
AACGGCGTGCTTGCCCGAAGACGTTTGTTTACAACCGTTTAGGCAGCTTAGTAAGAAGATCAGAATGATAGTTATGACGGCGCGGCGCCCGAACATACAACAACCCCCTGTAAATAAAACTTCCCGGCCTTCGAGGCCGGGAGCACCGTTCACAGACGGAGCACCCCCCCCTCCGCGAAGGCGAGTACCTAAAGGACTATCCAACAGGAAAGTCCCTTAAAACAGCGGGGCAGGTCTCCTGACTTCCGGGTCATTGCGCGTCCCCGGCCTTCCCGATCCTGCACTCAGGGGTTTAACTATAGTCGGCTGTATCGCTAATAACTAAGCTGAGTGCTGGGTCCAGTGGCTTATCTTGGGGCCGCTATCCGGTTACAGTGGCGGGACCGCGCCGGATTTGCACCGGCTTCCCTATTCTCCCCGTCGAGGTCCTGGACCGGACGCTGTAATCCTTCCAAAACCTGTTCAGGGCACCCTACTGTAATATTGAGTTATTATAGCACGAAAATGGTTAAGTCGGGACATAAAATCGCTCTACAATTTTTCGACCGCTTCTCTGACCTGGCTGATGGAATACTTAAGGCATTTTAGTTCGTCTTCGGTGAGATGAATCTCAAGTATTTTCTCCACCCCTCCGCGCCTGATAACCGCGGGGACGCCGGCGAAGACGTCGTATTCACCGTATTCTCCGTTCAGGTACGCAGAAACGGGAAGTATGCGACGTTCGTCGCGTAACACGGCTTCTACCATTTCCGCGATGGCTGCACCCGGCGCATAGAAAGCGCTCCCCGTTTTCAATAACTCCACGATTTCACCGCCGGCGTAACGAGTGCGTTCCGCAATTGCCTCCAGTCTTTCGGGAGCAATCAAGTGTTCTACCGGAATACCCCCGGCATAAGTGTAACGCAGTAAAGGCAACATTTGGTCCCCGTGACCGCCCAGGACGAGCGCCGTGACGTCCTTAAAGGACACGCCGAGTTCCAGCGCAATAAATGTGCGGAGTCGGGTGGAATCCAGAATCCCGGACATCCCCATTACCCGGTGCGCATCAATGCGGCTTGCTTTGTATACGAGGTACGACATGACGTCAAGTGGATTCGTCACGACGATGATTACCGCTCCGGGCGAATAACGGCCGGTATGCGCCGCTACGTTGCGCACAATGCCCGCGTTCGTCTGCACCAAATCTTCCCGGCTCATACCGGGGCGTCTCGCTATACCGGCCGTGATGACCACCACGTCGGAACCAGCCGTGTCGTCCCACGAGTTGGTGCCCCTGATCTTGCAGCTAAAACCCGCCACGGGTGCGGCTTCCGTAAGGTCCAAAGCCTTGCCCTGGGGCAGACCTTCGACTACATCAACCAGTACTACATCGGCAAGTTCTCTGTTTGCTATCCAGTGGGCCGTTGTAGCCCCAACATTACCGCTGCCCACGATTGTCACCTTATCCCGCATCTTTCCCTCCGTGAAATTTGAACCTTGAACGTTGGACTTTTTGTTACGGCGTTGCTCCTTCCCTGGCCGCTTCTTCGGCTTCTTCCGCTTCTTCGCGCGCTTTTCTGCGCGCGACCGAACGTTCCGTCAGGCGCACGATTAATACGCTGAGTTCGAACAGCCCGTACATCGGACCGGCCATCAAAAGGCACGTTATGGCGTCCGGTGTAGGCGTGATTGCCGCTGACAGCATCACCGTCATAAGTAAGGCGTACTTGCGGTTTTTCTTTAGAAAAGAGCTCGAAACGATACCCAGACGGCCCAGGATGAAGCTGGCCAAAGGCAGCTCAAAAATAAAACCGAAAGGCATGAGAAACCAGATGGTGAACGAAATGTATTTTCCCAGGGTAAGCATGGGGACAAGGTCCGGCCCCGCAAATTTCAGCAAAAAAGCGACGCCGTATTTATAGACCCCAAAAAAACCGAAGGATATCCCGCCGATGAAGAAAAAAAACGAAGAAAACACAAATAACAACAGATATTTGCGGGCGGGCTTTTCCAGGGCGGGCGCGATGAACCCCCAGAGTTGCCAGAGGATGACGGGCAAGGACGCGAGAAATCCCATAAAAACGGCCAGTTTAAGCTTCGTTAAAAATGCTTCCGTTACGTAAGTCACCACCGGTTTATAACCGGCGCTGGTTACCGGGACGAGTAAAACGGCCATGACTTCGTCGGTGAAAAAGTAGGCCCCAATGGCAAGGATCACAATGGCTATCACGGACACTATCAGTACGCGCCGCAGTTCTTCCAAATGCCCCGTGACGCTCATTTCCTTATCGTCGGATTTACCCATGATACCTCCATCTGATGACGGCAGCCCCTTCGTACCACCGCCGGGGGATTGACCCTAATCGTTTTTAAGGGTCTGCTTTACTTCCTGAACTTCCTCTTTGACGTCTTTGACGTCTGTAATTATGTCTTCACTGATCTCTCGGGTGGAACGCCGGAACTCCCTGATGGTTTTACCGAGAGACCGACCGACCTCTGGGAGCTTACTGGGGCCGAAAATGATAAGGGCCACAGCAACAATCAGAATTAACTCCGTCCCGCCGATGCTTGGAAACATTCGCCTCACCCCCGTTGCGCGTCATACTCCGTCGTCGGCCGTGACTTCTTGCTGCGTTTCTCGGTGACGGCCGAACCAACACGAAGAATTTCGGCAAATAAAGAAAATATCCTGCACCCAGCCGCCATTTTAACACTGACAGCTTATGGCATTCCGCTGGTGCAGGAACGAAAACCGCCTTTGGAGCCAATGTGATAAGTCCTGCCTGGAAGCAGGACTTATCGATGTCTGCTGATTAAATACTGACTTTTACGATGTGACCCCGATTGTTGTTCACCTCAACGAGGTGAGCGGCGCAGCCAATTCAGGGGTCGAAAGATCGTATGACACGCGCTACTTCGATCGGATTTTCAATGTCCGCTACCGGAGTGCCTATTAAAGCCTCTTCGATCGGGCCGCGCTGCCCGTTGTCGTCACGCGGGCACGCGTTCCAAATCGTAGCGGAGGTAACCTGGTAGTTATGTATCTTATGGTCTTTCACTTCGATAAAGTGGGCCAGGCAACCCCGTGGAGCTTCCCAGAGCCCCATTCCCGCGCATTCCTGCGGGATCGAGAAGGGTTTGTAAGTCGGCTCGCCCGGCTTTAACTGGTCCAGCCATTCGAACATTGCGTGGGTTATCAATTTACATTCCACAGCGCGCGCGGCGTGCCGGCCCATGACCGAAAAAGCTTTATCTCCCAGAGACGCCACTTCAGGAACCTTGTTCACCCACATCCGGGCTAGAGGCCCCCCCTCGTGCGGCAGGCCGTCGTACCGCGGCGCCTTAATCCAGGAATAGGCCCCCAACTTGCCGGGCTGCGGTTCCGTCTTCCCTACTGCCGGATTCAAGCCGCTGGTCTCGTCCTTGAACCAGGAATAGTTGACATCCTCGGTGATTTTCCCGGGGTCCACCTTTTTCAACTTACCCGCGGTGTACGAACCGCGTTTAATGAACATGTTCTGGCCCGTATCGTCTTTTTTGTCGTCAAGCGGAAAGATACCGAAGGCCAGCATGTTTTTGCATCCCCTGCCGATATCCAGGTAATCCTTATAAGCTTCGGCGACGGCGAATACGTCCGGTACGTATACGTTATCGACAAAAGCAGCAAGTTCGTTAAGAATAGCCCTGAACTGGGCGATTTTTTCCGGTGTGACCTTCTCCGTGACACCGCCCGGAATGATAACGGTTATGTGCGGCATTTTACCGCCGAAGATGGCGAGCATTTCCTGCGCCCGGCGGCGAATGGTCAGAGCTCTAATGTAATGCTCGACCGCCAGGTCGTTTACCGTCTTCGGCAAGCGGTAGTCGCCCTTGTAACGTGGTATGAAAGGCGCCGTGTCCGGCCCGATCACATAATCAAGCGCCGCCAGGTGGTAAAAGTGAAGGACATGGGACATTATATAGTTCGCGCCGTGGATTAAATTCCGCACGATCCGCCCGTTGGGCGGCACTTCTGCGCCGAAAGCGTCATCCAGGCAGCGGGCTGAAGCCATCGCGTGGGATGTCGGGCACACCCCGCAGATGCGCTGCGTAATGTGCTGGGCATCGCGCGGGTCGCGCCCTTTCAGAATAATCTCAAAACCGCGGAAAAGGGTGCCTGATGAATGGGCGTCAACAACCTCTCCGTTATCAATGTCTACCTCGATTTTAAGATGACCCTCAATACGCGTTACAGGGTCAATTATGACCTTAGGCACTTCTAATCTTCCCCCCTTTGCCGATCAAACTCTTATTCACTCAAGCGGTACCTGCCGTAAAGCGGGCTGCAGTCGTCGGGGAAACCCGGCTCCGAACATGCCTGACACGGGGTGCCTGCATCAATGCACCAGTTAGTTTGGTTGTTCCACTGCCTGACGTGGCACTTGGCGCGGGCCACCATGCCCTTACAGCCCACAAACGCGAGGCAGCCTTCATCCCCGGGGTTTCGGGCAAATATGCCCCTGGAGAAATAGGTACACCGGGGACACCCGATATGGATCGTGTCCGAGAAGAACATTTTGGGCCGGTTGTATTCATCGAGGTCGGGGATTTCACCGTATTTCAGTACGTGAACCAGGGTTCCGAGGAAATCCTCAGGGTGCATCGGGCAGCAGCCTATGTTGATGACCGGCGTCTTTTTAACTACCTCCCAGACGCCTACCGTTCCCGTCGGGTTGGGATCGGCGCCTGGAATGCCCCCGAAGGAGGCGCAGGACCCCGCGGCGATTATAGCGGCGGCTTGATTGCCGTACCGCTTTACCGCATCGTAAAACGTAACTTCCTTACCGTGACTTTCACCTATAGTACAGTAAGCTCCACCTTCGGCCGTCGGTACGCCTCCCTCCACGACCAGGAAGAACTCGCCCTTATGTGAAGCGGCCGCCTCTTCCAAGGCTTCCAACGCCTGGTGGCCTGCGCCGGCCATAACGGTCGGGTGGTATTTAAGACTTATAACGTCCAGAAGTACTTTCTCTATTGTGACGCTGACCGAGTTTAGAAGCGAAACCGAGCACCCGGTACAGCCTGCGCCCTGAAGCCAAATAACCGGTGGTTTTCCTGACGCAGCCAGGGCCAGGGTGTCAAGGATCATTGGTTCAAGACTGGTCAA
>JAGUUY010000155.1 GCA_020063185.1 Bacillota bacterium
GGAAACCACACCCGGGTTGTCGCCCTGGATGGACGTTTACTGAGAAACGGCACCCAGGACCTCTCTTACAAACGCTTTACCGTGCTCGTCGGCGCCGGGCAGACCTTCGACCAGATCTTCCGGTGGGACGGCCTCGGGTATGATCCGGTAACCAAACCGATCCCGACACTGATCCCCAACCTCAGGAACCAGGCCATCGGGGACGCCGGCTGGACGATGTGGAGCGGCAGCCCTTACCTGGGCCAAAAGGGCGACATCCCCGTGGGGGTAACCTCGTTCAACATGGTCGGCGAGTACCATTTTATGCTTCACTCCCACTCGGAACCGCAGATCACCAACTGGGGTGAATTTCCTGGAGGAATGATGACTATGATCAGTATTTTCCCGACCGGTAGCCTCGGGCCGGAAGTCGGAATGCTTTAAAACAATTAAGGAGATGGAAAAACATGCTGGTGAGCATCGAACTCTGGGCACGCCCCGGAACCGTTACGCTGCCCGGCGGTACCCCGTCCGTTATTTGGGGCCTCGCCGCCGGTTCGACCGCCGAGCCGCAACTACCCGGACCGGTGATTGAAGCTACAGTCGGCGACGACGTCGAGGTTACGCTCCATAATACCCTGGATGAGCCGGTGTCCCTTACTTTTCCGGGGCAGCAGATAAATCCAGAACCGGTCCTCGACGCCGCAGGGCGGCTGGTCTCGCTGGCCCGTCCGGCCCCGCCCGGTAGAAGCACCGTTTATGCCTTTCCCGCCTCCCGTCCAGGGACCTTCCACTACGAAGGCGGCACCAGCCCCGAACTTCAGGTGCAGATGGGGCTGTACGGCGCCCTCGTCGTACGACCGGCGGGATACGACAATCCAGCCGATCCGAATTATCATACCGCTTACGGTGCCGGTTCCGGCAGCAGCTATGACGTCGAAACCGTTCTTCTTCTCAGCGAATTGGACCCTGCGGCACACGAAGCGATTGCCGGCGGCGGTGCGTACAATCCGTTGAGCTACTCACCACAGTACTGGCTGATCAACGGGCGTTCGTTCCCGGATTGTACCGGTCCCGCAGACACTTCAACCCAGCCTTTTTCCGCCCGCGTCCCGGTGCTTACAGGCCAGCGTCTGCTGCTGCGCGTGATCAACGCGGGGTTGCTCACTCACCTCCTGGCCTTTCAGCAAGGGACCGCACGGGTAGTGGCGGAAGACGGCCACCCTAAACACAGTGCCGCGCTTGACGCCACCTACGAAAAATGCGCCCTCACCCTGGGCGCGGGGCAGACCGCCGACTTGCTTTTTATTCCTCCGGAAGGCGAGCTTTACCTTTACGATCGCGAGGTACTGCACCTCGCCAACGCCGACGAGCACCCGGGCGGTATGATGACCTTAGTTGACGTCCGAAACGCCTTTCCAACAACTGCTCCGTCAGCCCCCTCAGACCTGACCGCAGCACCCGCTCCCGGACAGGTTGAGCTAACATGGGTGAACAACGCGGTAAACGAAGACGGCTTCATCCTGGAGCGCAGGACCGAAACTGGACCGTTTTTGCGGGTCGTAACCCTTTTCACCGGAGCGACGGCTTACTCCGACCGGCACGTTGAAGGCAGTACCACATACATATATAGGGTTCTGGCGTTTAACTCGGCAGGAAAATCGGCCTATTCGAATGAGGCGATTGTGACGACGCCTGCGGCCCAACCTCCGGCGGCGCCGTCGAATTTAACCGCTGCCGCCGTATCCACTTCCGAGATCCGATTGATATGGCAGGACAATTCGACCACGGAAGACGGCTTCCGTATCGAGCTAAAAACGGCAGCCGACCCCGATTTCATCGAAACCGGCGTTGTTCCTGCCGATACCACGTACCATACAGATACCGGCCTGAATCCCAATACAACCTATACTTACCGGGTTTGTGCGTATAATGCGTCAGGCGCTTCAGGCTATTCGAACGAAGCCTCTGCCACGACGTTGAGTGCTATCCCGGCAGCGCCGTCGAATCTTACGGCAAATGGACTGCCGGGTAACAGGATCCGGCTTACCTGGCAGGACAACTCAACCAATAAAGACGGGTTTATCATCGAACGGTTGGGGATGCTGAGTCCGACATTTATCGCGATCTCTCGTGTTAGTCCTAATGTCACGGAATATATTGACGCAGGTCTATTTCCTTGGTCTACTTACTTGTATCGTATCAGGGCATACAACGCTCAAGGCGTGTCTCCGCCTTCCAACATTGCAAGAGCTCTCCCCGGCTAGCTTTTACAACCTTCACTTCAGGGAGTTGTTTACGACGATTTATCATTGCCGGTCCGAAATGAAAATGTTCTGCAGAAAGGGTATCATCAGAAGCATCACTCCAAGCAACCCAAAAGATGTTTTTAAATTTGGTTCCTCCCATCGGGCGAAAGAGTTTTTGCATTCGTCAATCATTAGGTGCCCATTTTAAGCCCAATCAAACGTCATTCCAGCTTCAGTTCAGAAACAAGGTTTTCCGACCGAATGCCCCCTCCGACACCATAGGGAATGTAAAGTCAGGTCGAAAAACCTGGCTTTTTTATTGGTTTATACGCGGGTGATCCTTTCTTTTTGAAATAGGTGATATTATCAGAAGACCCACTCTTTTAAGAGCAGGTCCCCTTATCCATCAGCACAATCAGCAATTCTATAGACCTCACTGCAAGTTGTAATTGATCGTCACATCGTGGACCGCCGGGGTGAAACCGGCATCGGCCGTTGACAGGAACAGCTTGTACTTAATGTACCGGCTCCCGCTGTGCCCCTGCCAGATCGCCTGACCCGACGTCGTATAGTAGGTATCGGCCGTGCCGTCGGGACCGACGAAGTCCCAGGCGGCGTTGTCGTTGTTGACGGCGATCTGGAATTTGACGGCGTCTGCCCCGGCCTCGCCGGGTATCGTCGCGTTCCAGGTGATAGTCTCCAGGTTGCAGGGACTCTGGGCGTCGAAGACAGATGACGTTAGGCTGCCGGAGGCGCTGTAGACGTTGCCGGGCGGCCTGATTTGACCGGGAAAAAGTATGAAAAA
>JAGUUY010000194.1 GCA_020063185.1 Bacillota bacterium
CTTCATTGGTTTCTTAAGCACATTATACCAAAAGGTGTACGTGCTGTCAAGGGATAATCACCAAAAATATTGACACTAATACGGCCTATTTATTATAATATCTTCCATATTATGTCATGATTTCCTATAGAAAGCATAAATAACGAACGTATGTTTTATAAGAGGTGGGGTTGTGCCTGTTTTCCCGAAAGACCCGGGTCCGCCCGATTATGGTGCTTATCTCTGTTTCCCGGCGGAATTGAAGGCCTCTTATCATCGCTGCCGTGCCTTAAAGGTGCCGGTTGAACTCGACAGACCACAGAAAATCCTGACGAAGACTGTGCTTGTTCGTTGCCTGGCGGAGAATTCGGTGCTTCTCACCGCCGTGGAACGAGTAATCACTCCGCATCATTACACCGGACCGCAAAATAACCACATTTATATT
Organism: Bacillota bacterium; assembly: GCA_020063185.1. Classification (GTDB taxonomy): domain Bacteria; phylum Bacillota; class Desulfotomaculia; order Desulfotomaculales; family Ammonificaceae; genus SURF-55. The sequence goes on from JAGUUY010000194.1 coordinate 425, forward strand.
CTGTGCAATCAAGAACTGGCAGCACTGAAGATCTTTGCTTCGCCGGAGGTTTTAGCCGCCGCCGCAGAGGCCGGCGTCAAACCCGGCGCCGTTTTCACCGAAGAAAGCTGCGGTACGAACGCTCTAGCCCTGGCGCTATAGTATAGGGGTCAGGTCTTGAATTATTAGTTTTATCCCCTTGGCTTTTAAAGCGTGCCTGGCATACCGGCCTCGACCTTCTGCCAGGCTACAAATATGACCTCTGGCACGTGGCGGCACATGAGTTCGGTCACTGGCTTTACGTCGATCACTCGAGCATCCCCGATGGCCAAAGGCTAACCATGTATGCTTCTATATACCCAGGGAACTCTTCGGTCGCGGCTTAGCCAAAGACGATAAATGTATAAAGCATGTAAAGCATGCATGTAACATGCAAGCATGGGGTCACAAGCATGGGGTCAAGTCTTGAAATATCAGTTTTATCTCCCTGGTTTTTAAGATACCCTATGGACCAATAACCGCAAAGGTCCTTCCTGCTACGCGTGGCGAGTTTGCGCTTCTTGCTTTACATATTATGGTTATAAGATGCGGATTTGCAAAGACCACAAGCCGGCGGTCGCCCTTCGTGAAATCTGGTACCCTTTTCCTGTTGCTGCTCACACTTCTTGGCCGCACTTTTACCACAATCTCTTGCCGACAGTTCAGCTCACTTTGTACATTATTTCTTCTTGCAAAAATATCGCCCTAACAAGCGTCGGCGCTATCACCTCTTAGGCTGAAGGCTTATCTCCAACTCCGCGTCCAAGGCGTCCGCCACCTTTTTGAGAAAGCGGAGGGTGGGGTTGGCTCTGCCGTTTTCCAGCCGGGCGACGGCTTCCTGCCTGGTGCCGATTTTCCGGGCGAGCATTTCCTGAGAGAGCCCTTTCTTGATGCGCTGTTCTATAATGGCTCTAAGCAGCCGGTACTCGGGCTCCAGGGCGTCGTACTCTTCTTTGAACGCCGGGTCTTTTAAAAGCCTGCTTTTGAGTTCCTGCCAGTTCATTTACCTCACCTCCTCCGGAGATATTCTTTCATCCTGGAGATCGCGGTCTGGAGTTCCTTCCCGGGCAGCTTCTGACTCTTCTTCGTGAAGCCGTGGAGGAGGACGATCTTTTGTCCGTCAGGGAAGAACAGCAAGCAGTAAGCCTGGCCGCCGAAGGGGACGCGTAGCTCCCACAGTCTGTCCGTGCCAGGAAGAGGCTTGACATGTGGCGGACCTATCGCGACCCCATACTCTTCCAATAAGTCGAGCGCCCTGGCGACTTTGGCGTTGGTTTTCGCATCGAGCCCGTCAATGTAGTTGGCAACCGGATTGTTCCCTGAAGTTGTTTCGTAGAGAAGTATCTCCCGCATGTCTCTCTTAGTATGTATAACATCTATGTTATATTATAGCGTCTGAGAAGTTTTGGGGCAAATAAAATTTAGAAAAGAGCCGGTTAGATTTCAAAATCTTCACAAAACAAAATAAATAAAATATGACATCGCATAGAAATTACGTAGAGCAAAGAAACGGGGACAGGCTGCTTTTTGGTCACCTCTTACCTTGCAACCGCTGCCGTTCTTTTAAAGTGCCGTTGGAGAGTCGAGTACGCCCTATTGAAATTTGATTATGTTGATCGCAAGTGCAACGTGGTTTTTTCTATTCCACGCTGATGAGACCCACCTACGTCTTCACACACGCTACCGTAAGCATTAGCGTGATTGCCTCCGGGAAGGCATGCTCCCGGAGGGTTAAGGTTCGGTTTTCCGCAGTTATTTTGCGAGATACGGAAGGGAAAATTCGATAACCGTCGAAATAAAAATGAGGTCTGATTAAAGTCCTCACGAAGTAAGCGTTGTCAACCAGCAGAAGGAAATGGTCTCTATAAATTAGACCGTATATATGACCTTATAACTTTATTTTTAACCTCGGACTTCGAACTGACCTTAAAGGTCCATCATTCTGATCTTAGCTTCGAACTGTGAACTGTGAACCGTGAACGGACCCCAAAGGTCCATCATTGTCAGCCCAACTTTGAACTATTTTCGAGGAGGTTGTGGGATGAGTGAACAGATTGAGGCGCGACCCGGCTGGCGGTTTCATAAGGTGCTGCTGTATCCCACGGCGGCGATGCGCCAGGTCACCGAGTCGCCGTCTTTTGTTAAAACGGCGCTGATTATTACCGGCCTGGGTTTAATCATGGGAATAGCCCTGACGCCCAAGGTCCAGGCCTTCACCACGTGGATGCTGACAGACGGACCGGCAGCGATACCGCCGGAACAAAGGGAGCAGGCGCTGGCCATAGCCCCGCAGGCGGCAGCGGTGGGGGCCGTGGTTTCGGCCGCTGTCGCGCCCTGGCTGGTGTGGCTGAGCGTGGCCGGCCTATTGAAGCTTTACGACGTATTCGCCGGCGCCGGAGTTTCCTTCAAGTCGCTGTTCGCGGTGGCGGTCTACGGCTACCTGCCGATCTTCATCGGCGGGCTGATCACTTTACCCATTGCCCTCACTGTGCCGGTTGAAAATCTGCCGAACGTCAGTCTCAGCCTGGCGGCTTTCTTTCCGGTGGAACTAAGTTTTTCGTATTTTCTTCTTGCAAAGTGCAGCCCGTTCACCTGGTGGAGCCTCTTTCTGTGGGGCATGGGCGGCGCGCTGGCAATGAAATCACGGCCGGGAAGTGTAGTCGCTTACAACTTCGTGTGGTGGCTGGCATATGCCATGCTTGCAGCCGCTCTGGCCGCCTGGCAGACGCCGGCCGGGATGGGCGTGTAATTCGATCTTTGTCATCAACATTGAACGTTGTACGGACCTAAAAGGTATATCAGCTCAGCAAAACTTCGAACTATTAACTATGAACTGTGAACTTCGCACTTCGAACGGACCTTAAATCAGTCTTTTTAGCCACTGAATTAATTTCCGGGGGGATAGTTCTTGCGCGGGTTAAAGATTTTACTGATCGTTTTTGGCGTGATATTAACCATCGCCGTAGTGGTCGCCGGCGTGTTCCGCGGGTTTGCCAAGGCAACCGTGGAAGTAAAGACGGCCGTGGCCGAGGAGAGGTTGTTTGAGGATAAGGTCCTGGCCACCGGCAGGGTCGAGTCTACAAGCCGCACAGATATCGTGGCGCCCTTCGCCGCCAGGCTCTTAAGTTTGAAGGTTAAAGAAGGCGACCGTGTGACTGCCGGACAGTCTCTGGGGGAGATGGACGCCGGCGATGCCGATGACCGGGTAAAGGAAGCCGAGGCGGCGCTTGCCGTTGCCGAGGCGGAACTGGCCCAGGCCCGCAAACCCGCCAGAGCGGAAGAGATAGCCCAGGCCGAAGCCGCCCTCAGGGCCGCCGAAGCACAAGCCGATGTGAGCCGAATCGGATCGGAACGCACCCGCTACCTGTTTGAGCAGGAGGCGGCTTCGCAGTCGGAACTGGACACCGCAGAAACCGCCTACGTGCGGGCTATGGCGGACGTAGCAGCGGCCTCGGCCCGCCTGGCCGCGTTGCAACAACCAGATCCGGGACGGTTAGCCGTCCTTGAAGCCCGGGCCGAGCAAGCCCGTGTCGCCGTCGCCTCCGCCCGCCGGGTCCTGGAGAAAAAGTTTCTGACCGCGCCCGGTGACGGTGTGGTACTGTCTGCGGCGGCCAGAGAAGGGAGTTTCGTTCAGCCGAGCGCTCTGATCCTGACGGTGGGCGATCCCGGACAATTCGAAGTGACGGCAAACCTTAGCGAGCAGGACATAGCCGGAGTAACCGCCGGTCAAGAGGTTGAAATCACCTGGGCCGGACGTCCGAATAAGAACTGGACCGGAAAAGTCGACCGGGTTTCTCCCGGCGCGGCAAAAACCACAGAACGCGAAACCGAAAACGCAATACGCGTTTTCGTAAAACTCCGGGACAAAGACCTGCTTCCTGGAGCGACCGTCGACGTGGTTATCTACCGCGTAAAACCGGCGCACGTAATCGTGGTGCCTAACGAAGCACTGGTGGTCGAAGACGGAAATAAATATGTTTTTACGGTGGATAAGAAAACGGCCCGCAAACGCCTGATTACCACAGGCAGGGCCAACGAACTTTACACCGAGATCAAGACCGGTATTAAGCCGGGCGCAACCGTCGTCTTAAACCCCAAAGACTTAAAGGACGGCCAACCGGTCCGTCTC
>JAGUUY010000028.1 GCA_020063185.1 Bacillota bacterium
AATCCATTGCCGACATTGCCAATAAGTTAAAGGATTATAGAATTTATAGAATTTTTCATTGTTTTTAGCATAAAAAATCCATTGCCGACATTGCCAATAAGTTAAAGGATTATAGAATTTATAGAAATTTTTATTGCCGATAGGCTGAGTTTTTAGCATAAAAAATCCATTGCCGACATTGCCAATAAGTTAAAGGATTATAGAATTTATAGAAATTTTTATTGCCGATATTGCCGATTATTGCCGACCATCGGCAATGTGTTCAGGCTTACAGCATCAAAGTTTTGAGGCTCTTATTGCCGTTATTGCCGATACTTATTAAACTTGTCTGAATTATAGAGATCATATACACATACACACGCGATCCTATATATGCGCACGCGTGTATAAGAAAAAATCGGCAATGTCGGCAATAAGACAGTTCTAAGCCTTGATATTACTGAGAAAAACTTATTGCCGATATCGGCAATGCATCGGCAATGTCGGCAATAACCCGGAATGAAAGGAATGATATTATGCAAGAAGTCAATATAGAAAGCTATCTCAGGGACCAGGTCAAAAAACGGGGAGGTAAGGCGTTGAAATTTATCTCACCGGGATGGCGAGGGGCACCGGACCGGATTGTCCTGCTCCCCGGGGCCCGGGTGGCGTTTGTAGAGCTGAAGGCCCCGGGAGAAAAACTGGAGCCCTTACAAGCTAAAAGAGCGGCGGAGCTTGAAAACCTGGATTTTAAGGTTTACTGCTTGGACACGATTCAGAAGGTCGATAAGTTCATCCTGGAGGTCTTTTATGGAGTTTAACCCATCCAGGATTGTAAAGAGAGGGGGTGGTTCCTAAATGAAGTTCATGCCACACGATTATCAGGTTTACTGTATAGATAAAATCTTAAACAATGCAGCAGTAGGCTTGTTTTTGGACATGGGCTTAGGTTGAGGAAAAACAGTAATCGCTTTAACCGCGGCAGCTGAACTCCTGCATAACCGGTTTGAAGTCGGCAAGGTCCTGGTTATTGCACCCTTGCGAGTGGCAGAGGACACCTGGAGCCGGGAGGCCGGCAAGTGGGACCACCTGCGGTATTTGAGAATATCAAAGGTGCTGGGAACCGAAAAGGAACGCATCGAGGCCTTAAACCGGCCGGCGGATATCTACGTCATAAACCGTGAAAATACTGAATGGCTGGTTAATTATTACGGCAGAAAGTGGCCTTTTGACCTGGTGATTGTTGATGAGCTGTCCAGCTTCAAATCTCCGAAAGCAAGACGGTTCAGGGCCCTGCGAAAAGTGCGGCCGCTGATAAAGAGGATTGTGGGGCTGACCGGTACGCCGGCACCCAACGGCCTGATCGACCTCTGGGCCCAGGTCTATCTCCTGGACCAGGGGGAGCGCCTGGGGAAAACCATAACAGGCTACCGCGAAAGGTATTTTGTCCCGGACAAGCGGAACCGGACTACCATTTTCAGCTGGGCGCCGAAGCCCGGGGCCGAAGAGGCTATCCACAAGAAACTGTCGGACCTGTGCATAAGCATGAGGGCCGAGGACTGGCTGGAGCTCCCGGAGAGAATTGACAACCTCGTAATGGTCAAGCTGCCGCCGAAGGCCTGGATGCAGTACGAGCAGCTTGAACGTGACCTGCTGCTTCCCCTGGCCGGGGGCGACGTAGTGGCCAACACCGCCGCGGGCCTGAGCAACAAACTCTTGCAAATGTCCAACGGGGCGGTATACGACGAAAACGGAACAGCCAAAGTGTTTCATAACGCGAAGCTTGAGGCCCTGGACGATATCATCGAGGCGGCCGGAGGAAAACCGGTGCTGGTGTTCTACGCATACCGGCATGATCTGGCCAGGCTTAAAGACCATTTAGCCGGCCTGGGGCCCAGGACTCTGGAAAGTTCGGCCGACATCGAGGACTGGAACGCTGGAAGGATTCCGGTATTGCTGGCACACCCGGGGTCCGCCGGCCACGGTCTAAACCTCCAGGATGGCGGAAATATCATAGTCTGGTTCGGGATGACCTGGAATCTGGAGTTTTACATGCAAGCCGTCAAGAGGCTTCACCGCCAGGGTCAGAAGAACAGTGTGATAGTCCATCACCTGGTGGCTGAGGGTACTATTGACGAGGATGTAATGGCTGCCCTGGGCAGTAAGGCGAGGACCCAGGACGCGCTTTTAGAAGCAGTCAAAGCAAGGATTGAAAGGTTAGGGGGTGGGCAGGCTGTTCGAGGAGGACAGGAAAGATTTAAGTACAATAGCCAGGCAAGTTGAAGAACAGACCCGGGAGGAAATTCGGAAAGCAATTGAACAAATCAAAGAACGAAACCGGAAGGAAAACCTGGAGCGTTTCGGTTGTGACTGTCCGGCTGCAAAGTGTTATGCCAGCTGTCCCAGATACCTGACTCACTCTAAGGATGTAGATTTGCTGTATTGGTTGGCCAAGACAAGCCCGCCGGATAACAAGATAAAAGATTATTTACAGCCCATACCGGCGCCGCCGGCTAAGAACGGAAGGAGTAAGAAAGGGCGAAAACAGAAAAAGAAACTTTCCTTCAGGAAGTTATATTTGGAGTGTTGACAGGCTACTTGACAAGATGTTATAATACCGGCGAAGCCGTACGCGCATAGTAAGCGCGTGCGGCTTTCTTTATGACCTTTTCAAGTTGACGGGTCCTTCCGGAGGGGAGGGGAATTGCGAGTCTGGCGAACCCCGAAATTTCACCCAGCATAAACTTGGAAAACAGAGTAACTTTGAAACGAAATAGGTGTACTATTATGGGCGAAAACTACCGGACCATAGATGACAAATTCTGTGTCTCAACTGGCGAGCTTTGTGCTCAACTTGGCATAAACCGAAAGACGCTAACCGATTGGGAAGCAAAGGGCTGCCCAAAGGCCGCCCGGGGCTGGTGGCCGCTGTGGGATGTTCTGCGTTGGCGAGGTTTGATTGGCGGAGGTAAGATTGTTGATGAGTGTGCAGCCGAGGAATCTTCACTGGCAATTAAGAAACTGAAATACGAGGCTGAACTTAAAAAGCAAAAGGCTGAAGAGGCAGCTTTTGAAAATGCTATCGCCCGCGGCGAGTACATACGGAAAGAGGAAATCACCGCTGAACTGCAGCGGTTTTTTGTTGTGCTCAAGCGGTCCATGCTGGGATACAGCCGCCGGATAGCGACGGAGGTCTCACCATATGTTGACTCAGTCACGGCCAGGAGGATTGAGAAGATGATAACGGAGCTGACAATGGATGCCCTCGAACAGATTAGCATTGATGGCGTCTACACGCCGCCAAGGAAAAAAGCAACTCGTTAAGTGGCCTTCCTGGCTCAGCGACGCGTTAAAAATATTCAAGCCTCCGGAGCGGCTCACGGTTTCCGAGTGGGCGGACAAGCACCGTGTTTTGGATGCGAAGACCTCCGCTGAGCCCGGGCAGTGGAGGACCATTAGAACCCCATACCTGAAGGGTGTGATGGATGCCTTCACCGACCCGGATATCGAGGAAATAGTTTTTGTTAAGCCGACCCAGGTAGGCGGTACCGAGGGCCTGAATAACATCGTCGGCTTTATTATCGCCCAGGATCCCAGCCCGGTCCTGATAGTATACCCAACACTGGAGTTGGCCGAGTACACCAGTAAAAACAGGATTCAGCCGATGATCTCTCTATGCCCGGAGTTGAAAAAACGCTACCAGGATAGGGAAAGCAAAATACTCGAGCTTCAGTTTGACGGAATGTATGTTGTCCTGGCGGGGGCCAATTCGCCGGCGTCACTGTCATCCAGACCCATCAGGTACCTGCTTTTTGACGAGGTGGACAAGTACCCGTCCAATGCGGGAAAAGAGGCGGATCCCAGGAGCTTGGCGCGTGAGCGGACCAAGACCTTCGCGCATAACAAGAAAATATTTCAGACGTCCACGCCCATATTGAAAACCGGTCCGATCTGGAAAGAATGGGAGGCTGCCGACAGCCAGCTGAGGTATTATGTCCCCTGTCCGCATTGCGGCCATGAACAGACATTTCGGTTCAAGCAAATCAAGTGGCCGAAGACAGCCAAGACGCCGGAGGCGGCCAGGGCCACGGCCTATTATGAGTGTGAGCAGTGCCGGGGAATTATCACTGATGGCCACAAGCCGGGCATGCTGAAGGCCGGCCGGTGGCAGGCGGAGAAAAACGCGGGAACAAGAAAAGTTGCTTTTCACATCAACGCCCTTTATTCTCCCTGGATACGTTTCGGGGATGTCGCGTATGAGTTTTTAAAATCCAAGGACTTTCCGGAATTGCTTATGAACTTTGTGAATTCCTGGCTGGCGGAGCCATGGGAAAACACAGAGGTCAAAATGAATTCAAACAATGTCTTGGAGCGGCAGAGTGAATACGAGGAGGGGGTGGTTCCGGACGGGGCCCTGCTGATAACAGCGGGCGTCGATGTCCAGAAGGACCACTTTTATTATACAATCCGCGCCTGGGGCTCCTCGATGACCAGCTGGAACATCGCCCACGGCGTGGCCGACACCTGGGGCGATATCGAATACATTATGAATCTGCCGTACCAGGACAGTCACGGCAGGGTATTTCAGGTAAACCTTTGCGCTGTTGACTCCGGGGACAGAACTGATGAGGTATATGATTTCTGTGCCGTTAACCAGGAATGGGCAGTGCCGGTTAAGGGTTCATCCAACCCACTATTGGCAAGGTACAAAATAACCACCATAGACAAAACGGACAGCAAGGCCCACGGTATGCGCCTATACCTGGTTGATGGTGGCCAGTATAAAGACATGATTGCAGGCAGGTTAAAACGCCCCAACGGGCCGGGGGCCTGGATGGTGTTCAAGGGCTGCGATCTTGATTATGCGGAGCAGATATGTGCCGAGGAAAAGGTCATCGAGAAAAAGGGTGGTCGGGAGATCGAGGTTTGGAAGCCCAAATCATCCCACGCGGTAAACCACTACCTTGACACCGAGGTATATGCGGCCCTGGCTGCTGACTTGCTGCACGTTAGATACCTGCAGCCGCCCCCTCCAGAGCAGCCGAAACCGGAGCCCAAGCCGGCGCCGGGTGGGGATAGCTTTATTAAGCAAAATGGATCGTGGCTTAACCAGAAAGGCGGGTGGATACGTTGACAACTCAGGAACAATTGGACCAGATAAACAAGGCAATTGCAGCCATAGAGAACGGCGCCCAGGAGTACAGTATCGGCAGCCGAAGGTTAAAGCGGCCTGACCTTTCACTGCTATACAGGGAAAGACGGCTGCTGCAGCAGCAATTCGCAGAGGAAAATGGTGGCGGGGTATCAGTTGCCGTTTTTGACCGGCGTTAGGGGTGGTGCATTTGAATTTTCTCGATAGAGCAATTTTATTCTTCAGTCCACGTTGGGCATATCAGCGGCAGGCTTGGCGCAGGGAGTACCAAAGAAATTATGACTCCGGGTCCATGGACCGCCTTAACGCCGGATGGGTTCCTTTCAATGCGACGGCGGAACAGACCGACCGGGGGCAGCGGGATATAATCCGGGCCCGGGCCAGGGATCTGGAGAGGAATTCGGACCTGGTCGAGGGGATTATCGGCCCCCTGGAAAGGAATGTGGTGGGTATTGGTATACGCCCCCAGGCCAAGGTGATGAAGGATGACGGTACCGAGAACGAGGACCTCAACAGGCAGATTGAGGAACTCTGGGAAGAATGGATCCGCCCAAGAAACTGCGACGTAACGGGACAACAGTCCTTTTACGAGATGCAACAAATGGCTGTAAGAAGAACCGCCGTGGATGGCGGTATCTTTTTTACCAAAGTTTATACCAACAGCGGACCGGTCCCCTTAAGCTTGCAGGCCAGAGAGGTTGACGAGCTTGACACCTCCAGGGTCAGTTTTGCAGGCATGGTCGGAAACCGCATAGTCGGGGGCATTGAGCTTGATAAGTATAATAAGCCGGTTGCCTACTGGTTTAAAAAGTTCACACCGGACGGTTACTATACAGGTGAATCCGAACGCATAGCAGCTGACAAGGTGGTTTTCTTCTGGAAGAAAATCAGGCCGTCTCAAATTCGGGAGATTTCTCCGCTGGCCAAGACGATTCCCAGAGTGCGGGACGTTAACGAGTTTATCGAGGCCGTCTCCGTCAAAGAAAGGATACTTGCCTGTCTGGCCGTGTTCATCACAAAGCAGAACCCGACAGGGATAGGCCGGGGGGTTAAGATTGACGAAAAAAGCGGATATCAGCAGCGGACACTTGCCCCCGGCATGATACATGAGCTGCAGCCCGGCGAATCAATCAGCGCTGTTAATCCTTCCGGGCAGTCCAGTAATGCCAAAGATTTTGTGTCAATACAGCAACGTTTGGCCGGTACCGGGCAGGGGTTGTCATATGAGACAGTGTCCCGGGACATGTCCCAGGTTAATTACAGCAGTGCCCGGCAGGGGCTCCTGGAGGACCAGACGACATATAAAATGTGGCAGCAGTTTTTGATTGAGCATTTTTGCCGGGAAGTCTACACCGAGTTTGTGATTTCCGCCGTGCTGGCCGGCCAGTTGAACATCCAGGATTTTTGGCAGAACAAGAAAAAGTACCTTAAGCACGTCTGGATCCCCCGGGGATGGAGCTGGATTGACCCGCTTAAGGAGGCAGCCGCGAACGCCAAGGCTCTTGAAACGGGACAGGATACACTTGCCAGGTTGTGCGCTGAGCGGGGTGAGGACTGGCGGGATGTACTGAAACAGAGGGCAGCGGAAATGAAATTTGCCCAGGAATTGGAATTAGATATAACAGGAGGTGGTAAGCGAAATGTTCCAGCGAACTAAGCCAGCTACAGGACTTCAGGAACCCAGAACCATTGATGCGGAGTTTAGGGCAGTAGAGGGGAATGAAAATCAAATCGAGCTTTCTTTTTCGTCGGAATATGCCGTTGAAAGATGGTATGGCTCCGAGATCCTTCTGCATGAGGAAGGTGCGGTTGATTTTACAAGGTTGTTGAGCGTCGGATCAGTTCTTTTCGCCCATGGTCGTGATGTCAAATATGGCAAAATGCCTGTTGCTCGAATAGAGAAGGCCTGGCTGGATATAGAACAGCGAAAAGGCAGGGCGCTTATCAGTTTTGATGACGACGAAGATAGCCAAAAAGTGAAGAATAAAGTCCTTAGTAAATCCATTAGGGGGGTTTCATTTGGCTATGCTGTATCGAGCTGGGAAGAAGTTATGCCTGGCAAGAAGTCGTCTAATGGCCGCTTTACGGGGCCTGCCTATATTGGATTAAAGTGGGAACCCATCGAAATAAGTATTGAGCCCGTACCGGCTGACCCTTCAGTCGGTGTTGGCAGAGAGGCAAGCCAACCTAACATTCCTTGGAATGCGCCAAAAGCAAGAGTCAGCAGTGACATACTTGAACGGCAGCTTCAAATAAATAAAAATTTTTTATAGGAGGGTAAGAAATTGAACAAAAAAGAACAGCTCAGAATCAAGGCACTCAGGCAGCAGGAAATTTTAAACACTGCCAAAACAGCGGGACGTGGATTAACCGCAGAGGAGCAGGCAGAGTTTGATGCTCTGCAACGGGATATCGACACCCTGAAAGCTGAAATCGCGGAAGATGAAAGGGCAGCCCAGACCCAAACAGAAACTGAAAGGGTCGTCAAGGCCGAAAGGCAGCGCGTTTCTGAAATTAGTGCGCTGTGCAGAGATTTCGGAGTTGATCCTGCCGAACACATCAATTCCGGAAATACGGTTGACCAGGTAAGAGCAGCTATCCTGGAAAAACTCAAGGCCGAAAGAAGAGCCTCCCCGGGCCCGGCCCCCGGCGTAAGTGTGGAAAGAGAAGAGGCTGACAAATTCAGGGAAGCAGCCTCCGACGCCATCCTGCTTCGTGCCGGCCGGAGTGTCGAGAAGCCGGCAGATGGCGCCCGGGATCTGCGCGGAATGAAACTCAGGGACCTGGCGGTTGACTGCCTGATTAGAGCTGGCCGGGCCAATGCGCATAGGCTTGACGACGAACAGCTTTTCCGGGAGGCACTGACTCCCGACAGCCAGTTTACCAGTGTTCTTAACAGCGCGGTTAACAAGAGCATGGCCACTGCATACCGGGCCGCCCAAACCACCTACCAGAGGTGGACCGGCCGCGGATCGAACCCGGACTTCAAGGCGGCAACGCACTACCAGATCTCTGAAGCAGGGGAACTGCTCAAGATGACCCAGAGCGGGGAATTTAAGTTCGACGAAATGAGCGACCATGGGGTCTCCAAGGCAATTGCAACTTTTGGCCGTTCATTCGGGCTTACCAGGCAGGCCCTGATTAACGACGACATTGGGATCCTTACCCGGGTACCCGAGGCCTACGTCCGTGCCGCCGGCCGAGGTATAAACAAGCTGGTGTACCAAATGCTCGGGTCCAACCCCGCTATTTTTGACGGTGTCACCCTTTTTCACGCCAACCACGGGAACCTTGCCGGGGCAGGTGCAGCCATCGGCATAGATACTGTTGGGGCCGGCCGCGCCGCCATGCGGAAGCAGAAGAACCTCCGGGGCAAAGAAACTCTGAACATCGGACCGAGGTTTTTGATTGTTCCGGCGGCAAAAGAAACTGCTGCGCAGCAGTTTGTGGCGGTAAACTATGTGCCGAACACCATCGGCAACATCAATCCGTTTGCCGGCACTCTTGAGCCCATTGCCGACGCTGAACTGGATGCCTACAGCGAAACCGCCTGGTATCTGGCCGCATCGCCGGCGGATGTAGACACCATCGAGGTCACCTATCTGAACGGTGATGACATGCCCAAACTGGAAAGCCAGGTGGGCTTTGACTTCCTCGGGATTAAGTGGAGGATCTACATCGACTACGGTGTAAACGTACTCGACTTCCGCGGCCTGTATAAGAACGCCGGAGCCTAAGCAATTAGGCTCCTTAAAATTAATTCATAAGGAGGAATAAGCTACATGCCAAAAGGGACATATATCCAAAAAGGCGAGACCATCGATTACACAAACGGCGGTGCGTCTGCAATCGGATATGGTGATGTGATACCCCTGGTGACCAGAATCGGCATGGCCGGCGAAGACATCGCTGTTGGCGCCACAGGCTCAGTAAAGACTACAGGCATCTATGAGCTGCCGGCGGTAAACAATGCTGCGTTTGCGGTCGGTGATCAGCTTTACTGGGATGCCGCTGCCGGCAACCTGACCAATGTGTCAGCCGGTAACACTCCTGCTGGATGGGCTACTGAGCCGAAGGCGCTTGCCGGAACTACGGCTAGAGTGAAGATTGGTTAGGGGGCGGTAAAGTGATTAAGCTTAAGAACCCGCTTAATTATAAGGGGTTGCTTCATGAAGCAGGAACGGTTTTATCTGTTCCCCCCGAACTGGAGGACAAGCTGGTTAAGACCGGATCGGCCGAGCGGTATGTCACTCCTGAGACCGATCAGCGGTCCGAGGCACAAACCGGATCACAGATCAAAATAGAACCGCAACCCGGACCTGAGCCCGAGCCAGCCCCCCTTAAAAAGGGTGGAAAATAATGAGCCTCAAAGATCAGATTCAGTCCGACCTGTCCACGTTTCTCAACCTGGACGAATTCGCCGAATCCCATGATATTGACGGACGGCAGGTCCTGGCCGTGGTGGACAGCGACATTCTAAAGATCCGAAGCGACCGGAGATCAGAGCGGTACGACGGAGTTTATAAAGGGGAGGTGGCGGTCTTTGTCAGGGCTGCCGACCTCCCTTCCCGTCCCGTTTACGGCCAGCACATGCGCCTGGACGGCAAGCTCTACCTGGTGGCCGAGTGTACTGAAAACTGTGGAATGTTGGAGATAGTCCTGGAGGCGAACGAGTCATGATCACCATTGATGCTGACCAGGTGGCAAGGGCGGAGGCTGTACTGAAGCATATACCCGGAGGAGCACCGAAAGCCATTGCGAACGCTCTCAACCGGGTTGCCGAGGGGGTCCGGACGGAAGCGGTCAGGAAAGTCCGTGAGCGGTATTACATCCGGGCAAGAGACGTCAATGAGACAATACGGATTAAAAAGGCTACCCCGGAGGACCCGGTGGTCATCATCCGGTCCACTGGATCCCCTCTGGCCCTGTCCAAGTTTCGCATTAATCCGGCCAAGCCCCCGTCGAAGCGAAGAAAAACACCGATTATTGCCCGGGTGGTAAAGGGCGCCGGCGGCAGCATCCGCGGGGCGTTTGTCGCCCGGATGGCTTCTGGGCACATCGGTGTTTTCCACCGTGCTGGCAAGGCCAGGCTTCCAATTGTTGAGAGATTCGGCCCTTCCGTTCCGCAGATGCTGGGCCACGAGTCGGTTACCCGGTATATCGAGGAGCAGGCCAGGGAGCGACTTGAAAGCCGGCTGGACCACGAGATTGAACGGATGCTGCGAGGTGTCGGGAAATGAGCACACCTGTTTTACTGGTGGATGGACTGAAAGCCTTTATAGAGGTTGTGGTGAATGACTACCAGCTGGAAACCAAAAACAAAAACATGGTTAAGCCGCCCCAGGTCATAGCCGGGTACCTTCCGTCAAAAGACCCAAAATCCGAAACGCCTGATTTTCCTTTTGTTATTGTGCGGTTCGCGGAGGGCACCGATAGCGACGAAGATTCCCGGGTAATTATAAAAATTATCGCCGGTACCTATTCCGAGGATGCCCAGGAAGGCTGGCGCGACCCGGCCAACATTCTGCAGCGTATCCGGACGGAATTAATGAAGCACCGGGTTGTGGGTGGGAAGTTCCGGCTGGAATTTCCCCTGAGAATTGAAATGTCGGAGGAGCAGCCGTTCCCGGAGTGGATAGGGGTCATGACCACCACCTGGACGATAGCTCAACCGGTGGAGGAGGTCACTTATGAGTAAAAAGAAAGAGGCCGCCCAGGAGCCAGGGCGGCTGATTTATTGCGGCCCCAATATTCCGGGCGGGGCTCTGCAGCGGTATACGGTTTTCAAAGGCGGCCTGCCGGCGCACCTTGAACTGGTGTTCGAGAAATACCCGGCGGCCAAATCTCTTATAGTTCCGGTGGGGGAGCTGGCCCGGGTGGAGCAGGCCGTTAGAACCAAGGGGACCCCGGAGAATACAGCCTTCGGGGAAGTTTTGAAAGGTGGTGTTTAGTAGGTGACCTACAAGCATGGTGTTTATGTTTCTGAAGTTCCTACGTCAGTTTTGCCGCCTGTCCGTACCAGCGCAGGCCTGCCGGTGGTATTCGGCACAGCGCCGGTGAACCTGGCCATTGACCCGGCGCCGGTGAATACTCCAAAGCTCTGCTATACTTACGCTGAGGCAATCAAATACTTCGGCTATAGCAGCGACTGGGCAAACTATACACTCTGCGAGTTTATCAAATCGCATTTTGCCCTTTTCAATGTGGCTCCGGTGGTCCTGGTCAACGTACTGGACCCGGCTGTTCACAAAACCGCCGTACCTGAGGCCTCCGTGGCCATGGCAAACGGTATAGCGACCATCACGGCTAAAGGAGTGCTGCTGTCCAGCCTTAAGGTCAGGCTGACCGCCGGCGGGGCCGACCTGGTAAAGGGAACGGATTACACGGCTGCATTCGATGAGGACGGGCAGGTCGTGATTACCAGGATTAGCACCGGTAGCATCCCCGCTGGCCAGACTTCAGTGTTTGTTGTCTATGACAAGCTCAACCCCTCCGCGGTGGTCGCCAATGATATTATTGGCGGGGTGGACGCCGGGACCGGAGCATACACCGGCCTTGAACTCCTGAACAAGGTTTTTCCCCTGTTCCGGCTGGTACCCGGCATGGTCCTGGCCCCGGGGTGGTCTCACGACCCCACCGTGGCCGCGGTGATGGTGGCCAAGGCCAGCAATATCAACAGCCACTTTAAATGCATTGCTCTTACCGATGTTCCCACCTCTGCGGCGGATTTATATACCAAGGTGGCGGCTTGGAAAAACACCAACAACTACACGTCCGCCCGGCAGGCCGTCTGCTGGCCGAAGGTCAAACTGGGTGATGAAGAATACCACCTTTCCACCCAGCTTGCGGGTGTGATTTGCCGGACCGATGCGGAAAATGACGACATACCCTATACCAGTCCATCAAACAAAAACCTGCAAGCAAATTCTGCGGTATTGGCCGGCGGTACGGAGGTTGCACTGGGCCCTGACCAGGCTGCTTACCTGAATGGTGGGGGCATAATCACCGCCCTCAACTTTGTTGGTGGTTGGAAGGCATGGGGCAACCGGACCGGCGCCTACCCGGCGATAACCGACCCCAAAGACGCATTTCTTCCGGTTCGGCGGATGTTCGACTGGATTGCCAATACACTGGTGTTAACCTTCTGGCAGAAGGTTGACTACCCCATCAGCCGGCGCCTGGTGGAGACCGTGGTGGACTCGGCCAACATCTGGCTTAATGGCCTGGCAGCCAGGGAATTCATCCTCGGTGGCCGGGTGGAATTTATCCCGGATGAGAACCCGGAAACCGATCTGATGGACGGCATCATCCGCTTCCACGTGTATGTGACCCCCCCGTCGCCGGCCCGGGAAATTGATTTCATCGTCGAATATGATCCGCAATACCTTGCGGCTTTGTTCGGCTAAAGGAGGGTAAAAACCTTGAACCAGGTACCTGAAAAACTGATTAACTTCCGGGTTTACGAGGACGGAGCGGACCTTCTGGGCGTGGCCGACGTGGAGCTGCCGTCCCTGGACGCCATGACCGAGACTGTCAAGGGGGCGGGCATCGCTGGCGAGGTGGACAGCCCGGTACTGGGACACTTCGGCAGTATGACCCTGAAACTTAACTGGCGAACCGTGACCCGCCCCACCGCAAACCTGGCCCAGCCAAAAGTTCATAACCTTGACCTTCGCGGCGCCATCCAGGTTATGAACGCCGGAGCGGGGGAATACCGGGTGGCCCCTTTAAAGGTGACCGTGCGGTGTATTCCCAAGAAAACGGAACTGGGCAAGCTGGATGTGGGCGCCAAGTCGGACGCATCGAATGAGTTTGAGGTGGTCTACATCAGCGTTACACTGGACGGGGAGAAGATCATTGAAATTGACAAGTACAATTATATTTGTGTGATCAACGGCACGGACTATTTGAAACAGGTCCGGGCGGCCCTGGGCCTGGCATAGCAAAAGGGGCCTGCTGCTTCGGCGGCAGGTCTCTGACTGATTTTCATAAAGAAAGGGGATTTATGTGGATATCAAGCTCAGCAAGCCATACACTTTCGAGGGCAAGGAATATACGGAACTGAAGCTTGACTTTGACGTGCTCACCGGTAGGGATATGATCATCGCCGAGGCCGAGGTCAGGGTTATTGCCGACCCGGCGCCGGTAGCCGAACTGTCTAAGTCCTATCTCGCGGTAATGGCAGCCAAGGCGGCCAGGGTACCAGTGGACCTGATTTTGGGACTGCCGGCAAAGGACTTCAGCAAAGTCACCATCGAGGTGCAGAATTTTTTATTCGAGTAGGCCTCAGGCCTGTTGAATCAAGGCGAGTAATAATGGAGGCCTGCATTGTAATGTCAGTAGCCACATATACACCAGTTCCATATTGGTTATCGCTGCCGATATCGGAGTTAATCCAATGGCTTGAAGTATCAACAGGTCTGCGGAAGAAGGGGTGTGATATGAGAAATGGCGGGTCGGATGTATGAAATAGCTTTTCAACTGGCTGGAAAAATCAATTCCTCCTTCTCCGGAGCTTTTACGTCAGCCAACGAACGGCTGGCCCAGATGAATCGCCAGATCTCATCACTCCGGACTGACATGAAAGCCCTTGAAAAGAACCTGAAGTCCGGTGCAATCAGCGCCCAGCAGTATAGCGAGTCTTATGCCAAGCTGACGGCCCAACTGGAGAAAGCTGAACGGGCGCAGAAGAAGCTGGCCAGGGCTTCCAACCTCCAGCAGAAGGTAAGCGACTTCCGGGGAAATATGCGTGGTAACCTGCTTGAGGCGGCCGGGGCTGCAGCCACCGTGGGAGCCCCGGTGGTCGCGGCCATGAAATTTGAGTCCAGCATGGCTGATGTCCGGAAGGTCGTTGACTTCGATACTCCGGAACAGTTTAAGGCCATGGAAAAGGATATTCTCAATCTTTCCAAACGCATCCCCATGACCGCCGAGGGTCTTGCTCAAATCGTCGCCGCCGTCGGGCAGGCGGGACTGGCCAGGGTTGAACTTCTTGGCTATGCGGAGGCGGCGGCAAAAATGGGCGTGGCCTTCGACATTTCGGCGGAGGAAGCCGGCCAGACCATGGCCCAGTGGCGCTCAGCCTTCAAGATGAACCAGGAACAGGTTAATACACTGGCCGACCAGATTAACTACCTGGGCAATACCACGGCGGCATCGGCGCCAAAAATATCGGAGGTGGTGCGCCGGATCGGCCCCCTGGGTGAGGTCGGGGGAACTGCTGCAGCTCAGATTGCCGCTCTGGGCGCATCCATGGTGGGCGCCGGTATAACAGAGGAAATAGCCGCAACCGGCATCAAGAATTTGGTTCTCGGACTTGTAGCCGGGGAGGGTGCGACAAAGAGCCAGGCTGAGGCGTTTGCGCAGTTGGGGCTGGATGCGGCACAGATGGCCAAGTTCATGCAGGAGGATGCCCAGGGGGCGATTTTGAAAGTGATGCGCTCCCTCCAGAAGCTGCCCGAATACAAGCGGGCGGCGGTTCTGTCGGACCTGTTCGGTAAGGAAAGTATCGGCGCCATATCGCCCTTGCTGACCAACCTTGAAGCCCTGGAAGAAAACTTTAAGAAGGTGGCCGACACCACCAAATACTCCGGCAGCATGCAGAAAGAGTTTGAGGCACGGTCAGCGACGTCCGAGAATAATGTTCAGCTGCTCAAAAACAGAATGACGGCCCTGGCGATTACCACAGGCAATATCCTATTACCGCCCCTGAATCAATTAATCGGCAAGCTTTCCAGCTTGGCCGAGCGGGTAGAGAAGTTTTCAGAAAAGCACCCCGGTTTAACAAAGGCCATGGTTATTGGTGCTGCGGCCGCGCTCGGACTCGGTGTAGCTTTTACAGTGCTTGGATATGCGGCCAGCCTGATCATATCGCCCTTTGTCAGTTTTTACACCTGGGCGACTAAAGTCGAACTAATGAGCAAACTTGCAGCGATGGCCACTAGGGCTTGGACGGCAGCCCAGTGGCT
>JAGUUY010000229.1 GCA_020063185.1 Bacillota bacterium
AGCAAGCAACACCTCTTCCACGTCGTGGACGATGTACTTCAGGTTGCGTTTGGCGTACTCCTTTCCCGCCTTGTCGATGAGATTTTCCAGGCCCACCGCCGCTTTCACCTTATCAAGTTCTCCTTTGCTGAGGCCGCGCACCGTCAGGTCGACGAACTGATAGGGAACGGCCCTTTCTTTGAAATACCGCTCGGCCTTCCTGGTGTCCTGACACTTCTTTGTGCCGAAGATCTGAATGTTCATGCATCTACTTCGGACCCGTACCTTGCTGGAGTTTCTTACCGCCCTGTGCAAATATCTCTGACCAGTTAACCCTGCCGGTCATCTGCATCAAGATGAACAACGTAACGATCGACAAGACGGTAACCGCCAAGCCGGTGTAGCCCTTAAAAAAGAACGTGTAGGAAAAGACCACGAGATAGACGAACTGCGTGAGCCCCGTTTCAAAAAAGGCGAACCTTTCGCCCACGACCAGCCGCATGTAGGAGACCACCAGGAAGACCGAAACCAGGGAGCATATCAGGAAAGCCAGGTGAATGGAAATATGGTCCACCAGGTAGGCAAGCAGCAGGTGGAAGCTGAAAAACGCCGCGCACAGGAACAGGTAGTTCATGGGGTGGATCCTGATCGATCTCATGGCGGTGATAATAAACATAACGAACAGGAAGAAAAACAGCGATATCGGCGCGAAGTAGCTCACGCTCGCCACCCACGGCCCGGGATTCAATTTTTTGGGCATCAACAGTCCGATTTTCACCCCGGTCAGTAGATTCGAATACTGCCACGTAAGCTGCCAGCCTTTATCGGTCTCTTTCTTGATCGTCGGGGAAATGCTGTTCTGGGGGAAGTCGATGTCCTTGAAGTCTGTATTCATGTTCAGGGTGAAGTTCTTGATCTGGTTAACGTCGTCGCCGAAGTCGTACCACCATTCGTCCATCCCCTGCGACTCGTAGGCGACCAAAAAGTCCGCGGCCTGACCGGGTTTGAGCCTGACCGACCGGCCGACCACGCCGGACCTGATCTCCAGGTCTTTGACCTCTTCCCCGTTGACGAGGAGCCGGAAGTTGTCATATATGGCGCCGCTGTTGGGGAAGTTAAAGTTAAAGAATAATTCCCGCTCTTCGCCGGTGCTGTTGACAACTTCATAGTTCCCGGCAAAGCCGACCCGATACGTTGAGTACCACAGCAGTCCTTTTTGCCGGTAGTCTATCCGCTGGTCGACGTCGATGTTGCTCTGCGCCACGGGCAGAAAATGCGTTGACTTCTCGGTCCTGGTCTCGACTACGGTTTTCCCGCCCTCGGTGCGCTCCGTTTTTATTTCCCGGGCGACCTCGTAGGACACTTCCGGGGCCTTCTGCCGCTGCGGGGCGCCCCACAACTGTCCGACTTGCTGCCTGAGGATCGAGTCCTGCGTGTGCGTACGCAGTTGCACGGTGTTGCCGAGGATCATCCAGGCGGTAACGGCGCCGAAATAAATGATAACAATCGCAAAAATGTGCTTCCCCAAAAGAAATCCCCCTTCGCCGGGCAGTAGGCGACCTGCCGGTCTACCAACCAGACGTTTAACTGAACACGTCTCTGTTGGCTGCGCAGTTCCATCCCGATTATGCCATATAGAGCGCACCCCTGTCTACACGGCCGTCCGGACGGTCCCACGGACATTAACCGGTGTTATGCCGCGCCTCTGAACTGTGTACAGTGATCCCGCCAAAACCCGAATTCTTAAGATTTTAACACCAATACCAAAACTCAGCAACGAGCAGAGTCACGTTAAAGGAGAAAGCAGCATACTGTGAATAAAATCCTGAATGAAAGAGGGTAGTACACACAATGGAAATGTCCGAAATTCTAAAGTACTTGCCCGAAGAGGCAAAAGCAACAAAGGATCCCGGACTCGAAACGTGGGAAAAGTTGATCGACGCTCTCCTGACTGAAACTGAAGATGAAGTCGAAGCAATCGAATTGAAGAAGAAAAAGAAGATCGCGATCGAGTTCGAGTGCGATGGTTGCTGTAAAAAAGTACTTAACGGGAACCGAATCTTCTTTATCCCTATCATTAACGTCATTGTTCTGATTCCGCCGCTTGGTGAACGATTACTGCTAAAGGTCTTCAGCTGCGGCCATATTGTTGACAAAGAAAAAATGAAAGCGATTGTAATCCCGATAAGTCGCATTTGCAGCGTCGAAATCGGTGCGGAGCAAATCGATTGTTAGGGTGATTCTATTTTAATCAAGCTGTTACAGGTTCCTTTCCTTGCATGGCCTTACCGAGGATGCCAAGGCTTACGGTGGATATTGCGGGCTTTCTAGTTACCCCAGCCCAACTAATGATCGGAATGTGTGGTCGGTTTTGTGTCAGAGGCCCTCAGGGTGGTTCAGCCGGGGGGCTCTTTTCTTTCCGGAGTTGCACGTTATTGCCGAAAATCCAGGCGTAACATAACAGCCGCTGAAGTAAATTAGGGAATGTATCCTCCTGTTCCGAAGTATCAGGGTCCCGATGCGTTACCACCGCCGCCGACGGTTAACTGTGATGCCTCCCGGAGAGCGGTACGGACACAAAAAAAGGGCCTTCGTATCGGCCCTTTACGAGGAGGTTTTAAGACGTGGACTTTTACTAATCGGTATCGTAAGAGTAAAGACTGTACTGGGTCATGATGGACATGAGCTTCTGGGGGTAAGCGGGGTCGGTGGCGTAGCCGCATTGGTAAAGCTGCTGCGCGGCTGCATCGGGGGTGCGCGCTTCTCTTACCGGTCTGTAGCGGTCATGCATCATTAGTTCTTCCCAATCTCTGAAGCACTCCGCCCAATCGCGGTAGCAGCGGAATTTTGCCCGGCGCCATACTTTTTTTCCTTTTTCGAATTCCATATGAGGGATTTCAACATGCCCGGCGGGCCCTTCTCCTTTGATGCCGAACAGGTTGAAGCTTGAGCGCCCGGTCTTTTCGTCCCGCGGAACGGTCCTGCCCCAGCCGCTTTCCAGCGCGGCCTGGGCAATTATACAACTTGGAAAAATTCTTATCCTTTTGCGACAGTCCCGGGCCAAAGGCGCAATGTCTCGAATAAAGTCATCGGTATACACTCACATCACCCCATCATTATCTGCTGTTCCAAAATATGCATATCGGCGGATGTTGGTGAGGATAAAGTATAACGAAAAGCGGACTGCACCTGCCGGCAAAATGAATAGAGATTCCGCCGTAAGAACGGAATCCCCTTGTTTACTGTTGGGTTACTGTTTAAATGAAACCCTTTGTATGTTTTACATTAGTTCGGCATTCCGAGGTTCCCGATCTGAACGGTGTTCGCGGTAACGCTGCCGTCTGAATTCTCCTCGCCCGTAACGAATACTTGTTCGCCCTGCCTCAAATCATCTTTGGAACCGTCCGTAAACTTCCTGATTATCGCCTTATCCGGCAGCATTACTATTTTCGAGCTGCCGTCCCGGAGTTGTATGGTAATGCTTTTTTCATCCGTGCTGATGATTTGACCGTTAAACGGTCTTCCCTGCTCTTGACTGAACCTGCGTACCAGGCCGTCCGCGCCGTCCGGTCTTTGCGCGTTGCCGAGTTGGCCCCTCAACCCCATCATGGTTACAGCACGTGATTTTTGATATAAAGTACCGAGATAAAAAGTCCCCGCGCCGATAACCAGGACCAACAGGAGCGGAAGCGCCACTTTTTTAACCTTCTGGATCATGGAAATCTGCCTCCTTATAAATGCGAAACTTTATTCAAACCGCAAGGCTTCGATCGGCGACAAATTGGCCGCCTTTTGGGCGGGATACAGTCCGAAGATCATGCCGATGCCGCAGGAAACGCCCATCGACAACAATACCACCGCCGGGGACAGCGAAAACGGCAGGTTGATCAACCTGGCCGCTACGACTGCTATCGATACGCCCAGGGCGACGCCGAAAACCCCGCCGACAAAAGTCAGGATACTCGACTCGATTAAAAACTGCACGATGATGTCTTTCTTGCGCGCGCCCAAGGATTTGCGGAGCCCGATTTCGCGTGTGCGCTCAACTACGGTGACCAGCATGATATTCATAATGCCGATGCCGCCGACCAGAAGCGAAATCGTCGCAATGCCCGCGAGCAGCGTAGTAAACGTGCCGGTTACCTGTGAAGCGGCCCCGAGAACGTCCTCCTGGGACATAATAGAAAAATCGGCCTGCGCGGGGTCTGCGAGTTTATGCCTTTGCAGCAGCAGATAACCCACCTCGTTGCGCGCCTGGTTCATAAGACCTTCACTTTTTGCGGC
>JAGUUY010000042.1 GCA_020063185.1 Bacillota bacterium
CAGTCTTGAAGATCGGAACCTACTACTTCACTTCGGCTAATGAGAGTTTCTTCTTTGAAATTTAGAAGCTACGCTGAGTGCTGGGCCATCATTTTCAGCTTAACGTTGAACCGTGAACGGACCCCAAAGGTCCATCAGCATTACTTTGAACGTTGAACGCCTCCCTTTAAATTTTGCCTTTTAGCTTGAACCGGCTTATAACGGTATGTATAATAACATACTAGTGTTGGTTCTTTTTTTTACCGGGAGGTTTAAACTTGGGTAGGCCGCCTAAATGTCGCCGGGTCGAATTTATGCCTCACTGCACTTTTTTTAAACCCGCAGGAATACCCCTGTGCAGTCTTGAAGAGATAGGGCTTGGTGTGGAAGAGGTTGAGGCGCTTAGGCTAAAGGACCTGGAAGGATTGGAACAAGAGGATTGCGCCGACCGCATGGGAATTTCGCGTCCCACTTTCCAGCGCATTCTTACCGGGGCGCGTGCGAAAGTCACCGAGGCGCTTGTCCAGGGAAAAGCAATCCGGGTTGAGGGCGGGAACTTCCAGCTCGTTACCCGGCGGTTGCAATGCGGGGATTGTGGAAAGGTTTGGGAAGAACCCATAAGTAATGCAGGCCAAAGAGAATGTCCCATCTGTGCCGGCACGGAGATAAAGGAAATAGTCGGGGCAGAACGCGGTGGCAAGTGCCGTCAAGGAAACAACGGATCTTAAAAGGAGTTGAGTGACCAAGTTGGACGGTGAAGGTAAAAAGGAATGTGATATCGCGGGTGAGGCGTGCTCCGCCTGTGCGGACAAGCAGACCTGCGAACTCGCGGAAAAACCCGGATTTCTTGCCCAAAACGAGCTTTCTAACGTTAAACGGGTTGTCGCCATCATGAGCGGCAAGGGAGGGGTCGGCAAGTCTTCAGTAACGTCTCTTATGGCGAACATTCTGAGCCAGGACGGATACAGGGTCGGGATCCTCGACGCCGACCTCACCGGGCCGAGTATTCCCAAGATGTACGGGTTAAAAGGTCACCCGGAAGGAACAGAGACCGCAGTCATCCCACTTCGTACAGGGTACTACGGCATCCGTGTCATGTCCATGAACCTGCTTCTTGAAAAAGAGGACGAGCCCGTAATCTGGCGGGGCCCCGTGATCAGCGGCGCCATCAGACAGTTCTGGACCGATGTGGCGTGGGGCGAACTTGATTACCTCCTGGTCGACTTGCCGCCGGGGACGGGAGACGTCCCGCTTACGGTCATGCAATCGCTGCCCTTGAACGGTATCGTAATCGTTTCCAGTCCGCAGGAACTTGCGGTAATGGTTGTGCGAAAGGCTATTAGAATGGCCGGGATCATGAGCGTTCCGATTCTTGGTATCATTGAGAATATGGCTTATGTAACCTGTCCTGAGTGCGGTGAAAGGATTTATGTGTTCGGCGAGCCGCGGGGAAAATCCGTAGCGGAAGAAACCGGGTTGGAGTTGGTGGGCACCTTGCCTCTCGACCCCAAACTCGCCGGTCTTGTCGATCAGGGTAAAGTGGAAGAGTACGACCACAGCGGGCTCGAACACTTGCCCCGGTTCTTGGCCCGGAAGCTGGACCCAAGGACCGAGAACTGAAATCAAGAACTCAAACAAAAAGACCCGGGGAAACAGCCGGGTTTTTTTAGTTGTAAATTTAGTCCTTTTAGCCTAACTACGAACTGTTTTCGGGGGCGGTTAAAGTGGAAAGTAAACAGCCTTTCAAGATAAGGGTTTTATACCTGGCTAACCGTGCGGAAGCCCGGGATGCCGTGAAGTCGGTTGGGGCTGATGAACCGGGATGTAGAATAATGGCGCCTAAAGCCGTCTTTCGGGCGGTGAAAGTATCCGGACTGAACCCGGCTCAGGCCAACATTATCAAGCAGGAGATGCTGGCCAAGGGGGGAGACGCGGCGGTGGCGCGCGGGGTGGTCAATCACTCGGTGAAGGAAACCGATGCGCTCCTGATGGGGACCCTGCGGCAGTATGAAGAACTGTGCGCAAAGCTCCGGATGCAGCCTTTCGGCCTGGCGCGGCTTGGTGAGGAACTCCGCCGGGTATTGGAGAATGTTGAAGGACGCCGCTCTTATCGTCTAAATTGCCGGGAACGTGAACTGACAATCGGCGCACGTACGCTGGTGATGGGCATATTAAACGTCACGCCCGACTCTTTTTCGGACACGGTACGTTATGAAACGGTAGAAGCGGCGAAAGCTAGGGCACTTGAAATAGCGGCGCAGGGCGCAGACATCATTGACGTGGGGGGCGAGTCGACCCGTCCGGGTCATACCCCGGTATCCGAAGAGGAAGAAATTCGGCGGGTGCTCCCCGTTCTGGAAACAATTATCCCGCTTGTACCGGTACCGGTCTCCATCGATACCGCCAAGGCGGGTGTGGCGCAGGCGGCTTTGGCGGCAGGCGCCCATATTATCAACGACCAATGGGCGCTTGCCGACCCGGACATGGCGCCGCTGGCAGCGTCGCAAAAGGCGCCGGTCATATTGATGTACAATCAGAAAGGCACGGCATATAAAGACCTTATTCAGGACATGATAAGCTACTTTCAGGAGCGTGTCGCCTGCGCGTCAGCGGCCGGAGTGCCGCTGGAGAGAATCATCATCGATCCGGGCATCGGGTTCGGTAAGACAGCGGCGCAGAACATTGAGGTGCTGCGTCATTTGGAAGAGTTCAACTCCTTAGGGTTCCCTCTGCTTGTGGGCACTTCGCGTAAGTCGTTTATCGGTTACGCGCTTGACCTTCCGGTTACGGAACGCCTTGAGGGGACCGCAGCCTCGGTTGCGGTGGCGATTATGAAGGGGGCCGACATCGTGCGTGTCCACGACGTAAAAGAAATGGTCCGGGTGGCACGGATGACTGATGCGCTTGTTAGA
>JAGUUY010000077.1 GCA_020063185.1 Bacillota bacterium
TAAAGTACGTGTCGCCGGCTCGAATTATATAAGGCATGGTACCGGCGGGACAGACAGGGGGAGCGACACCGGGGATGCAGATTGTCTGCCCGATCTGAAGGTTGTTGGGATCGACGCCCGGGTTGGCGGCGGTTATGGCTTCTACGGTGGTGTTGAATCGCCGCGCCAGACTAAAGTACGTGTCGCCGGCTCGAATTATATAAGGCATGGTACCGGCGGGACAGACAGGGGGAGCGACACCGGGGATGCAGAGAATCTGGCCCACCCTTAAATTGTCGGGGTCGACGAAGGGATTAGCCTGCTGAATGGCCTCCACGGTGGTGTTGAAACGGCGGGCAAGGCCGAAGAAGGTATCTCCGAGACGGACGACGTACACAAAAGTTCCAGGGGGGCATACTTCCGGACCCGGTGCGCCGGGCACACATATCTGCTGGCCGATGAGTAAGGCGTCCGGATCAACACCCGGATTTGCCCGTATCAGAGCATCCACCGTGGTGCCGAAGCGGCGGGCGATACTAAAAAAGGTATCCCCGGCGCGAACGGTGTAGGTGAATGTTCCCGGCGGACAGACTATCGGTGGGACCGCAAGAGGAATACAAATTATTTGACCCACTTGAAGGTTATCGGGATCTACACCGGGATTGGCTTCGCGCAAATCGTCCACAGAAATCCGGAACCTGCGTGCGATAGAGAAAAAAGTGTCGCCCAGTCTGATGGTATAAAGGTTGCCTTCGGGACAGGGCGGTGGTTGCGGTTGTGACATAGAAAACACTCCTCCGACACCATTTATGGATATATTATGTAACTACGACAAATGTTGTGTTTAATTTACGGCTGCCCACGGTTTAAAATTACAAATTCGGCGTTATGCAGTATGGAAAGGTTAAACAGCGGGGATAATATTGCGTTACCAGCAAGGATAAAAAACTATGTTTGAGAAATACTAATAAGGGCCACCGAAAGACAAGACCGGCGGGAGGGATGTAATGGCCAACCGGAGTCGCAAAAACCTGGTTCCGGAAGCCGGACCTGCTCTCGACAGGTTCAAGTATGAGGTGGCGGAAGACCTGGGGCTGGCCGGTAAAATCGCCAGGGTCGGCTGGGGTGATATGACCAGCCGCGAATGCGGTAAAGTCGGCGGCAACATGGTGCGGCGGATGGTCCGCTACGCCGAAGAGCAAATGCCTCAGGCAGAAAAGCAGGGAGGTTAACTCCCTGCTTTTTAATCCAACAATTTTCCCAAATTTTATTTCTCGGCTTTTTCTTCCTGTGCTTTTTTGATTATATCGTCCGCGATCCTGCCGGGAACTTCTTCATAACCGGCAAAATTCATTATAAAGGAGCCTCGGCCCTGGGTCATAGACTTGAGGTCGATGGCATAGCGTGTCATTTCCGAAAAGGGCACTGTGGCCTTTATCCGGCTCTGCCTGCCGGTGGGCTCCATGCCGAGAATCCTACCCCGTTTGGTGTTCAGGTCGCCGATCACATCACCCATAAAGTTTTCCGGCACCAGCACCTCTACTTCCATCACGGGTTCAAGGAGTACCGGTTTGGCCTGTTGCGCTCCCTTTTTAAACGCCATGGAAGCGGCGATTTTAAACGCCATCTCCGACGAATCCACCGGGTGGAAAGAACCGTCGTACAGCGTCACGCCTACTTTGGTCACCGGGTAGCCTGCCAAAACCCCTTCGTTCATCGCCTCACGTACCCCTTTTTCCACCGCGGGAAAGTACTGGCCGGGTATCGCGCCGCCGAAAATATCCTCTTCGAATTGAAAATCAGCTTCCGTGAGGGGCGCTAAACGTAGCCAGACGTGTCCGTACTGGCCGCGTCCTCCGGTCTGTTTTTTATATTTTCCTTCTACCTTCGTTTCCGCCCTAATGGTTTCACGGTAAGGTACGCGCAACGGCTTCTGGACCACATCAACCCCAAACTTCCGTTTAAAGCGTTCGATGATCATGTCCAACTGCGTTTCACCCATACCGGTAATGACCGTTTGCCTCGTTTCAGTATTCTTGTTTACCCTTATCGTCGGTTCCTCCTCAACCAGCCTGGCCAATGCGGTTGCCAGCTTGTCCTCATCGCCCTGTGTTTTCGGTTCCACCGCAACCCCCAGTGTGGGTTCCGGGAACTCGATTTTCTCCAGGACAACGGGTTTATCCTTTTCGCATAAGGTGTCACCGGTTGTGGTTTCCGCCAGTTTCACAAGCGCCGCCAAATCTCCCGCGGCAACTGTTTCCGTAGGCTGTTGGTTTTTACCGCGGATAAAAAACACCTGGCCAAGGCGCTCATTTTTTTCTTTAACACTGTTGAAAATGATGGAGTCGCTCTTAAGTGTGCCGCTGAAAACGCGGATGAAGTTCATGCGCCCCACGTAGGGATCCGCCAGGGTCTTGAAGACGAGAGCCGCGAGAGGGCCTTCTTCCGGCTCCGGCGGGGGGAAATACGCGGACATAAAGCCTAAAAGCGCACCTGCGCCGCAGTTCCTTGTCGCTGTGCCGCAAAGCACCGGCACAAACTTTCCTTGCTTGAACCCGGTTACCAGACCCGCCCGTATCTCATCCGGCGAAAGCTCGAGACCGTCAAGGTACTTCATTAGATATTCGTCGTCGGACTCGGCGGCGGCCTCAATGAGCTTATCCCGGTATGCCCGGACTTTTTCGGATAGCTCGGCGGGCACTGTACCGGCCTCTTCCTTAGCGGCGTCACATATTATTGCCTTCTCGGCCAGGATGTCCACTACTCCCCGGAAAGTTTCCGCGGCGCCGATAGGAATGTTAAACGGCACAAAATTAGCGCCGAACTTTTGTTGTAACTGCTCCAGCACCCGGGTAAAATTGGCGTTTTCACGGTCCATTTTGTTGACAAATACAGCTCTCGGTAATTCATTACCCGCTTGTTCCCATATTGCCTCGGTCTGCACCTCAACGCCGCCCACGCCGCAAACGACGAATAACGCTCCCTCTACGACCCGCAGCGCCGCTTTGACCTCGCCGATGAAGTCCGAATAGCCCGGCGTGTCGAGAAGGTTTATTTTTGTTCCTTCGTATTCACAGGGCACAATCGAAGTATGGACAGTGATACCCCTTTTGGCTTCCTCTGGATGGTAATCGGCGGTAGTGGTGCCGTCTTCGACCCTGCCGAGGCGATTGATCACCTTAGTGTTGAAAAGCAACGCTTCGGCAAGAGAAGTTTTTCCTGTACCGCCGTGACCTACTATTGCTACATTACGGATGTCCTTCGCCGTGTAATTCTTCAAACATTGTCCCTCCTATGATATCCTTTTCACTTACATTATTTTCTATACGCCGCGAAAGGTTCGACGTACGTTTTTTCTACGGCGGGTTAAGAAAGTCCTGTTTCGCGGCAACATTTTCTGTACAACAACGGATACTTGGCACTCGTCGCTTCCACGGTCGGACCCTGAGAGCGTTGAGCGCAGGTCCGCTCCGGTTGGCACCGTTGCCCGTCCTGCATCCTCTGGACGGGCATATATTTAGTTAGCGACCGAGGTCGCCGAAAGCGAGATTTTACGGAGGAAGAATGAAAGAACCGCAGTCTTTGTTCACCGGAACGATGGTGCTCGCCGGGGCCAGCTTCGTAAACCGGATGCTGGGTTTTGTATACCAGATCTTCCTCATCCGGCTGATAAAAGCCGAGGGCATAGGGCTTTTTTCTATGGTGTTTCCCATTTATATACTCGTTCTTGTACTTGCCTCTTTCGGGATTCCGGTCGCTATCGCCAAGTTGGTTGCCGATGCCGCCACCCAGGGTAACCGCCAGCGAGCATACCGCATCCTCCGCCTTGCTTTGGTCTACACTTCCTTTTTCAGTCTGACCCTCACCGTGATCGGCGTTCTGTCGGCACGTTTCATCACCGGCCAGGTGCTGTCCAACCCTTCAACTTATCTTCCCTTTATCTGCCTGATGCCGGGTGTTTTCATCGTGTCCATGTCATCCGTTTTCCGCGGGTTTTTCCAGGGGTTCCAATACATGACCCCCACCGCCGCCAGCCAGACTGCCGAACAATTAATTCGCGTCACCGTAGGATTGTGTCTGGCCTCGCTCTTAATCAACCAGGGCATTGTGGCCGCAGCGTGCGGGGCTTGTTTGGGTGTCGTCATAGGGGAGCTTGGCGGTTTTATGCTTATGCTCTTGTATTTTATACGCAGCCGGGACCTTCAACCACGTCTGGGCGGATTCCGGGTTAGAGAGTCCGGCTACCTGACCGGAGCAATGTTCAGGCTGGCGTTTCCGATCACTTTAATGCGGCTTGTTTCCACGGGCTTTCTTTCGCTTGAGGCCGTTATCATCCCCCACAGGTTAATGGCGAACGGATTCTCAACCCATGAAGCAACCGAGGCCTACGGTCTGTTTGCGGGTATCGCGGAAACCCTCCTGTATACCCCCGGTCTGATCACCGTCGCCCTGTCTACCGCGCTGGTACCGGCCATCGCCGAGGCGCAGACGGCCAGGGATTTCTCCTTGCTCAATTCGCGGGTTAACAACGCTATGCGCTGCACTGTCATTGTCGGGCTCCCGAGCTTGCTGGTATTTCTTGTTCTCGCCCGGGATTTATGCGCCATCTTATTTGGTTACCCCGAGGCCGGAGCGGCCCTGCAAGTCCTGGCAATCGGGGCGCCTTTTCTATACTTGCAGCAAACCACCACGGGAGTTCTGCAAGGACTCGGTGAGCCGATGGTCCCTTTTCGCAACCTGGTTATTGCCTCAGTTTTCAAGGTCGCGGGAATTTACGCGCTCACGGGCTGTCCGGCATACGGTATAAGGGGGGCCGCAGCCGCGGTAGTAAGCGGGTTTATAATAATGTCTGTTTTAAACCTGATCGACCTCCGCAAAATTACCGACTGCCGCTTTAAAATGCTGGAAATCGTTTTCAAACCCCTGGCGGGAACGGCCGCGGCTACAACTGCGCTATGTTTTGCATATAAATATCTGGTCGGGGAAGGAATTGTCACGGGATTTAATCTTTTTGGCAGCATTTTTATCGCGGGGATTGTTTACGGCGTCTGCCTGATCCTTATCGGTGCATTATCAAAAGAAGAAAGAGACCGCTTAGGTTATGTTTTTTGTAAAATTTTTTTGGCTATTAAAAAGTGACCGGCGGCGGAAAATAATAAAGGGTGATTTATATGGCGCAATTTTTCTCTTATCCGAAGCTCTTACCGGCTCAGGTCCTGGACCGCTTTAAGTACGAAGTGGCATCCGAACTCGGCCTGTCACCGCAAATAGTCGATGGGTACTGGGGCAACGTCGACTCCAAGAGTTGCGGCCGTGTCGGCGGAAATATCGGCGGCAGTATGGTCAGAGTAATGATCCGCAGGGCTGAAGAGGCGCTCTCCCGCGGTGAGCGGCTGTAGCGTCAAAAACAGCGAATCCAGCGAATCTCGGGTCTACGGTAACGAAATAAAGTTATCCTTGACAGTCCCCGTCCTGACGTTGTAAAATTTTTATGATTTGGTATCCAGTTGAGTCGAGAAGAGTCAGAAGAGCAGAGATGAGACTGGCGGAGACGGGTGGGATATAAAGGCCAGTACTCATTTGAGTGCCGGCCTATATTTTTTCACCACCCGCGTAGCGCTTTAGGGGGATCAGGCGTATGGTGCGCCCGACACTGGAGGAGTATTTGAATCTCAGCGCGGAGTTCACGGTGGTTCCGGTCTACCGGGAGATTGTGGCCGACCTGGAGACACCTATCGCCGCTTTTAAGAAATTAGGGCGATGCCCGGCCTTTCTGCTTGAGAGTGTTTCGGGTGGGGAATTCCTCGGCCGTTACAGTTTTATAGGTTATGACCCGTTCCTCACTTTTAAAGCAAAGGGAAAACACTGCGTAGTCCTTACAGATGCCGGGAAAGAGACCTCTCAAAATCGTTCGCCGGTGGACCTTCTTGCCGATATTCTGAGCGGGCTCCGGGGCCCAAAACTTGAAGACCTTCCTCGGTTTTACGGTGGTGGGGTGGGGTACTTTGGTTATGACATCGTACGGCACCTTGAAAAACTCCCGCGTGACAGCGCCGGTGAAGCTGCGCTTGACGACTGTTGCCTGGTCTTCTGCAAGATGGTCCTGATTTTTGACCATGTTCGCCGACGGTTAACTTTAGTAGCGAATACCCGTCCCGGGGGAGAACCGCGATCAACCTACGATGAAGCGAATGTGGCCATAACGGACGCGCTCGCGTCTCTCCGAACACCCCTGGCCCTGGATTGGGAAATGACAACCGCCACCGATACCTCGCACGTGGCGGTCAACATGAATAAGGGTGATTTTCTGAACGCCGTTCGCCGCGCCAAGGAATACATTAAGGCAGGCGATATACTCCAGGTTGTCCTTTCTCAGAGGTTCAACAAGCCTTTCACAGGGGACGCGTTCGAGGTTTACCGGCGCCTTCGTACAATAAATCCTTCGCCATACCTTTTCTATTTGAACTTCGGGGATGCCGTTGTCGCCGGTTCATCACCGGAAATGTTGATTCGCGTTGAAGACGGTATTATCCGGACGAGACCGATCGCCGGCACACGGCCGCGGGGCCGGGACGCCGGAGAGGACGGCCGTCTGGCGCACGAACTGCTCAATGACCCAAAGGAAAGAGCGGAACACATAATGCTTGTTGATCTTGGGCGCAACGACTTAGGCCGCGTTTGTCTGCCGGGAACGGTCCGCGTCACCGAGTTTATGGGCGTGGAAAAGTATTCCCACGTGATCCACATTGTGTCGGAAGTGCAGGGCGAGCTTTCCCCCCAGCGCTCCGCTTTGAGCGCTCTGACGGCTTCGTTCCCCGCCGGAACAGTTTCCGGCGCGCCCAAGGTCAGGGCGATGGAGATTATCGATGAGCTGGAACCTGATTTACGCGGCATATATGCCGGCGCCGTTGGATATTTCAGTTTTACGGGCAACCTGGACACTTGCATCACCATCAGGACCGTCGTTTTCCACGGCGGAAACGCATACGTGCAGGCCGGGGCGGGGATCGTCGCTGATTCCGACGCGGAGCGGGAGTACGAAGAGACCATTAACAAAGCATGGGCGCTACTGGCCACGCTGGGATGTAACACAGTTCCAGGTTAACGGTTCTAAGTGCAAGCTGATGCGGCGCGGATTAAGGGTCAGTTCACAGTTCAGCTAATATTGCATGTTGCATGGATTGAGGGTCAGTTCATAGTTCGAAGTTCAAGCTAATACTGCGTGAATTACGGGTCAGTTCGAAGTTCATGCTAATGCGGTGTGGATTGAGGGTCAGTTCACAGTTCAGCTAATATTGCACGGATTACGGACCTAAAAGGTCCATCAGTATAAGCCGGCACGTCGCACGTCGAACGAAAAAGAGGTATTTCCCATGGTGTTGATGATCGATAACTATGACTCATTCACTTACAACCTGGTGCAGTACCTGGCAGAAATGGGCGCTGAGGTCGAGGTTCACCGGAACGACGCTATTACGCCGGACCGGATAGCGGCCATGCACCCGTCGCATATCGTATTGTCTCCAGGCCCGCGTACACCGAATGAAGCAGGCGTTTGCCTCGACGTCATCACCTCACTCGCCGGGCAAATACCGATCCTGGGAGTTTGTCTGGGGCACCAGGCTATCGGTCAAGCGTTCGGCAGCCGCATCGTGAGAGCCCCACGGCTGATGCACGGCAAAACATCACCCATCCACCATGACGGAAGGACTTTGTTCAGCGGGATGCCCTCACCCTTTACGGCAACCCGTTATCATTCATTGATCATTGATTCAACGCGGTTGCCCGAGGTTCTTGAGGTCAGCGCAAAGACAGCGGAAGGGGAAATCATGGGCGTCCGGCACAAACAATACGTTCTTGAAGGGGTTCAGTTTCACCCGGAATCCATTTTGACGGAGTACGGGCGTGAACTGCTTCGGAATTTCCTCGAGTTGGCGGTGTGACGATTTTAGTTCAAAGTTCACGGTTCACGGTTCACAGTTCGAAGTTCATAGCCGTCAGCAGTCAGCAGTCAGTCATCAGTGTTGAAGACCGTTGGACTGCTTTAACCTGATAGCTGATAGCTTTGATTTACGGTTCACAGTTCACGGTTCACGGTTTAAGGTTCTTTAACTCTGAACTGTGAACTGACCCACATTTCACGCCGTATAAGCTTGAACCGTGAACTGACCTGTAATTCATGCAGCATTAGCTTACACGAAAAGGAGTGGCGAAAATGCTTCGCGGGGCACTAGCGAAGGTGGTAACGGGAGAACACCTTTCCACCGACCAGGCACGAGAAACCATGGGTATCATTATGAACGGCGAGGCCACGCCGGCGCAGATCGGGGCTTTTTTGGTAGCCATGCGCTTGAAAGGTGAGACGGCCGAAGAAGTAGCAGGTTTCGCCCAGGCGATGAGGGAAAAGGCGCTGGGTTACACTTCCCGGTACTCATACCTGGTCGATACGTGTGGTACGGGCGGCGACGGCGCGCAAACCTTTAATATTTCCACCACTGCCGCGTTTGTGGTTGCGGCCTGCGGCGTGCCCGTGGCGAAGCACGGCAACCGGTCCGTGTCCAGCCGTGCCGGCAGCGCCGATCTACTCGAGGAATTAGGGGCCAAGGTCGACGTGCCTCCAGCAATTGCGGGGCGGTGCCTTGATGAGGTGGGATTCGGGTTCTTCTTTGCGCCGGCCTGCCACCCCGCGATGAAGTTCGCGGCCGCACCCCGGAAGGAACTTGGACTGCGGACCGTGTTTAACATTCTGGGCCCGCTTTGTAATCCCGCGGGGGCCGAAGTCCAGGTGCTCGGCGTTTACGCCCCGGAGTTGGTCTCCCTGGTGGCGGAGGTGCTGGCTATTCTAGGGTCCAAACGTGCTTTCGTAGTGCATGGGGCCGGGGGTCTGGACGAAGTTTCTCCGGTCGGCGAAGTGATGTACGCTGAAGTAAAAAACGGCACGGTTCGCCGCGGCATACTCGACCCCGCCGATCATGGCGTCAACAGGTGTCGCGTAGAAGAACTGCGCGGGGGAACCGTAACGGAAAATGCCGCTATCACCCGCGCCGTTCTCCAGGGAAACCGCGGGCCGAAGGCCGACGCGGTTCTCTTAAACGCCGCGCTGGCGTTGGTGGCCGCCGAGGCGGCCGGAGACGTAGGCGAAGGGCTTGCTGCGGCGAGAGAGGTTATCGCGTCCGGCCGTGCGTTGGCGAAAATGGAGGAGTATATAAGCTTGACCCGGAGGTTCACCGATGCTTGACCGCATAGTTCAGTACAAGGTTAATGAAGTAGCCGCAAGAAAAGCCCGTCTCCCTATGGAAAAGATTCGGGCCGCAGCCGGCTTGCCCTCGGGGAGGCGTGATTTTGCGGTGAGCCTCCGGCGCCCGGACAGAGTGACGGTCATTGCGGAAATAAAAAGGGCTTCGCCCTCCAGAGGACCGATACGCCTAGACGTAAATCCCGCGACCGTGGGCAAGCTTTACCAGGAAGAAGGGGCGGCGGCAATCTCGGTATTGACCGATACGCGGTTTTTCTGCGGTAGTCCCGATTTTCTTGGGATCTTACGCGGGGCCGTCGAGGTTCCCCTGCTATGTAAGGATTTTATTCTGGACCCGTATCAAATTTTCGAAGCTAATTTATGGGGTGCTGACGCGGCCCTTCTCATAACAAGACTTCTTGGGGATACGCAACTAAAGGAACTTGTCGGCCTTTCAAGGGAAATCGGCATGGAGCCGCTGGTGGAAGTCCGTACTGAGGAGGAAGTACAGCGGGCGTTAGCGGCGGGGGCGACGGTGATCGGTATCAATAACCGTGACCTGGATACGTTTAAAACCGATATTGAAGTGACCCTCAGGCTGAGGCGGAACATACCCCCGGAAGTCGTGGTGGTTAGTGAAAGCGGTATCAGTACGCCCGCGGCGGTACAAACGCTCAAGGAATGCGGTGTGGATGCGGTTCTGGTGGGGGAAGCCTTAATGTATGCCGGCGATATCGCAGGTAAGCTTCGTGAACTGATAACGGCCTGCGCGAAATAACGTTCAACGTTCAACGTTCAAGGTTCAAGGTTCAACGTGCAACGTTCAATGTAATAAAAACGTCGAACGGACCCTAAAGTTCCATCTATATTAGCTTGCACGCCTCACGCTGAACGGAACCATAATTCACTCAGTATTAGCCAGCACGTCGCACGGACCCCCAAAGGTCAATCACTTTAAGTAAAACGAGGCTAAAATGAACGTCAGAGTAAAAATTTGCGGAATTCAGGACTACGATACGGCCAAGGCCGCCGTCGCCGCCGGGGCTGACGCCCTGGGATTCGTCTTCGCGCCGAGCAGACGCCGCATCGCGCCGAAAACCGCCCGGGAAATCGTGGCGGCTTTACCGCCGTTTGTAACGACAGTCGGGATTTTTGTCAACGCTTCCCTTGAAGTCGTCGAAGAGACGGCAGCATTTTGCGGTCTCGGCGTCGTACAGCTTCACGGTGATGAAACGAGCGCCTTTTGCAAACACCTGCGCTTTAGAGTAATAAAGGCGTTCAAAGTGGCTCCGGGGGCAAAATACGAAACCGGGACGGGTTATCTTACCTTTTCCGAAGAGGAGCTTAAAATGGTTAACGCTTACGACGTGCACGCCGTGCTTTTCGATACTTATGTACCTGGATCGGCCGGCGGTACGGGCGAGCGTTTTGATTGGGAGTTTCTCGCCGGGGCGCGGTTTCGGTCCCCGGTCATCCTCGCGGGCGGTCTTACCCCCCGTAACGTCGCGGGCGCCGTCGCATCCGTCCGCCCGTACGCCGTCGATGTTTCCACCGGGGTAGAGACGGACGGCCGAAAGGATCCGGCAAAAATCGCGGAATTTATCCGTAAAGCGAAGGAGGTCTTCTAATGCGGCCCGACACTCGGGGGTATTTCGGCCGTTTCGGCGGCCGGTTTGTGCCGGAAACGCTGATGCCGGCACTTGAAGAACTTAATGACGCATACAATTCGGTTCGCGAAGACCCGACTTTTAATAAGGAACTGGCATGGTATCTGAAAAACTACGTCGGCCGCCCAAGTCCCTTGTATTTCGCTTCGGGGCTATCAAAGTTTCTTGGCGGCGCCAGGATTTACCTGAAACGCGAAGATCTCAACCACACCGGCGCGCACAAGATTAACAACACCATCGGGCAGGCGCTGCTGGCCAAACGGATGCAAAAACGCAGAATGATTGCGGAAACCGGGGCGGGGCAGCACGGGGTGGCCACCGCGACGGCAGCGGCCCTCCTGGGCTTTGAGTGCGTAGTTTTCATGGGCGAGGAAGACATTGTCCGGCAGCATCTCAATGTTGTCCGGATGGAGCTTCTAGGGGCACAAGTAATACCGGTGCACGCGGGAAGCAGAACCTTAAAGGACGCCCTGAACGAAGCCCTCCGCGATTGGGTAACGAACGTCCGTGACACTTACTACCTGATCGGTTCGGTCGCCGGGCCGCATCCGTACCCGGTGATGGTCAGAGACTTCCAGGCCGTTATCGGCCGGGAAACCCGAGCCCAGGTCTTGTCCGAAACCGGACGGCTGCCGGACGTAATTGTGGCCTGTGTCGGCGGCGGGTCGAACGCCATGGGCATATTTTATCCCTTCCTTGACGAGACGGAAGTTCGCCTTATAGGAGTAGAAGCCGCGGGCGAAGGATTGGAGACCGAGAGACACGCGGCTACGCTCAACCGCGGCCGGCCGGGTGTGCTGCACGGCGCCATGAGCTACATCATTCAAGACACGCAGGGCCAGATAAGCCCGGTGCATTCTGTTTCCGCGGGTCTTGACTACCCCGGCGTCGGCCCCGAACACGCCTTTCTTAAAGAAACAGGACGGGTGACCTATACCTCCGCCACGGATAACGAAGCGCTGGCGGCGTTCCAGCTGCTCAGCCGCACAGAGGGAATTCTGCCGGCGCTTGAAAGCGCCCACGCCATTGCCGAAGCCGCCCGGTTAGCCCCGGCCATGACCGGGGATCAAATCGTCGTGGTGAATCTCTCCGGGCGCGGCGACAAGGACGTCGAAACAGTGTCGTCCCTGCTGAAGGGGGCCGAAGCATGAGCCGCATTGATAAAACCTTTCAGGCTTTACGCCGCAACGGCGATAGAGGACTCATCACTTACATTACCGGGGGCGACCCCGGACTGCCGGCAACGCTGCAACTCTTGCTTGCGATGGCGCGTTCCGGTGCGGACATCATTGAGGTGGGCATTCCTTTTTCCGACCCGATCGCCGACGGACCAGTCATCCAGGCGGCCTCAAACAGGGCTCTCGCCCACGGGGTAACGGTTGACGGTATTTTAGAGACCATCAGTTTAGCCAGGGAAAAAACCGCTGTCCCGTTAGTTCTGATGACCTACTATAACCCCATCTTTCAATACGGGCTTGAACCTTTCTGCCGCATGGCTGTGAAGAGTGGAGCAGACGGGCTGATCGTCCCCGACCTGCCCCTCGAAGAAAGCGGTCCTCTAAGGGTTCACGCCGACCGCTACGGTATCGACCTGATCCCTTTGATCGCGCCCACCAGCACGCCCGAGCGCGTCACCGGCATCTGTGCGCAGGCCAGAGGTTTTGTGTATTGTGTGGCGGTTACTGGTGTTACCGGCGCCAGGGAGCGTATCGAAACGGATTTAGCGGTTCTCAGCGGTCTGGTACGGGGCTGTACGTCCCATCCCGTAGCCATCGGGTTCGGGATCTCGGGACCCGAGGCTGCTTCAAGGGCCGCCTCTTACTGTGACGCGGTGGTAGTCGGCAGTGCAATCGTAAGCCTGGTCGCGCAAAATGATTTTAAGGGGGTGGAACTGCTGACGGCAGACCTGAAGAAGGCTTTAAAAAGTTCGAGGTTCGATGTGTAACGTCCGAGGTGCGACGTCCGACGTTAACAGTTCGAAGTTCAAGTTAATACTGCGTGAATAGGGGGTCAGTTCACAGTTTAGCTAATGCGGCACGAGTTATGGGTCAGTTCGAAGTTCAAGCTGATACTGCGCGTAGTATGGGGTCAGTTCGAAGTAAATCAGTTCGAAGTAAATCAGTTCGAAGCCTAAATAATGTTTTAAGTTAAACAGTTCTAAGTTTGATAGTTCGAGGTTCAAGGTTTACAGCCGTCAGCAGTCAGCCGTCAATGTTGAAGACCGTTGGACTGCTTTAACCTGATAGCTGATAGCTTTGAATTCACGGTTCACAGTTCACGGTTCGGGCTTAAGGTGATGGAGCTTCAAGGTCGACAGTTCACGGTTCCCTAACTTTGAACCTCGAACTGACCCTTTAATTCATGCAGCATTAGCTCAACCTCGAACTTCAAACTGACCCGTACTTCAGGCAGTAATAGCCCGAACTTCGAACTGTGAACTGACCCGTAATTCACGCCGTATTAGCTTGAACGTTGAAAGACGGATATGGTAATATGTTTCAAAAACCGAAGGTGAAAAACATGGGACCTAAAGTCCGGAGTTGTCTGGACAATTTGGCCGTGTATCAGCCGGGGAAACCGATTGAAGAGGTTAAGAGGGAACTCGGCCTTACGGACATCGTTAAAATGGCTTCCAACGAAAACCCTCTGGGCCCCTCACCAAGGGCGATAGCCGCTGTCACTGGTGCGGCGCAGGCGGTGAACTTTTATCCCGACGGCAGCGCTTACAGGCTCAGGCAGTCGCTTGCCGCACGTTTCAGTGTAGACCCCGCCTCGGTTCTAATCGGCAACGGTTCAAACGAACTAGTGCAGATGCTTGCGCTTGCCCTGCTTGAACCGGGCGATAAAGTCGTAATGCCGGTGCCGACCTTCCCCCGCTATGAACCACTGGCGCGGATGATGAACGCGGTTCCCATCGAGGTCCCCTTAAAGGACTTCCGGATGGACATCGAAGCCATGGTTGAAAGGGTAGGGCCCGCAACAAAAATTATTTACCTCTGCAACCCGAACAACCCTACAGGCGCCATCGCCTCCAGGAGGGAAGCGGACCGGTTGTTTGAGCGCGTCGGTTCCGGGACGCTGGTAGTGTTCGACGAAGCTTATTACGAATACGTTACCAGTCCCGACTACCCGGACGGACTCGACTATCTCAAACAAGGGTTTAACACCTTTGTATTGCGTACGTTTTCGAAATTGTACGGACTTGCCGGCCTGCGCGTAGGTTATGGGATCGGGCCCCCGCAACTGGTCGATTATCTCAACCGCGTGCGGGAGCCTTTCAACGTGAACTCGCTGGCGCAGGAAGCGGCGCTGGCGGCTCTGGAGGACGAAAATTTTGTGCGGTTGACCCGTGAAACCAACGAGGCCGGCAAGAAATATCTTTACGAAGCTTTTGCGGCCCGCGGAATCAATTACGTACCGACGGAGGCAAACTTTATCTTCTTTGATTCAGGGCGTGATGAAAAAGCCGTTTTCCACCAGATGTTGAAGGAAGGCGTAATTATACGCGGGGGATTCGGGCTTCCCTCACACCTGCGGGTAACGATCGGAACCCCGGCGCAAAACGCCCGTTTTCTTGCAGCGCTGGATAAAGTTCTCGCGTCCTAATTATCTTTTTGGAGGTAAGTACTAATGATCGTGATCATGGCCGACAACGCAACCGAGGAAGACATTCAGGGCGTTGTTAAACGGCTCGAAGCGGCGGGTCTCCGGGCACATCTTTCCCGGGGGGTGGAGAAAACCATCATCGGGTTAATTGGAGATAAGGTGCGCCTCGGCGGGTTTGCTATCGAAGCCTTACCGGGGGTGGAAGAAGTGATACCCATCCTGCAGCCTTACAAGATGGCCAGCCGTTCTTTCCGGGCGGAACGAACGGTGGTGCCTGTAGGAGAAGACCTCGTCATCGGCAGCGAGAAAATCCATGTTATGGCCGGTCCCTGCGCTGTAGAAAGCCGTGAACAACTTCTGTATACAGCGGAAAAGGTCCGTGCGGCGGGGGCTACCATTCTGCGCGGGGGCGCCTTTAAACCCCGGAGCTCACCGTACGCCTTTCAGGGTCTGGGCGAGCAGGGCTTGAATATCCTGGCAGAAGCCAGAGAACGGTTCGGATTAAAAATTGTGACCGAGGTTATGGACATCCGCACCCTCCCTATAGTTACGGCGTACACCGACATTATTCAAATAGGAACACGGAACATGCAAAACTTCGACCTCTTGAAAGAAATCGGCCAGGTGAATAAACCGGTCCTTCTTAAAAGAGGGCTCTCGGCGACCATCGAAGAATGGCTGATGGCGGCCGAGTATATCCTTTCTGGCGGTAACAGCGACGTGATCCTCTGCGAACGGGGAATAAGGAGCTTTGAGACTTACACCCGCAATACGTTGGACCTTTCGGCGGTGCCGATCGTAAAGCACCTTTCCCACCTGCCCGTGGTCGTCGATCCGAGCCACGGTATCGGGCGCTGGAAGTTCGTGGCGCCGATGTGCCGCGCGGCCGTCGCCGCGGGTGCGGACGGCCTGCTTGTTGAGGTTCACCCGAATCCGGCGGAAGCGCTTTGTGACGGCGCCCAGTCCCTGACACCGGAGAACTTTGAAATTATGATGGGCGATCTAAGACGAATTGCCGCCGCTTTGGGGAGGAATATTTAGTGGGTGCTGATAAAATAGGGTACCTTGGCCCGATAGGAACATTTACCGAGCAGGCCATGGCCTGCTTTTTTGCCGGTAAAGATTTCTTCGGCGTACCTTATGGCGATATACCCGCCTTGATCAGGTCTGTTTCGGACGGGCACATCACCTGTGCCGTAGTACCGGCTGAAAATTCGGTGGAAGGCAGCGTGAATGTCACGCTGGACCTCCTGCTAAGCGAGGAGGGACTCCTCATAACCGGTGAGGTAGTCCTGCCCGTGATGCACCACCTGCTTGCCCGGCAAGGGCTGCGGTCTTTTAAAAAAATCTTGTCTCACCCGCACGCGCTGGCCCAGTGCCGCGGTTTTATCGACCGCCGTTTCCCCACAGCGGTCAAGGAGGCCACGGCCAGCACAGCGGAAGCCGCCCGGCTGGTCAGCGCGTGCGGGGAACCGTGGGCGGCCATAGGTACGGAGGAGGCGGCCGCGCATTACGGACTTGAGGTAGTGATACGCGCCGTCCAGGACTATGCGGACAACGAGACCCGCTTCGTGGTAATCGGAACCCAGCCGGTGCCCCCGACAGGCAGGGACAAGACGTCGCTGGCTTTTTCGCTGGTCCATGACCGGCCGGGCGCGTTGCACGGGGCCCTCGGCGAGTTTGCCGACCGGGGCATTAATTTGACCAAAATTGAATCGCGCCCGGCCCGGCGGAGCATCGGTTACTATGTGTTCTTCGCCGACTGTGAGGGTCACCGGGAAGATGAATTATTAGCGGCGGCTATTGAGGCGGTTAAGCGCCGGAGTACCTACTTTAAAATACTTGGCTCCTACCCGCGATGGGAGGGGAGAAGGTGCTGACCAGGGTTGCCATCATTGGTGTCGGTCTGATCGGTGGTTCACTCGGGATGGCAATAAAAAGGCTGGGCCTTGCGGCTCAAGTCGTGGGCGTGGGGAGAAACGAAGCAAACCTGCGGATTGCGCGGGAGGTCGGAGCGGTTGATGAAATAACGACCGACGCCGCAAGCGGCGTTAGAGAGACGGACCTGGTCGTTGTGGCCACTCCGGTAAGCGCGGTGGCGCCGGTAGTGGTGGAAATCAGCCCGCATCTCAAACCGGGGACTATCGTCACGGATGTCGCCAGTACCAAGGCAAGTATTGTCGGCGCCCTTGAGCCTCTCGGCAGGGAAAAAGGTTTCTTCTTTGTCGGCGGCCACCCGATGACCGGCTCCGAAAGGTCCGGCGTTCAAAGCGCGGATCCGTTCTTATTCGAAAACGCTTACTACATCCTCACACGGACCGCCGAAACGGATACCGGAGCGCTCGATAGGATGCGCGACCTTACCGAATCGATCGGGGCCCGTGTCGTGGAGCTTTCACCGGAGGCTCACGACTTTTATATCGCCGCCGTTAGCCACCTGCCTCACTGCATCGCCGCCACCCTGGTGAACACCATCGGCGGCATGGAGGACCGGGATGCGGTGCTGCCTTTCGCCGCCGGCGGGTTCAGGGATACGACCCGGGTCGCGGCCGGCGACCCGGCAATGTGGCGGGACATACTCTTGACTAATGCCCGCGGGATCCTTCAGATGCTCGGGCTGTATAAGTCAGCCCTCGACGAGCTGGTCAGACTGATTGAGGCAGGCGACGCTCCGGCTGTAGAGGAATGGTTGAAGCAGGCGCAATCCTTGAGACAAGTAATACCGGCTAAAAGTAAAGGTTACCTTCCGGAACTTTTCGAGATTGTGGTTACGGTCCCCGATAAACCGGGCGTGATTGCCCAACTGGCCGCCATCCTAGGCGACGCGGACATCAACATCAGCGATATCGAAATCCTCAGGGTGCGCGAAGGCGAAGGAGGTACCATCCGCCTGGGCTTCGCGACCGGTACGGATCAGGACGAGGCGCTGCGGCTGCTGCGGCGCGAGGGGATTGAAAGCAGAAAACGATAAGTTCAGTTCAAGCTAATGCAGCGCGAATTACGGGTCAGTTCGAAGTTCGAAGTTTGAAGGTTCATAGCCGTCAGCCGTCAGCATTCAGCCATCAGTATTTAAGACCGTTGGACTGCCTTTAACCTGATAGCTGATAGCTAAA
>JAGUUY010000149.1 GCA_020063185.1 Bacillota bacterium
ATGAAAACCCCGCCGAGTTGACGCAATCCTGTTTTACAGGATATAATAGGCCGACCTTTGATCATTTCCGCACCGGCAGCAAGAGTGATAACTAAAGGGTTTTTTAGTTGTATATTGTTAGCTGTATAAATGAATGGGTTACTGGAACCGAAGTTATTCTATTAGGTAAGCCCGGCGGGTTCGGTCGGCTTACGGGAGGGAGAACCGTGCACCCGGATATCGAGCGGGTTCTAAT
This sequence comes from Bacillota bacterium, assembly GCA_020063185.1. Classification (GTDB taxonomy): domain Bacteria; phylum Bacillota; class Desulfotomaculia; order Desulfotomaculales; family Ammonificaceae; genus SURF-55. The sequence goes on from JAGUUY010000149.1 coordinate 236, forward strand.
CGCCAGATACGAAATTCAGGACCGTGTTAAAATTCTTGGGGCTGAGATTTCGAAGAATTATTCGGGCAGGGAAATACTCGCCGTGGGGGTGTTGAAAGGATCAGTCGTGTTTTTGGCGGACCTCCTGCGCGTTCTGACAGTCCCCGTCGAACTGGACTTCATCGCCGTGTCCAGTTACGGGGCGTCCAGTACTTCATCAGGGGTCGTGCGGATCATAAAAGATCTCGACCGGGTGGTTACCGGGCGTGAGGTCCTCCTGGTGGAGGATATCGTGGACACAGGGTTGACGCTGAAGTATCTTGCGGAACACATACGCGCGCAAAAACCGGCCGGCTTTAAAGTGTGCGCCCTTCTCGACAAGCCTTCGCGACGGAGCGTACCGGTAGAGATTAATTACCTTGGTTTTGCAATCGAAGACGAATTTGTGGTGGGATATGGGTTGGACTACGCCGGTCGTTACCGGAACCTTCCGGATGTTTGCGTGCTTAGGAGGGACGTCCGTGAAGGAAAGTAATAAGGAAGACCCCACGGCGGAATTAGTAATCATCCTCGATTTCGGCGGGCAATATACCCAGCTTATCGCCCGGCGCGTTAGGGAGTGCCGGGTTTACTGTGAAATCCTGCCTTCCTGCACATCCCCGGAAGAACTGGCCCTGAGACACCCCAGGGGTATCATTCTCTCAGGCGGGCCGTCGAGCGTATATGCGCCCAACGCGCCTGGGCTGCCGGCGGAATTTTTTGCGCAGGGCATTCCGGTGCTCGGTATTTGTTACGGCATGCAGTTGATGGCTCACCTCCTGGGCGGGCGGGTGGTGCCAGCGCCTTATAGGGAATACGGCAAGATCACGCTCGACGTTTTGGTTGAAGAAGGTCTCTTCGGGGGCGTCGAGCGGCGAACCCAATGTTGGATGAGCCACGGGGACAGGGTTGAGGAGGCGCCGCCCGGTTTCCTCACCGCCGCCCGTACCGATGCGGCGCCGGTGGCGGCAATGGAAGACTGGAAAAGAAAGCTGTATGCGGTGCAATTTCACCCTGAAGTAGCGCATACGCCGCACGGCAAAAAAATCCTCGAAAACTTTCTTTACCAGGTCTGCGGGTGTTCCGGGAACTGGACCATGGGTTCGTTTTTAGAGACGGCCGTGAACGAGGTCCGACAGGTTATCGGCGGGGAACGGGCCATTTGCGCCTTGAGCGGCGGGGTGGACTCGTCGGTAGCCGCGGTACTGGTCCACAGGGCTATCGCTGCAAGGCTTACCTGTGTTTTCGTCAACCACGGGCTGCTGCGCAAAGGGGAGCCTGAATCCGTGCGGGAAGCGTTCAGTCAACTAGGAATACCCCTGGTATACGTGGACGCCCGTACCCGGTTCCTGGGAAGGCTTGACGGGGTTTACGACCCCGAAAATAAACGGAAAATAATCGGGGAGGAGTTCATCCGGGTCTTTGAAGAAGAGGCTGTAAAACTCGGCGCGGCGGGGTTTCTGGTCCAGGGTACGCTGTACCCGGATGTGGTTGAAAGCGGGACCGCTACGGCGGCCACCATCAAGTCGCACCATAATGTGGGGGGACTGCCGCAAGACCTCCGGTTTGAACTTGTCGAACCCCTAAGGTGGCTTTTTAAGGACGAGGTGCGCGAGCTGGGCGGAGAACTCGGCCTCCCGGAAGAAATAATCTGGCGGCAGCCTTTCCCGGGCCCCGGGCTGGCGGTGCGCATCATCGGGCCGGTAACGGAAGGAAAACTGGAACTCCTTAGGGAGGCGGACGCCATCGTTACGGCGGAAATTAAGAAGGCGGGCCTGGACCGAAAAATATGGCAGTACTTCGCCGTCCTGCCGGGCATCAAGAGCGTCGGCGTGATGGGCGACTCGCGGACCTACGCGGAAACGATTGCGGTCCGGGCGGTGGAGAGCCGTGACGGCATGACCGCGGACTGGGTGCAAATGCCCTACCCGGTTCTGGAAACCATCGCCTCGCGGATCGTCAGTGAAATCCCGGGCGTAAACCGGGTGGTTTACGACATCACCTCAAAGCCGCCGGCGACCATTGAATGGGAGTAGAAGTTCAACGTGCGACGTTCAACGTTCAACAGTTCAAGGTTCATAGCCGCCAGCCGCAAGTGTTGAAGACCGTTGGACTGCTTTAACCTGATAGCTGATAGCTAAAAGCTGATAGCTCTGAGTTCGAGGTTCGAAGTTCGGGAACGGAATTAAACGAATCATGAAATAATGCCGGTATTGCCGCGAGGCGCCCCGGTGGTGTATAATTAATTAGCCGTATCAGGCGGCATAGCCAAGTGGTTAAGGCGACGGTCTG
>JAGUUY010000088.1 GCA_020063185.1 Bacillota bacterium
ACTTCCTCCAAAACAAGCTCTTCTTTTCCCGCCTCGATTTTGGCAAGGTCCAGCACATCGTTTATCAGTGACAGGAGCAGTTCGCCGCTTTCCATGATGTCTTTCAGATAATCTTTAATGTTCTCCGGTACGCCGGGCACAAGGTCGCTCAGAAGCACATCCGAAAACCCGATAACGGTATTCAGCGGCGTGCGCAGTTCGTGGCTCATGGTGGTCAAAAACTCACTTTTCAAACGGTTCGCCCGTTCCAGTTCAAGGTTTATTTCCCTAAGTTCTTTTGTTCGTTCTTCGACACGGCGCTCAAGATCTTTAGCCAGTGCCACGACCTCTTCATGGAGCCAGGTGTTTGAAATGGCCACCCCTGTATGAGCCGTAAGCAGTTTGATCGCCGCTTCATCCGCGTCGCCGATTTCTTTTTGTTCCGTGCCGATACACAAGGCCCCGATAATCCGGCCTTCACAAAAGATCGGGATCCCGAACAGGGCCTGCAAGTCTTTGTCCAGGGGCGCAAAAGAGAGCGCGTTAATCTCGTCCCGCGCTAAGCGCACCACACTTCCCCTTTCAGATATTACATCAGCGAAACTCTGCCTGTTCCTTCCCTCCAGCACGCCGCATTTTCGGGTCCCTTCACCCGCCGCAAAGAAGTTTTCTTCGTTCTGCGCACCGAACAGGTATAGGCAAGCACAGTTCGCGCCCACCACATTTAAAACCGCATAAACAAGCTTACTTAAGATGGCGTGGAGAGAGAGGTCGCAGGTCATCTCAACCGTCGCCTGGCCCGCCGCCTCCAACAACCGCGACTTTTTCGCTTCTTCCCGGCTCTTACTCTCCCTCAGCGCTGCTATCATTTTGTTAAAGCTCCGGTAAAGCCACCCGATCTCGTCCCGCCGGGATGTCGGTCCCGCATCCTCGGAAAGGTCTCCTTTGGCCACGCGGTCGGCAACCTTGGCCAGCCTGAGTATCGGGGCCGCCATGTTTCCGGCCAGGACACTCACCGCAACTATGGAAACCAGAAAAATAAGCAACGCGGTGAGCAGGAATACATTTTGAACCCTTCTTGCGCCTTGAAACAGGACCTCCTCAGGGATGCTGTATATGACGGCCATATAACGGCCGCTGTCAGGCTTTTCAAGGTATATCCGGAGAAAACCGTGGAGGTGCTGATTGTCGGCATAAACAGCCTTATCACGGTTTCTAATCAGGTCCAGCAGTTCCGGTTCCAATTGCGGGGCCATACCGTCAGGGATCACACCCTTTACCGGGTGCGTGTCTTCGGCTGCTTTGGTAAAAATAACGTTCCCTTCTTCATCAGTTAAATAGATCGTTGCGTAACGTCCGACTACCGGGCAAGTTTCTTCGAAAATCGACTCGAAATCCGCTTGCAATATGACTGCGCCGGCAGCCGCTTTTCCCCTTGCCACAGGGAAAATCACGCAAAGCGACGTTTGCGCGCTCTCTTCGCCGCCGGACCTGACCAGGGCGACACCGGCGGAAGTGCTCAAGCCGGGTCTGAGCCGCAACCCTTCTTCGAAAAACGGATTCTTTTCCCAATGTTGAAAAGGTGGAACAGCAGCCAATTCTCCGTGCGGTTTTCGCTCCAAACGGATCGCCTCGGTACCGTCGTAGCCGACCAGCACCAAATTATCAACCGTTTTCTGCGTCCTCAACAGGTCGTTCGCCAGTCTGTCGAAGTCGTCGACCGCCGCACCGGTCAACAAGTTCAGTGTCTCAGGGAGACCCGCAAGCGTAACCGCCGTTTCCTTAACATTTTCGATCTGGTGCACCAGCGACTGGTGTACCCACCACTCCATTTGCCCGCTTACCCGGACCATCATTTCTTCTTCAAGCATCCTCTTGCTGTCGTAGTAGCGGGAGCCAAGCGCGATAAGTCCGATAATCATAATAAAAGCGATGACCGCAGCCAGCTTTCCTTTTATGCCGAGGTTCCACGACCAGGCCATGTGGTACGCCCTTCCATTCGACAATTCGTACCATAATTTCGAGCAATAGTTAAAAAATCCTTCCAGCTTACTCATGGAACAAAAAAAAGCAGGTCTCCCTGCCTCGTTCTCGTTTTCAGCTGTCGGTATCGGATTGTTATAAGACGCGCCGTGCGGCTACAAAATGAGTACTCCAGTATGCTTCAGTAATGGCGTTCGTACGCACGCACCCGGCCCGCGAACTGGCGTGAATGAATTTACCGTTACCGCAGTAGACCGCCGCGTGGTCTATCCCGGAGCTTAACGTGCGAAACAGAAGAATATCCCCCGGCGCTATTTCCCCCCGCGGCACCGGCGTCCCGCATGCGTTCTGGGCCGCCGCGGAATGGGGTAAAGAGACCCCGAACTGACCGTAAATAAACTTGGTAAAGCCGGAACAGTCAAAACCGGTGGCCGGGCTTTCTCCCGCCCAGCGGTAGCGGGTGCCGAGAAATGTTGCGGCGTAGTTGACCAGATCGTTGACAACTTCTCCGGAACGGGCTGGAGGAACATATTGCTTGACCGCCGCGGGGGTTGAATTCGCCCCGGTATAGCTCCCGCCCGCGCTGTTTTTCACGGGAATGTAAAGCACTTTACCGATGCTCAAAAAGTCCGATTGCAGCCCGTTTGCCTGTTTCAGATCATTTACGGTGACGCCGTTGCGCCGGGCGATAAGCCAGAGACAGTCACCCGCCACTACTTTATAGTATTCCCCTTGTGCGGCTTCAGCGGTAAAAAAGGAAGGCGTGAATGGGGTGAATAGGACCGTTAAACATACCAGCGCCAGCGGCAGGCGCCATAGATGGTCTCTGTAAAAACTCCCTGTCAAAGCAACACGATTTTTCAGCAATCCCAATATTATCCACCCGGATGAGACTTTTTCTCTTATCTTCGGCGTTCTTGACGTCTTTCCTTGTGGATAACGTTTGTTTCTTCAACTTTCAACTTTTTTTTCAGGGCTTTTTCGACGGCGCCCACCTCATTGACCAACCTGCCGTGTTGAACATCCATTACCAGATCATCAAGGACGGCTTTAACCTGGGGACCCTCACCGAGATACCTGGCCACCGCGCTCCCGTTCACGGCCAGGTCCACCGGATAAAAAGGCACGCGTTGAATAATATCTATGACAAGCGCTTTCAGTTGCTCGTTGTCGTCCAGTCGTTGCGCCGGCGCGATTTTCCCACCCTTGAGGTCGGCTTCCCTCAGGGCTAAGAGCTGGAGCACCCCTTCCGTCAAGTCTTCGCGGTTTCTGAAGTCCACGGCCAGGACACTCAGCCACTTTATCACCTTCGGCTCCCGGGGGGCCGGGTGGAACATGTGGCGCCGCACCAGCCAGGCCACACGTCTGGCCTCCACGGGTTGTATCCGAAATCGCTTTAATACTTCCTCAGCTATGGAGGCGCCGGCCTGTTCGTGACGGTAGTCCGACCATTCCCCGCGGCGGTTCAGCGCCCTCACCCCCGGCATTCCCTTGGCGACGTCGTGCAGCAACGCGGCCCAGCGGAGTGCGATTTTGGGTTCGACGGCCTCCACGACCCGCATCGTATGCTCCCATACATTAAATTCATGGTATCTCGGGTTTTGGGGCACGCCGTAAAGACGGACCAGTTCCGGCAGTACCGGTACTGTTTCTTCCCCTGCGGCGCTTCGTACACGGCACCGCGTCTCAAGCAGCCCCGTTTCCCGCAACAGTTCCAGCCCCACCGCGGGGTGCGGGCTCAACAGTATCCTGTCAAGTTCTTCCCTGACTCTCTCCACCGAAAGTCCCGCAACACGGTCACGGGTCCTTGACATGGCAGACAGAGTTTTCTCTTCGATGCTGAAACCGTATTCGGCGGCGAACCGACAGGCCCTAAACGCTCGGAGAGCATCTTCCGCAAAGCGTTCGTCGGCGTTACCAACCGCGCGCAGTACCCCCGTTTCGAGATCATTTTTCCCCTGGTAAGGGTCATAAACGCGCCCGTCACGGTCGAGGGCCATCGCGTTAATGGTAAAATCCCTCCGGGCCAGGTCGTCTTCCAGTGCCCATAAAAAATCAACTTTTTCCGGCCGGTGCGCGTCGGCGCCGTATACCTCGGTCCGGAAGGTTGCCACTTCGATCTCCATCTCGTCAATAATAAAGGAGACCACCCCGAAGGCGGCACCCTTGGGAAAAGAGCGTAGGCCGTGGGTTTCCGCAAAGCGTTGAAGGGCGTTCGGGCAAGCGTCCGTGGCCAGATCGTACTCTCTCGGCTTGCGCCCGAGAAGCATATCGCGCACCGCACCACCGACCACGTATGCCTTGTACCCGGAGTCGAGTAAAAGGTCCATTACTTTCCGGACCGGTGGTGGAAACAACCTCTTCCCCCCTGAATTGCTCATGGATGCCTTAATTCTATGCGCTGGTCGGATTATCCTCCGCCGGGCGGAGCCGAAATGATCAAGAGCTGAAACCGGGGCGGGTAACCGTGCCGTGTGCGGTCAGGTCCGTGAGACAATACTCAATCCTTTCCCTTAATAACAGCCAGGGGCAGCATCCGGGCGACTTTTTTCGTGATCCCCACGTCGACAAGCGTAGCCACTACCTGCTCGATATCCTTGTAAGCGGTGGGGGCCTCATCGACAAGCTCCTTATAATACCGCGCGTTGTACAGTATTTCTCCCATCGCCGCGTCAAATTCTTCCCTGGTAATCTTCTTCTCCGCCGCGGTCCTCGACAACACTCGGCCCGCGCCGTGGTTTACGGAGAAAAACGTTTCCGCCGCCTTATCCGTGCCCACCAGAACGTAGGAAGCGGTCCCCATACTCCCCGGAACCAGCGCCGGGTGCCCGGTCCCTCGATAAACGGCGGGGTTGGCCGGGTGACCGGGACAAAGCGCTCTTGTCGCTCCCTTACGGTGGACAAGGTATTTCCTGCCGTGATGTTTTTCCCATTTGGCGATATTATGCGCCACATCGTAAACCAGCTTTATGCCCGTCTCGTGCGCCGGCCTTCCGGTCACGTCGCTGAACGCGCGCATAACATCCGTCATTATAATCTGGCGGTTCGCGAAGGCAAAGTTCACCGCGCACGCCATAGCCCGGTAATAGTTTTGTCCTTCCTGGGAGTTGATTGGCGCGCAGGCCAGCCCCCTGCTGGGAAGCTCGATCCCGTATTTTCGCGCCGCCGCCGCGAGCTGTTTAGTGTAATCGGTGCATATCTGGTGTCCAAAACCCCTGCTACCCGTGTGAATCATAACCGTAAGCTGTCCCGGAAAAAGCCCGAACAACCGGGCCGCGTCCTCGTCAAAAGTCTCGGACACCGCCTGGAGTTCAATGAAGTGGTTGCCCCCTCCCAGTGTGCCGAGTTGTCCGGAACCCCGGTTGTACGCCTCACGCGAGACAGCCGCAAGGTCGCCGCCCGTAAGACAACCTCTTTCCTCAATGTACTCCAGGTCCGCCGCGGCGCCGAAACCAGCGCCAACAACAGCCGCCGCGCCCTTTTCGGCGACCGCCTCGAAGATTGCGTTGCCGATACCTTTGTGCTTGCCCTTTTTCCCCACGCCGGTGGGAACGCGGTCTTCGATCCGTTCAATGAGACGGCGCAGCACCGTCCGGTTTAGGTCCCGCGCCGGGAGGTCCGTGCGCATCAGGCGAACGCCGCAGTTAATATCCATCCCGACCGCGCCGGCGGAGATAACGCCGTCCGCTTCCACGGCCATGACCCCGCCGATCGGTAAACCGAACCCCTCGTGAATATCGGGCAAGCCTATCACAGGTTCGACCACCCCGGGCAAACAGGCCGCGTTGGCCAGTTGTTCCAACGATTTGTCGTCGCGGAGCAGCGGCTTCAAGCTCTCGTTGGCGTAAACGACAGCGTCCACCCGCATGTTCCCCCGCCGTGGCAAACGGTAACGGTTTCGCCCGTCTCTTTTTAAATCCATTTCTGCCATCGCTTATCTCCCGGAATATAAAAGTCAGAAGTTAGAATTCAGAATATAGAATGTAGAATTCAGTAGTCAGCAGTCTAAAGTCACGAGTCGTGAGTCGCGAGTCAAAAGCCTTGATAGCCGTCAGCTTTCAGTCGTCAGCGATCCGCTTTATTAACCTTGAACGTCGAACCTTGAACGGACCTGGAAGCCCAACCCTTAAGCTTGCACGTAGAACGCCGAACGGTCCTAAAAAGACCCTTCCGTCTAAGCACAATTTCGAACTTCGAACCTTGCACTTTTTCCCCATTCCGACTTCTGACTTCTGACTTCTGACCCGCAACCCGCTCTTATAAGTAAATCCTAGGCACCCGCGCGCCCACGGCGCAAACAACCTCGTAGTTGATCGTCCCGATTTTCTCGGCGATTTCGTCCACCGGGAGGACCGTCCCTGCCTGCCGCCCGAAAAGGACCGCCTCGTCGCCCGGCGCGACACCCTTTACGTTCGAGGCGTCGACAATAATCTGGTCCATGCAGACCCGCCCCACCACCGGGGCTCGGAGACCGTGCAACAGCACCTCACCGCGCCCGCTGAGGATGCGGCTGTAACCATCCCCGTACCCTACGGCGACCGTGGCCAACACGGCACGCCTCTCGGTCCTGTATGTCCAGCCGTAACTCACGGGGAACCCCGCATTCACTTCCTTGACCTGCACCACCCGCGCCTTCCAGCTCATTACCGGGGTCAACTTGAGCCCGCCGGCGCTTTCCTTTGAAGGGTAGAGCCCGTACAGGATGATTCCCGGCCGGACCATGTCAAGTCGTGCTTCCGGGAAGCGGATCAGGGCGGCGCTGTTCGCCGCGTGCTTGTATTTTACCGTCAATCCCGCCCGTTCGAGTTCCCGGGCGAACGCCAAAAAGAGCTCCAGTTGGTGGAGGGTTTTGCGTCGGTCCGGATCGTCGGCGCAGGCAAAATGGGTGAAAAGTCCCTCAACCTCAACGTGCGGCAGGCGGGCCGTCGCGAGGGCGGCCTTAAACCCGGACCCGTTGCACGGAAAACCCAGACGCCCCATGCCGGTGTCCACTTTCAAGTGGACCCTCAGAGCGGTTTTTTCCCGCTGAGCCGTACCGGCA
>JAGUUY010000169.1 GCA_020063185.1 Bacillota bacterium
TCGTTGTCGGCGCGGGCTTGGCCGGAGCCGGGGCTGACGTTGTAGGCGCCGGCGCAGGTGAAGAATATTTAGTCCCGTGGCAGGGGGCGCAATTTGACCCCATGCTGGGGTAGCCGACAGCCTGGTTATTTGTGACGGCAAGGAGCATAAACACGCCCGCAACCAAAACGGCAGCCGCGCTGGTAATCTTCTTTATTAAACTCACCACGTTACCCCCCCATTGCGGCCATGCGCTTACCCCAATTGGGGCAGCTCATAGCGCTGCAGTTCTTTCTTCAGGATGATTATAACTCCCAAACCGCCGAGCTCCGCCTTCCCGTAAACGGTGGCGCCGTTGGCTTTCGCCAGCAGCTCGTCGCGGCTGCCGAAGGTAATGGCGTGCGCGGGGCACACTTCGGAGCAGACAGGTTGTTCACCGCTCCGTATCCGTTTGTAGCAAAGGTCACACTTGTCAACCAGCTTTTTGCCGTCCGCACCGGTTGTCATATAGCGTGCGCCAAAGGGGCAGGCGCCCTGGCACAGACCGCAGCCGATGCATTTTTCTTCGTTTATAACGACCACTCCGCCGTTGGCCATGTAAGTTGCGCCTACCGGACAGACCGTTACGCACGGGGCATCCTTGCAATGCATGCAGGCTCTTTTCACAAATTCAAGATGGACCTGCGGGTACTTTCCGCTAACTTTCTCCTTCACCCTGGTCCGAAATTCACCCAATTTCAGCCCGTTGGCATTGGCGCATTCGACGGAACACGCTTCACAGCCGACGCATTTTTCGGGCTCTAACAGTAATGCATACCTTGCAGCCATTAAGTAATCCCTCCTCCTTCCTTCTCAGCGAGGAACTCTGCTTCCTTTTCGAGAAAAGGTCGTGCCGCTGCAGCCACAGAGCCGTAAAACCCCTCGGCGTCATGCTGCTGCACCCGGTTAAAAAAAACACCAAACCAGCGCCCTAAATGCTGCTGGAAAAACATCTTTTGTCCGTTTACCAACTGGTGTGGACCCGCTTCGTCCAAAGCGGCACCAGTAAGGTAAGCCATAAACTCCAACTCCGCGCCGATATGGTCCGGCGGTTCCTGGCATGAGGCCATGGAATCCAAACCGTAAGCTTGATACATTTTCAATGCTGCGGTCGTTGACTGACCCCAAACATGTCCGCCGTCGAGATAAACGGAACCGTAGGGCGGCGCGGGCACCTTGGGGTAAGCGTTTATAAAAAGCCGGGTGTAATCCACCCTCAACCGCCTAAAAACCTCTTCGCCGGTCCCCGTGGCCAGCCAGCGTTTAGCCTGGATCAGAACAGATCCGGCTTCCACCCGCAAGCCTGCTAGCGCTTGCTCAAGTTCCCCTACCGCGGCAGCCGCCGCGGTGATGTCACCCGGCTCGGTCACGTATGCCAGCAGGCGTGAGAGGCTGCGGTATGAACGAAAACGCAGTTCATCGGTCACTTGTTCGGTCGGTTGGTTTTCAGACGGCATCATGCGACCTCCTTGACGTTTTAACCTCTGCGAACGTTTACCGTAATGTCAACCATCGGGTGGCCCATCGCCGCGTTGGTCCGGTGCGTCCTCTCGTACATCTCGGTCGGTGTCCAGCTTTGCATCACGTCGCCGTCGTTGGCGCCGCGGCCTTTGGCCACCGTCCTTGCCGGAGCCCAGTGGCCGAAACCATGTTCCGTCATCACCGTATCCGGCCGGATCCCCTCGGTGATCTTCGCCTTCAGCCGCATTGAGCCGTACGGCGATTCGACCAGTACCATATCGCCGTTCTGGACACCAAGGGAAGCGGCCAGGCTGGTGTGCATGTGGCAGTAGTTTTCCGGCTGCAGGGTCATCAGCAGCGGATCGTTGGAGTTCTTGCACATGCGTAACCACTGAAGGTGGTTGACGACATAGTAATAAGGGTACGCGCCCGTCGGCTGGGCCAGCGGCGCTACCCATTCCGGCGTGGGAGCGTGGTCATTCTTTGCTAAAAGGGAGGAATAAAGCTCGATCTTCTTGCTCGTCGTCCCGAACTCTTTAGCGGGTACGAAACCCGCCTTGGAGTCCCAGACCCCACCGGCCTGCTTCAGGCCTTCCAGGGTAATCTTCATGGCCTCGAGTTCGGCTTCACCGAATTTCTTGGTGTCCACCGCAAACTCCTCGCGCCCAGGTATGCTCTTCACTATGCCGTTCATTATGGCGGAATTCCCCTTGGAATCGAAAGCCCGGGGCACCGGCTCGTCGAGCTGCACCTGAGGCCGGTAGCCGTTATACGAGCGAATTGTATAGGTGGAAGCCTCGAGGAAGTGGTCCTCAGGCAGTACCACGTCCGCATACTGGCCCACCTCGGTGTTGAACATGTCGCAGACCACAACAAAATCGAGCTTTTTCAGCGCCTCTTCCATGCGCTTCGGGTTCGGAAAAGTGAACAAGTTGTACTTGCTGAACAAAGCGGCTTTCACTTCGTAAGGTTTACCGGCGAGTATGCCCTCGGCCGCGGTCGAAAACCCCACCTTGTTGGACATCTGGCCGAGCTTGAACTTGTGGGCGCCGTCCACCCTTTCCGCCCGCTTCTTCGGGTACTTCAGCCCGTAAATTTCACCGAAAGAGGGGCGCTTCGGCTGCCGGTGGAAGAACACGCCTCCGGGCCGGTCGATAGTCCCCGCGAGCGCGTTCATAATGACTATCGACTGTGCCATCTGGAACGAATTAACCCGCATGGGACCGCCGGCGTCGCGCTTGTGGATGGCCACCGTGGCGGGGCGCGTACCGGCAAACTCCCTGGCGATGCGCGTGATGTCGGCCGCCGGGACCCCCGATATCGAGGACGCCCACTCCGCCGTGTACTGCTTTACACCGTCCCGGACCTTATCCAGGCCGGTGCAGTAACTGTCCACGAATTTCTTATCGTAGAGGCCCTCGCTGATGATAATGTTAATCATCGCCAGCGCTACTGCGAGGTCCGTACCCGGCTTGATGGAAATCCACTCGTCGGCTTTCGCCGCCGTGATCGACAACCGCGGATCGAAGACCACTACCTTTGCGCCCCTCGCCCGGGCCTTTAAGAACTCGCGCAGTTGGATGTTGTTCGACTTGCCCGGCTGGTCCCACCCGAATGATATAATGTACTTGGCGTTGCCGTAGTCGTAACCCCAGTTTGCACGGTTCCCGCACAGGGCGTGCGAGGCGACTTCTTTATCAATGTAGCAGGTGTCCACATGGCAGAACTGGTTCGGGGTGCCGATGGAATTTACTAAATGCATTTCCCATGTTCGCGGCCGGGCGAAAACAGCTATCGCTTCCGGCCCGTTTTTCTGGATGACTTCGCCGAACTTCGCGCCGACGATCTTGAATGCCTCGTCCCACGTGATTTTCTCCCAACCGGGATCGACACCGCGTCCTTTCTGGGGGTTGGTTCTTTTCAGCGGGGCCTTCAGGCGGTCCGGGTCGTGGACGATGCGCATACCGGAGTACCCCTTGATACAGAGCCGTCCCGCCGCGCCCATCTCGTCCTGGGGATTACCCCTGTGCCGGACGATCCGATTGCCTTCCATGGTCAGGATCATACCGCAGTTGCAGTCGCAGACGTGGCAGGCATGGAAGATTTCCGAGGCGCGTTCAACAGGCGCCTCCTCCACCTCGAGGCGACCCTTCTCCGTCAGGAA
>JAGUUY010000043.1 GCA_020063185.1 Bacillota bacterium
AACTTAGAACTTCGAACTGACCTTAAATTCAGTCCTTTTGAGCTTAACTTGGACTGAGGACTGAGAACTGTGAACCTCGAACCGACCCCAAAGGTCGTCAGGTGTTAACCCTAACCGTGAACTGTGAACTGACCCCAAAGGTCTAACGTCTTAGCTAACCGAGGATAAAATGATTGCGATCATTGACTATGATATGGGGAACCTCCGCAGTGTGGAAAAAGGTTTTACGCGGGTCGGGGTCGAAGCGGTGGTAGTCCGGGAACCCGAAATGGTGGCGGCGGCCGGCGGGGTGGTATTACCCGGCGTCGGCGCCTTTGCCGACGCCATGACCAGTCTTAAAATCCTGGGGCTTTTAGAGCCGGTGCGGCAGGTGCTCCATTCCGGGAAGCCTTTTCTTGGGATTTGTCTCGGGCTTCAACTTCTCTTTGAAATAAGTGAAGAGTGGGGGCAAACGCCGGGACTGGGCTACTTCAGGGGCCGCGTGCGCCGGCTGCCGGAGAGCGTTAAGGTACCTCATATGGGTTGGAATGAAGCCGAGTTAACCCGGCCCACGCCGATTTTTAACGGGATACCCGACCGGACGCGGTTTTATTTCGTACATTCCTATTACGTTGACCCGGAAGATGAAGACATCACCATTGGCGAAGCGAGCTACGGAATTCGTTTCACTGCCGCCGTACAGAGAGAGAAGGTTTTTGGCGTGCAGTTTCACCCCGAGAAATCAAGTACCTGGGGACTAAAAATTCTAGCGAATTTCGGGAGGTTAGTGGCTGAATGTTGATCATACCGGCGATTGATTTGCGGGGCGGTAAATGCGTCCGACTGAGGGAGGGGCAGAAAGATAAAGAGACGGTGTACTCCGGCGACCCGGTGGCGGTCGCGCTCGAGTGGCAGGCTGAGGGGGCCCGGTGGCTGCACGTGGTTGACCTTGACGGGGCTTTCTCGGGCCGCCCCGTTCACCTGCCGGTGATTCGGGATATCATCGCTGCGGTATCTATTCCCGTCCAGGTCGGGGGAGGTATCCGGGAAAGAAAAGCGGTGGAAGACGTACTTGGGTGCGGCGCGGCCCGGGCGATTATCGGCACGGTCGCCGTCCAGGACCAGCAGCTTATGCAAGAGTTGCTAAGGGACTACGGGTCGCGGGTTCTAGTGAGCGTGGACTCGCGCGACAGCGTGGTGGCGGTCGCCGGTTGGGAAAGCCTGGCCGGAGTAAGCGCGGTGGCTTTCGGCAGGCAGCTTAAGAAAATCGGGGTCGAACGGGTGGTGTTCACGGATATCCGGCGCGACGGAACGTTACGAGGCCCGAACATCCCGGCGGTCACTGCTTTCGCGCGGGAGACCGGGCTGAAAGTTATCGCCTCGGGAGGGGTCTCGAAGGTTGACGATGTAAATGGCTTGACGGCCCTTGAAGTGCTCGGGGTGGAGGCGGTAATCATCGGGAGAGCCTTGTATGACGGCCGGGTTTCGCTGGCCGAAGCTATCGCCGCAGCCGAGGAGGCTCAGGTTGTTAGCTAAGCGGATAATTCCCTGTCTGGACGTCGATCGCGGACGCGTGGTTAAAGGAGTCAATTTCGTTGACCTGCGCGATGCCGGTGACCCGGTAGAACTGGCGGCTTTTTACGACCGTGAAGGGGCCGACGAACTGGTTTTCCTGGACATAACGGCCTCGGCGGAAGAACGCGGCATCATGCTCGATATCGCCCGCCGGACCGCGGAAGAGGTGTTTATCCCCTTCACGGTGGGCGGCGGACTGCGGAGTCTCGATGATATCCGCCGTATGCTTGCCGCCGGCGCCGACAAGGTTTCGCTGAACACGGCGGCGGTAAAAAACCCGGATCTCGTCAAGGAGGCAGCTTCGCGTTTCGGGAGTCAGTGTATCGTGGTGGCGGTCGACGCCCGCAATATCCGGGAAGGCCGCTGGGAGGTTTACATCCATGGCGGCAGGACGCCCACGGGGATCGACGCCCTTTCCTGGGCGCGCGAAGTCGAGGCCCTGGGGGCGGGAGAAATCCTCCTGACCAGTATGGACCGCGACGGCACCAAAGACGGCTACGATATCCCGCTGACCCGAGCGTTTACCAGCTTGCTCCGGATCCCGGTCATCGCTTCGGGAGGCGTGGGGACGCTTGAGCACGTCGCCGAGGGGCTTGATGCCGGCGGCGCCGATGCGGCACTGGCGGCTTCGATTTTTCACTTCGGGGAGTACTCGATCCGGGAGGCCAAGGAGTATTTGGCGGCGCGCGGCATCCCCGTGCGGCTTTAACTTTAAAGGCCCTTCCGGAAAAGCCGATAAATACGTGAACAGGTTCTACAGGGGAGGAGAGAATTTGCGCTTTAATCTTGAAAGGTTTAAGTTCAACAACGACGGTTTAGTGCCCGTAATCGTACAGGAGAGCAGGACGAACGAGGTGCTGATGCTTGCTTATATGAACAAGGAAGCAATCTCCAAAACGTTCAGCAGCGGGCAGACCTGGTTTTTCAGCCGGAGCCGGGACAAGATGTGGCATAAGGGAGAGAGTTCCGGTAACGTTCAGCACGTGGACGAGGTATTTTTCGATTGCGACGGCGACGCTTTGCTCGTAAAGGTCCGCCAGCAGGGCGCCGCGTGCCATGAAGGTTACAAAAGCTGCTTCCATTACAGAATCGAGCCGGACGGGCGTGTGGCTATCCTAGGGGATCTGGTTTTCAACCCGGCGGAGGTTTACGGCGACGAACAGGCGCCGGCCAAGCCCGTGCAGAAACCGAAGGAGCCGGCCCGCCCGGTTTGGATTTGCGGCAGCACGATTATGGAGGAGGTATACGATGTCATCCTGGACAGGAAGCACAACCGTCTCCGCGGGGCGTATACCAGTTACCTGTTTGACAAAGGAATCGATACCATCCTGAAAAAAATCGGCGAGGAGACTACCGAAGTAATAGTCGCCGCAAAAAACAACAAACGGGATGAGGTTATTAAGGAAGCAGCGGACGTTATTTACCACCTGATGGTGCTTATGGCGGCGGAAGGGGTAGACGTACGCGAGGTGTTCGGCGAGCTTGCAAGTAGAAAAAAGTAAACGGTTGCAGCGGTCGCCGCGCTGGTTAAAAGGCTTTATAAACAGGCCTTTTTTTATTTAGAAACCTACTTTATTGACGTATGCCCAAAATGAAGAATATAATTATAGATATGAATACCGGTTTTGGGAGGGCCTCAGGTTGAGAATCGCCGTTTCGGCTTCCGGTTGGGATGCCGACGCCGCTGTGCTCCCGCAATTCGGCCGTTGCTCCGGATTCGTGCTTTACGACACGGACAGCGCGGTCTATTCAAGCCTGTTGACCGTCGGCAGGCGGCGCGTGGGTGCGGGTATAAAGGTTGCGCACCAGTTAGTGGATAACGGAGTTGAAGTAGTGATTACCGGGAACATCGGCCCACACGCTTTCAAAGTCTTGCGCGCCGCGGGGGTCAGGTGCTACCTTGCAAAGAACGGTACGGTCAAAGACTGCCTTACGGCGTATGAGACGCGGCAGTTGGAGGAAATAAACGCCGCTACCGTCCCCCAGTATACCGGCGTGGTCAAAGGCGGCAAGGACAGTTAGCGCCGCGAGACCGTCGACGGTCCTCTATTAAGGGTGGCCGGCACTTCTTTGTTGAGTTTTTTCCGATGCCCCATGGGGCAGCCATATTATTGACATATGCTCAATATTATCTTATGCTTAATAAGGTAATTCAGTCGAACGCAAGGGGCTGAATCAATGAGGCTTGCTGTCTCTGCTGCCGGCACCGGCGCGGACGCCGCGCTCGACCTTCATTTCGGCCGCTGCGCCAACTTCGTGATTTACGACGCCGGTACCGGTACGTATACGGACATCTCCAATCCCGCCTGTGGCATGGGCAGCGGCGCCGGTATTCGGGCCGCGCAGGCGGTGGTCAATCAGGGTGTGGACGTCGTGATTACCGGCAGTCTCGGCCCCAACGCCTCCAGGGTGTTGCGGGCGGCGGGGGTAAAATGTTACACGGCTACCAAGGGCAAGGTAAAGGAGGCCGTGGAAGCTTACAAAAACGGGTTGTTGGCGATTGTGGGAACGCCGGGACGCACACAGGGGAGAGGCCAAGGTCGTAGTCGCTAAACACCTTTTAGAGGAGTTCGCCATGACGCTTGTAGCGTCACCGGGAATGAAAATAAGGACCCGTAAGCTTGTTTCTTAAATGCAGTAGTCTAACATAAACGAAACGCGATGAGAAGCGAGCAGTATAAGGAAGGCGCAACCGGACGGGCCGGAGCGTATACGAAAATACGTGAGGACCCGGCCGGCGAGCCTGACGCAATAATGCGAAGCTTATCGCCGCGTCCATCGAGAGAAGTACTATTTTTGGAGGAGGAAGTGGTATCGTGAAAATCGCGTTAGCCACAGAAGGCGGCTATGTAGCGGGGCACTTCGGTCATTGCCCCGAGTTCACGATTGCGGAAGTGACGCACGGCGAAGTTAAAAGCCGGTTAACGATCCCAAACCCCGGACACCAGCCCGGGTTTCTCCCCGGATATCTCGGAAATTTGGGCGTTACGCACATCATCGCCGGGGGTATGGGACCGCGGGCGCAGGAGTTGTTTGCCTCCCGCGGGATTGTGCCGCTGGTCGGTGTCAAGGGCTCGGTAGCCGAAGCGCTTAGCGCTTTCCTTTCGGGGAAGCTTAAAACCGGACCGTCACTTTGCACCCACGGCACGGGAGGGCATGGTCACGGCCACAGTTGCGGGGGCGGGGGCTGCGGGACCGGCGGCTAGTGATTTTAGCGGTCGCGAGCGGTAAGGGCGGAACGGGAAAGACCACCTTTGCCGCCAACCTCGCACTGTCCCTCGAACAGGAAATATGCTTTCTGGACTGCGACGTTGAGGAACCCAACGCGCACCTGCTCCTACACCCGCAAATTACCGCCGCGGAGCCGGTCTTTCTGCCCGTACCGGAATATCGTCCGGAAAAGTGCACCGGTTGCGGTACTTGCGTCGAGATTTGCGCCTATAGCGCGCTTGCTCTGATCGGGGAAAGCGTTATGACCTTCACGGAAATGTGCCACGGCTGCGGCGGCTGCATCTATTTCTGCCCGACCGGCGCGCTTACTGAAGGGCGGCGCGAAATCGGCGTCATCGAAGAAGGTTCAGTTGGGAAGCTGTTCTTTGCGCAAGGCAGGCTGAAGGTCGGCGAAGCTCTTGTGCCGCCGGTGATTAAAGCCCTGCGACGGAAATCCCCGAAAGGAACACCCACCATTGTTGACTGTCCGCCCGGCACGTCCTGCCCGGTCATCCAGGCGGTGCGCGGTGCGGACTTTTGCGTTGTTGTGACGGAGCCCACACCTTTCGGGCAGCACGACCTGGATATTGCCGCAGATATGCTAAAGGTGCTCGGCATACCGTTCGGCGTGCTCATTAACCGCGCCGATTTGGGAGACGCCGGCGTGAAAAACTATTGCCGCGAGAGGGATATATCTATTTTGGCCGAACTACCTTTTGACCGTGAAATCGCCAGGTGTTTTGCGGCCGGTATCGCTTTTACCGAGCGCTTTCCCCGGTGGCGCGGTGTTTTTCGTGAAATCTGGGAGAAGATCCGGAGGTCGGCGGCGCATGCGTGAGATTGTAGTCCTCAGCGGCAAGGGCGGTACCGGAAAAACCACTCTGGTGGGGGTGCTCGCGGCGCTTCAGGAGGATGCCGTTCTGGCCGACACCGATGTGGACGCCGCAAATCTGCACCTGCTTTTAAGTCCCAAGATTTTGGAAAAAGAGCCTTTTTACGGTTCAAAGGCGCCGGTTATCGACTGGCTGAAATGTACGGACTGCGGTATTTGCACGGAGTTATGCCGTTTTGACGCTATCCGGGACGGTGAAGTCGATGAAATCGCTTGCGAGGGATGCGGCGTGTGCTTTCACGCCTGTACCGCGGGGGCCATTACGCTGAAAGACGTGCTCAGCGGCCACGTCTATACCACCGATACCCCTTACGGTCCTTTTATTTATGCGGAACTCCTCGTCGCTCAGGAAAACTCCGGTAAACTGGTAATAAGAGTAAAAGAAAAGGCGAGACAGACCGCAGAAAAACAAGGGAAGGCATGGCTGGTGGTCGACGGTCCACCGGGGATAGGTTGCCCCGCCATCGCGTCCATAGCAGGCGCGGACTTGCTCCTTGTGGTGACCGAGCCTTCTGCGGCGGGCTTTCACGATTTGATCAGGGTTATGGGACTGGCACAACATTTTCGTACCAGGGCGGCGGTATGTGTGAATAAGGCGAGTCTTGACGAAGAGATCACCCTCGAGATGGAAAACTACTGCCGTAAAGAAGGAGTGCCTTTTTTGGGCCGCATCCCTTTTGCGAAGGGTGTGGTCAGTGCCCAGTTGAAGCGCAAGCCGGGAATGAAGGACGAGGCCGGACGCGCTGAAGAAGCAATGCGGGAGGTATGGAGGCGGGCGTTCGACCTTCTCCTTCGATAAATAGTACTTCTTTCGTGGGGCGCGGCGATGAGCTGCGCATTACTGCGTCAGGCTTGCCGGCCGGGTCCTCACGTATTTCCGTATACGCTCCGGCCCGCCCGGCTGCGTCTTCCTTGTACTGCTTGCTCGTCGCCGCGTTCACTTTAATGTTACTAAGGTAACACGCTTACGGGTCTACATTTTCGTTCTCGGTGGCGACGATTCATCGTCGTAAACTACTCCTTCGAAAGTAGTTCGAACTTCTAAGTTGTTGAATCAGTTTCTTCCTGGCAGCGGCGATTAATCCTCGTAAGGGAGTGTTGGAACACGCCCGCCGAAAGGCAAAAAAGGTCCCCCGTCTCTTATCGAGCGGGGGATAAATCATAACAGCGTAGGGTTGCCTCGTTAATTGGCCGGTAATACTACACGAAAATACCGGTCAGCTTATTCTTCATCCTTAGACGCGGGCTTGCCCTGCTTACCGTGTAACTCATGCAAGCGTTTTTGGATGGCCCTCAGTTGCTGCTGTAAAACGGCGGCTTCTTTTTGTAAAAATCCGATTTCCGCCGCGGCGCCCCCTTCTATACCCGCGCCTGCGGCGGTATCTTTACCGTGCAGCAAAGCTCTCCAGCGGCGCGGCCGCGAGGGGTGGAGCCGGCACGTCGCCCTCCGGTTCCACTGTTCGTTGTCGGCGTCCCCGCAGTGAAAGTCCTGACCTTGACCCCGGCGCATAGTTTTCCCTCCCAGAAACTTATTGGTCATATGTTCATAATCATTGTACTCCTCCCTCACGTCGGAGTCAACCCAAAATGTCTCGGTTGAAATCTTTGTCAGTAATAGGAGATAATGCTTATGATTAGTCTGTGCTGGAGGACAAAGACGCCGCGCGGCGAACTATTTATCGTCGGTAACGGAAAGGGAATTTGCGTCTTGGATTTTCTAAAAGAGCTCAACTGCGAACAACGCCAGGCCGCGACGCATACCGCCGGCCCGCTCCTGGTTCTTGCCGGCGCCGGCAGCGGCAAGACCCGGGTGCTGACCTATCGTGTCGCCTATTTGATCCGGGCGGCGGGCGTCAGCCCCGAAAATATTTTAGCCATCACCTTTACCAACAAAGCCGCCCGGGAGATGCGTTCCCGGGTAGAGAACGTTCTGCCCCTTACGGCGCAGGACCTTTGGGTGATGACCTTTCACGCGGCCTGCCTCCGGATTTTGCGCCGGGACATTGGGCATCTCGGCAGGGACGGCGGCTTCGTGGTGTACGACGAAGACGACCGGCGCGCCCTGGTAAGGGAGTGTCTGAAGGACACGGGGCTGGATGAAAAGCAATACCCCCCGGGCAGAATCATTGCCGGCATTTCCCGGGCCAAGAACTGGCTGGTCGGGCCGGGTGAGTATGCCCGGCGGGCGGATACACGCTACGAAGAGGTGGTAGCAAAGGTCTATTCGACGTATCAGGAGAAGCTGCTCCGTTTTAATGCCCTCGACTTTGACGACCTGCTGGGGGAAGCCGTCCGGCTTTTCCACGAGTGCCCGCCGGTGCTCCAGCGCTACCGCCGCCGCTTCCGGTTCGTGCTGGTGGACGAGTACCAGGACACCAACCACACCCAGTACGTCTGGGTAAACCAGCTCGCCGCCGAACACCGCAACCTGATGGTAGTGGGAGACCCGGACCAGTCGATTTTCGGCTGGCGCGGAGCGGACATCGGCAACATCCTCAACTTCGAGCGGGATTACCCGGAGGCGAGGGTCATCAAATTGGAGCAAAACTATCGCTCTACCGCAAGCATTCTGTCGCTGGCGGACAGCGTGATCAAGAACAACCGTCTCCGCAAGGAGAAGGTCCTGCGCGCGGTAAAAGAGGAAGGCGGTCCGGCGGTGCTTTTCGTTGCCCCGGACGAGGTGGCGGAGGCCGGATTTGTGGCCGAGACAATTACCGCTTCCCGGCGGGAGAACGGCCTCCCTTACGGTAGCAACGCGGTGCTCTACCGGACGCACGCCCAGTCCCGGGTACTTGAAGAAGTGTTTCTGATGTCGGGGATACCTTATGTTATCTTCGGGGGGCTCCGGTTTTACGAGCGTAAGGAAATCAAGGACTGTCTGGCCTACCTCCGGCTGATCACGAACCCGGCGGACGCGGTCGGCCTCCGGCGGGTTATCAACGTACCGCCGCGCGGTATCGGGGACGCCTATTTCGGCCGCCTGCTCCAGTATGCGGCGGAAACCGGTATTCCGCCCGTTGAAGCGCTCCTAAACGCGGAAAGAATCGCCGGGCTTTCTAAAAAAGTACGCGACGAGATGCGGCGGTTGGGCGAGGTTTTCTCCCGGCTGCGGCAAAGCGAAGACCCGGTGACAGGGATACTTGCCGCAGTCCTTGCGGATACCGGCTACGAGCGCCACCTCCTGGCCGAGGGAACACCGGAAGCCCAGGTGCGGGTGGAAAACATCAGGGAGCTTTTGACCGTAACCCGCGACTTTGACCTCGAAGAACGCGGCGGGCTGCCGGAATTTCTGGCCGAAGTCGCGCTTTTTACCGACGTTGACCGTTACGAACCCGGCGCCGATATGGTGGCTTTAATGACTGTTCACACCGTCAAAGGGCTCGAGTTCCCGGCGGTTTTTATCACCGGCATGGAGGAAGGGCTTTTTCCGCACGTGAGGAGCATGGACGACCCTACCCAAATGGAGGAAGAACGCCGGCTCTGCTATGTGGGCATCACCCGCGCCAAAGAGCGGCTTTATCTGAGCAGGTGCAGAATGCGCCACCTGTACGGCAGCACCTCCTGGAACCCTCCCTCCCGGTTTATTGCGGAGATGCCCCCGGAATTGCTGGCCGAAGAGGGAGGAGTCGGGGGTCCAGGGCTATTTTGCGAGGAGAACGTGACCGACTTCGAACCAGGCGACCGCGTCAGGCACAAGAAGTGGGGGACGGGGACGGTCCTGGAAGTTGACGGTTTCGGCGACGATATGCGGGTTATTGTTTCTTTCCCCGGGGCCGGGGTGAAGACCCTCCTTGTGAGCTACGCTCCTTTGGAAAGGTTGGCGGCCGAGTGACCAATCACCTCGTGGCGGTTATCGGTCTTACGGTGCTTGTGCACCTTATTAACACCCTTATATACAGCGTGCGGCTCTCAGGGGTTCGTACCGGGAGGCTTGCCACGGCTTATTCGCTTTTCAATGTCATATTTCTGATCGCCAGTTCGGCCAACATGATTCAGGCCCCGCTGCTTTCATCGCTGGTGGAAAGGGCGATAAACCGCGGGATGGCCGCGCTGCCGGCCCATGCCCCGGTGGAAGTGCTCATGGCGTCACCCGTGTACCAACAGGAACTGGCGACGCTGGACCACAGCATACGCCTGGTCATCCTGGCGGCGACTTTCGGGACGATCATCGGGGGGTTGCTGATTCCGGCGTTCGTTCGTGTGTTTTCCAAGGCGATCCTGCTTTTCGAAGAGACCGGGTCCGTGCCGCGGCTGATCCTGTTTTCCCTTTCCCCGCGGCGGCTTTCCAAGGCTTTGAAAGGCCTGCGGCCCGCGGCGCCGGAGACCTTGCGCCTGGTTATCCGCCAGCGCGCAGGTATACCGAAGGGATTTTTAGTCCTGAATATAATTGTTACCGGTATTTATACTACAGGTGTGCTTTCCGCGCTTTATGCGGGCGCCCTCTTTCCCCATTACAGGGCGACCGCGACGCTCCTTTCGGGGATCGTCAACGGTATCGCGGCGGTACTCCTGGCGACGGCGGTCGATCCCAAGGCGGCGGTGATCACCGACCAGGCCCTGCGGGGCAAACGGGACGAGCGCGACGTGCGGTACATGGTGGTGTACCTGACTATTACCCGGTTTCTCGGGACGCTGTTGGCGCA
Source organism: Bacillota bacterium (assembly GCA_020063185.1). GTDB lineage: Bacteria > Bacillota > Desulfotomaculia > Desulfotomaculales > Ammonificaceae > SURF-55. The sequence goes on from JAGUUY010000043.1 coordinate 10,300, forward strand.
GGTGTTCTTTCTGCCGGCCGCGGTGGTGATCCGCAACGCGGCCGAGTTGCTGGTATGAGGCGGGGGGTTGAAGGTGACGGAGCTTAAGCGAAACGAGGCGGCGCGCCGGGTCGAGGAACTCCGGCGCGAAATCGAACGCCACAATTACCGATATTACGTGATGGACGCCCCGGTTGTGTCGGACGCCGAGTTCGACCGGATGGTGGCCGAACTGGCGGCTCTAGAAAAGGCTTACCCCGACCTGGTCACGCCGAGCTCACCGACCCAGCGGGTGGGCGGCGCGCCGCGCGAGGGTTTTACAAGCGCCCGGCATTTTACGCCGATGCTCAGTCTGGCCAACGCGTTCGGGGCCGATGAGTTGCGCGATTTCGACCGGCGGGTCCGGGGAGCGCTGCCGGGTGAAAAAACGGCCTACGTGGTCGAGCCCAAGATCGACGGCCTCGCGGTGTCTCTCACCTACCGGCACGGGGAGTTCGTAAGGGGAGCTACCCGCGGCGACGGCGAGACCGGCGAGGATATAACGCCGAACCTGCGGACCGTTCGCAGCCTGCCGCTCCGCCTCCTGCGGGACGCTCCTCCTTTGGTGGAGGTCCGCGGCGAGGCCTACATGTCCAAAGATGCCTTTATGAAGCTGAACGAGCGCCGCGAAGAGGCCGGCGAGCCCCCTTTTGCGAATCCGCGCAACGCGGCCGCCGGCAGCCTGCGCCAGCTGGATCCCGGTATAACCGCCAACCGCAAGCTTGACCTTTTCGTTTACGGGGTGGGTTACGCCGAAGGCGTAGCGGCCGCCAGCCACCACGAAACGCTTGCCTGGCTGGCCGCGCAAGGTTTCAGGATCAACGAACAGTTCCGCCTTTTCGAAGACATCAAGCAAGCTGTCGACTATTGTCTCACGTGGCAGCAAAAACGTTTTGACCTTCCTTATACCATTGACGGGATGGTGGTAAAACTCGATTCCCTGGAGCAGCAGCAGCGCCTCGGGACGACCTTGAAAAGCCCCCGCTGGGCCATTGCGTTCAAGTTTCCACCGGAAGAGGCCGTTACCACGCTCAAAGAAATCCTGGTGAGTGTCGGGCGGACCGGCGTTTTAACGCCCACCGCCGTTTTCAGGCCGGTACACCTGGCCGGGACGACCGTGATCCGGGCGACGCTCCACAATGAAGACCTGATCCGCGAGAAAGATATCCGTATCGGGGACCGGATCGTGGTGCACAAGGCGGGCGACGTAATTCCCGAAGTCGTACGCTCCATGCCTGAGACGCGCACCGGCCGGGAAACAGTGTTTACAATGCCTCGGAACTGCCCTGTTTGCGGCGCCGGCACCGTCCGGGAAGAAGAGGAGGTGGCCCTTCGCTGCCCGAATATTTCATGCCCGGCACGTCTTAAAGAAAGCCTGCTCCATTTCGCTTCGCGCAACGCGATGGACATCAGGGGCCTGGGACGGGCGTTGGTGGAACAACTCGTTGAAAAAGGCATGGTTGAAAGTGTGGCGGATGTTTACACGCTAAGTGAAGATGCTTTAATGCGACTGGAAAGGATGGGTCCGAAATCAGCGGCCAACGTCGTGGGCGAGATAGAGGCGAGCAAAAAACGAGATTTAAGCCGCCTCATCTTCGCGCTTGGTATCCGGCACGTCGGCGAGCGGGCCGGGAAGGTGCTCGCCGGCCGCTTCGGTACCCTGGAGCGTCTCATGTCGGTCACTGAAGAGGAACTTACCGCCGTACCCGAAATCGGACCTAAGATAGCGGCCAGCATGCGGGCGTTTTTCGCGGAACCTCAGAACCGGGCGGTAATCACCAGGCTGATCAACGCCGGGGTGAATATCAAAAGCACTGCCGCCGCAGCGGCTGCCAGACCGCTGGCGGGCAAAGTATTTGTGTTGACCGGAGCCCTTACGGGCTTGACGCGGGACGAGGCCGCGGCCCGGATTGAACTTTTAGGGGGAAGGGTCGCCTCCGGCGTCAGCCGGCGTACGGATTACGTGGTGGTAGGGGAAAACCCGGGTTCGAAACTGGACAAAGCCCGTGAACTGGGAGTAGCCGTTTTAGACGAAAACGATCTTCGCACCCTTCTCGCTCCCCGTACTTAGCCCTCTAAACCAGTTCGAAGCCAGGACTTCTCAGGGTCCGTTCAAGGTTCGAGCAGATGATGAATAGCATTTAGGCCCTTCGAAGTTCGAATTCTGTCTTTTGGATTCTGAATTTTCTATTCTAGCACTGACTACCGACTTCTGAATTCTACATTATGTCTTCTATATTCTATACGCTGATTTCTTCCCCCGGGGTCTTGTTACGGAAGGCACAAATTTGATATAATTCACATTGGTTTCTAGGAGAGTGTTGCAAAACAAAGAAATTCGGTAGAAAAAACAGCCCAGCCGGTTTTCAACGGTTAAACTTATAAATATCCCGGAGGCTATTTAAGAAGTGAGATGTGAGATGTTGGAATTTAGGAATAGACTGTAGAATTCGCTCGCGAATTCCTTCATCAATTCCAACCTCTAACTTCCAGCCTCTCGCCTCCAAATTAGCCAGGCGCAGTTTTGCAGCAGTCTCCCAGGGGGAATGATGTATGATTACCATAAAAGACGTCGAGCACGTCGCACTTTTGGCACGCTTAGAATTGTCAGAGGACGAGAAGCGGGTTTACACCGAGCAACTCGCCAACATCCTGGAGTACGCTTCGGTTTTAAATGAGCTTGACACAAAGGATGTTCCGCCGCTTACGCACGTTTTACCCCTCCAAAATGTTTTTCGTGAAGATAAGGTAGGGGAGCATCTCGAGCCGGAAACAGTCCTGGCGCGGGCTCCCGAAAGAGAAGACAGATACTTCCGCGTCCCGCGTCTGGTATAGTGCAGTAAAAGCCATCAGCAGTCAGTCATCAGCAATTAGCTTTAATTCCGGATCCGGATTGATGACTCCTGGATTAACAATTAGCACTTTTTCGGACTTTGGAACTTCGAGCTATTTAACTTCGAACTATGAACCGTGAACTTAGAACGGACCCCAAAGGTCCATCAGCATAAACCCGAACCGTGAACGGACCCCGAAGGTCTGTCCAATTAAGCTTGCACGTTGAACGTTTAGGAGGAGGGACCGTGTTGGACGACCTCTGCTACACGCCGGCGCACGAACTCGGCCGCCTTTTGAGAGAAAAAAAGGTTTCTTCCGTTGAACTGACCGAGGCCGTTTTCGGTAGGATTGACGCCGTTGACGAAAAGGTCAGGGCTTACCTCTTTCTCATGCGGGAAGAGGCGATGGTCCAGGCGCGGGCGGTCGACGCCGCTCTTGCCGGGGGCCAGCAACCGCCCCCGCTTGCGGGGATACCCATTGGGATCAAAGATAACCTGTGTATCAACGGTTATGAGACCACTTGCGCGTCCAAGATTTTAAAGGGGTTTGTGCCTCCTTACGACGCTACGGTCATCGGCAGTCTCAAACAACAGGGCGCGGTGTTCACGGGCAAGACCAACATGGACGAATTTGCCATGGGCTCCTCTACCGAAAACTCGGGGTTTTTTCCTACCGCCAACCCCTGGGATTTGGAGCGGGTTCCCGGCGGTTCGAGCGGCGGTTCAGCGGCGGCGGTATCTGCCGGGGAGGCGGTTATGGCCCTCGGCTCCGATACCGGCGGCTCCATCCGCCAGCCCGCGGCGTTTTGCGGCGTGGTTGGGCTTAAGCCCACTTACGGCCGTGTTTCGCGTTACGGCCTGGTCGCCTTTGCTTCCTCTCTTGACCAGATCGGCCCCATCACCCGGGATGTCCGGGACTGTGCCGTTTTAATGGGTGTCATCGCCGGGCATGACCCGAAGGATTCCACTTCCGTACCGCGGGGCGTGCCCGATTATGCCGGCTCCCTTGTAGCGGACATTAAGGATTTCCGGATCGGTGTGCCGCGCGAGTATACCGGGGAGGGCATCGCCGCTGAGGTCCGCGCTGTTTTCGACCAGGCGGTCCAAGTGCTCACCGGCCTTGGGGCGACCGTGGAGGAGACCTCCCTCCCGCATACGAAGTACGCCCTGCCGGCCTACTACTTGATCGCCCCGGCCGAAGCGTCCTCCAACCTGGCGCGGTACGACGGGGTGGAATACGGCCACCGGGAACCGGCCGAGGACATAGTGGCTTCGTATAAAAAAACCAGGAGCCGGGGTTTCGGCCCGGAGGTCAAGCGTCGCGTCATGCTTGGCACCTACGCCCTTTCGGCGGGGTACTACGACGCTTATTACCTGAAAGCGCTTAAAATCCGCACGCTGATAAAGCGCGACTTCGATGCCGCCTTCGAACGGTTTGACCTGTTGTTGTCGCCCACGGCGCCGACGCCGGCCTTTAAAATCGGTGAAAAAGTCGCCGACCCACTGGCGATGTACCTTTCAGACATCTGCACGCTGGCGGTGAACATGGCAAGTCTGCCGGCGCTGTCCGTTCCAGGCGGGTTTGCCGGACACCTGCCGGTGGGCATCCAGTTCATCGGCCCGCCTTTTGCCGAAGAACGACTGCTGCGGGCGGCCTACGCCTTCGAACAAGAAACCGGCTGGGTTGCAAAGCGGCCCGCGCTTTAATAACTTACTGATGCACTTCAGGTCCAAGGTTCGTTCTAAGGTCGGCCGCTGAAGGAGTTAAACAAATGATAGATTACGAAACAGTTATCGGGCTTGAAATTCACGTGGAACTAAAAACCCGGAGCAAGATATTTTGTTCCTCCAGCGCGGCTTTCGGGGGCGCCCCCAACGCCCACATCTGCCCGGTCTGCCTGGGGCTTCCCGGCGTGCTGCCGGTTTTTAACCGCCAGGTGCTCGAGTACGCCATGCGGGCGGCCCTGGCCTTGAACTGTGAAATAGCGCGGTTCTGCAAGTTCGACCGTAAGAATTACTATTACCCCGACCTGCCGAAGAACTACCAGATATCTCAGTACGACCTGCCTCTGGCACGCGAGGGACAC
>JAGUUY010000211.1 GCA_020063185.1 Bacillota bacterium
ACCCATGACTTAAGTCCTCAGTCGAAAGTCCCCAATCCTCAGTCCGGGAAGGGGAGGAAACGAAGTCGAAAGTCCCCGGTTTTTGTTTCCGACTTAGGACGCAGGACATAGGACTTCGGACTTGATGCGCTGCCTCTGTGGTGAACTATTTTGGTTCCGGTTTGTCGGGGTTAGGAGTTCCTTTTGAGCCTAATGCAGTTTTCCCGCCGTGCGCGCCGCACGGATATCGTACATTACCCGCTCCACCACTTCAGGGACGGCCGCTTCCACTTCCGGCGAAAGGTTGGTCCCCGGGGAAAGGTCTTTCCCTTTCACCCCGTAAACGACAAGACGCGAGGGAAGTTTCTTAAGGGCGCGCGCAACTTCCATCGCCTCAGCGACACCGAAGAGATGGGTGGAGTAATGAAAATAATCCGCCGGTGGAGCGGACCTTACACCCGCCTCAAAACGATGTATGGACCCCGGTGCGGCATTGGTCTGGACGATATCAAGCAGAATGACCGTCCCGGCGTCTTGCCATAGTTCCATCAGCGCCGCCCCGTCCCCGGTCTCGTAAACCACTTCGACGTCCTCCAGTCCTTTTTCGGCAATACGCCGCGCCGCCACCAGCCCCACCGCGTCATCACTGCGGTACTCGTTACCCACGCCGATGACCACGACTTTTTTCTTTACCCGCATTTTTTTCCCGTCCGCTTGAGCCAACTTTATTCCCTCACGATCAGCGGCTTAATCAAATGGGTGGCGCAAGAAATGCACGGATCGTAATTGCGCACCGCTTGCTCACACCGCCACAGCAGCTTGTCTTCCGGAAGGTCCAAGAAAGCTGCAACAAACTCTCGGAGGTCGCTTTCCACGGCCTTCTGGTTCTGCGCGGTCGGCGGCACGATTTTCGCGTCCGTAATTATGCCGTTGCCGTCACTCCCGTAACGGTGGTAAAGGATACCCCGCGGCGCCTCGGTGCACGCATAACCCGTGGCCGGCCGCGGGCGCACCTCCACGAAGGGCTCTTTCGGAGGTTCGTAATTATTTATAATACCGATCGCCTCGTCACAAGCGTGAACCAATTCCACACTGCGGACGATAATGCCCTGAAAAGGATTGCGGCACACGTTACCCAGGCCGGCGGCGCGCGCCGCTTCCTGCGCCGGGGGTGAAAGCCGGTCGAAGTTGAGGTTGTACCGGGCGATCGGTCCGACACAGTACTCACCGCCTCCTTGTATCACCGATTGAAGGGCATGCGAATGCTCAACCTGTTTTTCCTCAAAATGGGCGTCGTATTGTTCACTTGCAATGTCCAGTCCCTTGTTGGACACAATTCGCCCTTCATTGAGCGGGTACTCTTCGGGGTGGCGGAGAGCGACGAACGTGTAGTCCCGTTCGAAGTCCGGAAAAGACAGCGCCGCGGCCCAACGAACGGTGTCCACCGCGGCCTCTCTCGCCCATTCCAGCCGCCCGATCAGCGGTGTTAGTTGCCGCTTTTCGGGCACTTTGTAGAACCCGCCCACGCGCACGTTTATCGGGTGAATTTCCCGGCCGCCCACGGCCGCAACCACTTCGTTGCCTGTCTTTTTGAGCTTCAGGCCCCGCTCCGCGACATCCGGATGGTCCCCGGCCATCCGGACCGCATCCTCGTAACCAAGAAAATCCGGCGCGTGGAGCAGGTAGACGTGCAGCGCGTGGCTTTCGATCCACTCACCGAGGTAAATGAGCCTGCGGAGCGCGCGAAGCTGCCCGCCGACGCTCACGCCGAACGCGGACTCCAGCGCGTGAACGGCGCACATCTGGTAGGCGACCGGGCAGATGCCGCAAATCCGCGCCGTAATGTCCGGGGCCTCGTTAAAATGACGGCCGCGGAGCAGCGCCTCAAAAAATCGCGGCGGCTCGAAAATCCTTAGTTTGACTTCCGCGACCCGGCCGTCCTTAACTTTTATGTAAAGCCCGCCTTCGCCCTCCACACGGGCAAGGTAATCAACTTTGAAAGTCTTGCTTTTCACGCGCTTCACTCTCTCTGCGGAAGGCTTCCGCGCCGGCGTTGAACCCCCGGTACGCCCTTACGATTTCATCATTCCCCGCCCCGAGACGGCCCCATTGCTCGCTGAGCGCGTCCGGATTGGGTGTCTCCATAGGGCCGAAACACCCGTAGCAACCGCGGTTGTATGCCGGGCAGAGCGCGCCGCAGCCGGCGTGGGTAACCGGCCCGAGGCAGGGTATGCCCTGCGCGACCATCACGCAAGGATTCCCTACCTGCTTGCATTCGACACACACGCTGTGGGGCGGTGTGTTCGGCCTGCGCCCATGCAGAAAGGCGGTCAGGACTTCGAGAAGCTGTTTTTTGTTGATGGGACACCCGCGCAGTTCAAAGTCCACCGGGATATGGTCGGCGATCGGCATCGACTTCGCGAGCGTTTCGATGTATTCCGGCGAGGCGTACACGGCCGAAATAAACTCGTTGATGTCTTTGAAGTTTCGCAGCGCCTGGATGCCGCCGGCGGTCGCGCAGGCGCCGACCGCCACGAGAAACTTCGACCGGCGGCGCACTTCCTTGATGCGCTCGGCGTCGTGCGGCGTGGTGATTGAGCCCTCCACCAGAGATACGTCATACGGACCCCTGATCACAGCGCGCGAGGCTTCGGGAAAGTAAGCGATATCCACCGCGCCGGCGACCTGCAGCAACTCGTCCTCCAGGTTAAGCAGCGCCAACTGGCAGCCCGAGCACGAAGTGAATTTCCAAACGGCCAGTTTCGGCTTACGTTTCTGCTCCATTTTCAGATCTCCCGCCTGCCGAAAAACCTTCCAATCACATCGAACCGAAAAACAGGACCGTCCTTACATACGAAATAAGGACCCAACTGGCAGTGACCGCAGTAACCTAAGCCGCACTGCATGTTTCTCTCCATGGAAATATATATTTTGTCGCTGGGTACCCCGCGGTTCTGGAACCCAAGCACAGTAAACCGCATCATTATTTCCGGCCCGCAGACCATAACCACCGTGGACGCCGCATCGAACTCCACTTTAGAAATAAGCGTGGTTACAACGCCCACGTTCCCCCCCCACCCCGCCTCGGCGCGGTCTACGGTGACGTGCACGTCGACGTCGGACCGCCTTCCCCACCGGTCGAGCTCCCGGCGGTAGAGGATTTCTTCAGGGTTCCGGGCGCCGTAGAGCAACGCCACCCTGCCGTAATCACGCCGCCGCCTGAAAACCCGGTACAGCACGGGGCGCAGCGGCGCCAGGCCGATG
>JAGUUY010000061.1 GCA_020063185.1 Bacillota bacterium
CCGGTGATTCGTTGGAAATTTTCCTTGCGCTGGGATCGGCCTCGGCGGAACCGACAATCGTATATTCGTATTCCGTCCCGTCGGCAAGGTCCTTAAGCCTCATCGTGGACCCGATACTCACCTCATCGGTCGCGACTTCGGCGGCGTCGATCACCCTGGCGTTACGGAGCATCTTTTCCAAGGTAAGGATCTGTCCCTCTAAAAAGGCCTGCTCATTCTTGGCGTCCTCGTATTCGGAGTTCTCGGTGATATCCCCGAACTCCACGGCCTGTTTTATGCGCTCGGCCACCTCGCGACGCCGGATAGATTTAAGGATTTCGAGTTCCTCTTCGAGTTTTTTTAATCCTTCCGTCGTAAGGATGACTTCCTTTTCCCTCATGAAATCCTTCTCCTTAAATCCGTTATTCTCTCTCACCCGGTACAATACATCCATATATGTATATCGGCGGTTATTATTCAGAAAAAACATACTCAGCGTAAAAATAACTTGAGCACTGCGTCCGCCCGAAACAGCACAGTGCTTCCTTCATCCTTGGGCATCATATAAAAATCACCAGTTACTTTTGTCAAGACCGGCTTTTTTCCGCAGGCGGATCTTTCCTCTAAGTTATCAAGCCCGCCAACAACGCCGAGTCATCACACCCCCTCGCACCGCGCCGCCAGGGCAATGATGCGCTAAACGCAGTATTGCGCGACAAAGCCCGTTCGCCCGCGCAATTCTAAGCCTCCGGCTACACTTTCCGCGCGGCCTCTTTGACCTTAGTGATATCGTCCTCGTCGAGCGCCCTTTCAAAACTTCGAAAACCGTCAAGTTTAAAACCGTGCTTGGCGGCCAGACCGGCGATCTCCTCTACGCGCTCGACCGTAAGCTCACGGCCCAACGTGAATGACTCATACCGCCGCTCCAGGGCCAGTATCATGGTTTCCGCCATGCAGGCGTATGCTGTTTTAGGTGGAAACCCGAAGTTAAAGCCAAAATCCACGTCGCCCGGTACCGCGACCACTCCCCCTTCAATCACCAGAACGTCCGGGCGTTCTTCCGCCACCCGACGCGAAACGTCCCGGGGACGCGCGACATCACAAACCACAGCGCCGGGTTTTAAGTGCTCCGGTTCGATAACGGTGTCTACCGCACTGGTTACGGTAATAATAATATCCGCCGCGATAAGAGTTTTCTTTAAATCTGTTGAAATCCGCGCCGCAAGCCCGGTCTTGTATAGAATCCGGTCGGCTAGGAGTTCAAGTTTCGGCGTGTCCCGCCCCACGAGCGTCACGTTGCGTGTTTCTCGGCTCAAAAGCTCTGCGCAGACCCGGCCGATCGCCCCCGTGGCCCCCACAACGGCCACCGACGTTTCCGCGAGGTCGTACCCCATCATACGGGCCGCCTCCTTAGTCCCTTCCACGGCCGTGGCCACCGTGTAACTGTTGCCTGTAGTGACGGGAATGTTCAACGCTTTCGCGACGCTAAGCCCCGCGTCGCCGACCACCTTGGTGAAGGCGCCTAGACCGATAATCCGGGCCCCCAATTGTTCCGCAACCCGCCCCGCCCGTACTACCATGTTCAGAACGTACTCCTCCGGTAGACTTAGAATCTGACGGGCCGTCAACGGGCAGGAAACGAACCACCCTTCGGCCTCCGCGTAAGCGGAACGGACGCCGGTGATGTGCGACATCTTCTTTGGGGACATGAATTTTAGCGCCGCTTCTACCACCTTCGGCGGCAGAAAACGCGTAAAAGGGTATTTCATCGCCACATAGGAAACGTCAAGCGGGTGAAACACAAAGGCGAATTTTTCCATCGTACCCCCAAAAACTTCGTAGCATTCCTCAACCATATTAACAAGGGTTCCCCTTAACAGCAAGCTAAAAAGCCGTCATAAGCTCCTTGATCTCCTGAAAACTGCCGGCCCGGTAAAGCGATTCACGCAGCCTGGCCGCTCCTTTCAGCCCCCTTGTGTACCAGTCGGCCTGCCTTCGCATGCGGAAAAGGGCGCTCTTTCCTTGAATAGCTGCCAGCAGTTCACAGTGCCTGACGGCCGCGGACACGCGTTCGCCGGGCGAGGGCGGCTCCGGTTCCCGACTGGTATCCAGGTAAGTGCGGCACGCCTTAAATATCCAGGGATTACCCCTGGCCGCACGCCCGATCATCACGGCGTCACACCCGGTCTCTTTGAACATCCTGGCCGCATCGGGCGGCTGCCGGACATCGCCGTTGCCGATGACCGGTACACCCACCGCCCGTTTAACCGCGGCGATAATCCCCCAGTCCGCGCGTCCGGAGAAAAACTGGCTCCGGTAGCGTCCGTGGACAGTGATCGCATCAGCCCCCGCGGCAGCTACGGCTCGGGAAGCCGCCAGAGCGTTGGGGGAGTTTTCATCCCAGCCGCGCCGCAACTTTACCGCCACGGGAATGTCAACACGCCTCTTTACGGCGTCGACAATCGCCGCCCCCAGTTCCGGGCGCAGCATCAGCGCGGCGCCCGCACCGCCCCGTACCACCCTGGACACCGG
>JAGUUY010000094.1 GCA_020063185.1 Bacillota bacterium
CGACGCGGAGTATGCCCGGCTGGTAAAAGACCTGCGGCGAAAGCGGCCACCGGGCAAGCCCCCACAGGACGAAGCGGGAAAGGCGGTTCGGGCACTGGCCAGGCTGGCGGAGTGGTTCAAAGACGACAGGATAAAAGCGGCGATAGCCGAAGCGATTAAAATGATTAAGGAGGGATAACGATGGCGAAGAAACGCGGGCAGGGTGAAGACAGTACGCGCAGGGAAAGAAAGCGTGGTCAGGGTGAGGGCAGTATCCGGAAGCGGAAGGACGGGACCCGGGAGGCCCGGCTGACCATTGGGGTTGACCCGGAGACCGGCACCCAGAAGCAGATCAGTAAATACTTCAAGACCCGTGAGGAGGCCCGGGACTGGTTAGCAAAGGCCGTCCACGAACGAGCGACCGGTGTTTTTGTGGAACCCAACAAGATAACGCTGGGAGAGTGGTTAGACCGGTGGCTCAATACTTACAAAAAACCGGCCAGGAGGCGGACAACTTACGACAACTACGAGACGATGGTCAGGGTGCATATTAAGCCCGCCATCGGCCACATCCCTTTGCTGAAACTTCGAGCCTCCGATTTGCAAGAACTTTACAACCGGAAAAAGGAAGAAGGGAAATCCTCCAGCTTAATCCGCAGGCTTTCCTTGATAATCGGCGCCGCTTTAGACCAAGCGGTAAAAGAGCAGCTAATCTACCGGAACCCGAACGGGGCAACGGAACTACCCCCACTGAAGTACAAGGAAGCAACCCCGCTATCGGTGGAGGAGGTATACCGGTTCCTGGAAGCGGCGGAAACGGACCGGCTGTATGCCGCCTATTTCCTTGACCTGGCAACAGGCCTGAGGCGTGGAGAACTGCTGGCGCTGCGCTGGCAGGACGTGGACCTTGAGAACGGAAAAGTCTTTGTGAACCGGACGGTTTCGCGGGTAACGAGCGACAGCGGCCCGGCAAAGACAAAGCTGGAATACCAGGAGCCAAAGACGGATAAGAGTAAGGCCAGCGTCCCGATGCCGGAGACTGCCTTAAAGGAGTTAAGAGCGCACAGGAAGAGACAGAACGAGGAGCGGCTGTTCTTCGGTACACGATACCATAGTAACGATCTTGTCTTTTGTACGGAGGACGGCAGGCAACTTGACCCTAAAAACTTTTTCCGGCGCTACAAGCGGCTGCTCCAAAAAGCCGGTGTGCCGGATGTAAGTTTCCATACCTTGCGTCATACCTTCGCTACCTTGCTCCTGGAGGCGGGGGAGGAGATGAAAACGGTTCAGGAGATCCTCCGCCACGCCAAGCTGAGCACGACCGCCGACATCTACACCAAAGTCAGCGAGAAACTAAAAAAGAGGGCGTCGGCAAAGATCAACGACATCCTCTCACAGAGAAAAAGACAACCCGGTTAAAAACCGGGTTTTGTTTTCGGTAAGGGTAAGGTAAGGGTAAAATCGCTTTTTCCTGTCACCCCCCGAACCCTGAACCCCTTGGTATTACTGGTGGGCGATGTAGGATTTGAACCTACGACCCCTTGCTTGTAAGGCAAGTGCTCTCCCCCTGAGCTAATCGCCCATATTAGTCGTCTGTCTTCGGTCGTCAGTCGTCGGAGACGTCACAAAAGCCTCTTGAATAATCCGACGTCCGACCTCTGACGTCCGACGTCTATTATGGTGGGCCCACCAGGATTCGAACCTGGGACCGACCGGTTATGAGCCGGCAGCTCTGACCGCTGAGCTATGGGCCCGATAAAAATTATACTAAAAATTGAGTCCGGTCGTCAACCAGACGCCGGACCCGTTTACTCCAAATAGTCCTTCAGTTTTTTTGATCGGCTTGGATGTCGGAGCTTTCGCAGCGTTTTTGCTTCAATCTGCCGTATCCGCTCCCTCGTGACGCCGAATTTCTGACCTACTTCTTCAAGTGTCCGCGCGCGCCCGTCGTCCAACCCGAAGCGGAGGCGGAGCACGCGTTGTTCTCTTTCCGTAAGCGTTTGCAGCACTTCGTTCAACTGTTCGCGCAACAGGGTAAAGGAGGCCTCCTCGGCAGGCGCCTGCGCGTCATGGTCTTCGATGAAGTCACCCAGATGGGAGTCTTCTTCCTCCCCGATGGGTGTTTCCAGGCTTACCGGTTCCTGAGCGATTTTCATAATCTCCCGGACTTTTTCCTCGGTAATGTCCATCTCTTTCGCAATTTCGTCGGGCGTGGGGTCGCGGCCCAACTCCTGAAGAAGTTGCCGGGAAACCCGGATGAGCTTATTTATCGTTTCCACCATATGCACGGGAATGCGAATGGTCCGTGCCTGATCGGCAATCGCCCGTGTAATCGCCTGGCGGATCCACCAGGTGGCATAAGTACTGAATTTATAACCCTTGCGGTAGTCGAACTTTTCCACCGCTTTTATGAGACCGAGGTTACCCTCCTGAATCAGGTCAAGAAAAAGCATGCCGCGGCCTACGTACCGCTTCGCTATGCTCACTACCAGTCTTAAATTTGCTTCGACCAACCGCCGCTTGGCGCCCAGGTCGCCGAGTTCCATCTGTTTTGCAAGTTCTACTTCTTCTTCCGGCGACAGGAGTGGGATTCGCCCGATTTCTTTAAGGTACATCCGAACAGGATCGTCTATCTCCACGCCTTCGGGAACCACCAAATCGGCTTCGGCTTCCTCAGA
>JAGUUY010000001.1 GCA_020063185.1 Bacillota bacterium
AGGAGCGCCACGTCCCTGTCCCGGCCGAGCCCGGCGAGGGTGGCGGTCGCGGTGAGCATCTCCTGCATCCCGGGACCGCCGCGCGGGCCTTCGTAGCGTATCACCAGCACGTCGCCCCGCTCGAAAGCGCCGTTCATAATCGCCGCAACCGCTTCCTCTTCGCTCTCAAATACCCGCGCGGGACCGCGGTGGGCAAGCATTTCCGGCGCGACCGCCGCCTGCTTCACCACCGCGCCTTCCGGCGCCAGGTTGCCGAAAAGGACCGCCAGTCCCCCGGTAGGGCTATGGGCTTCTTCTATTGACTTTATCACTTCGGGGCGGCGCACAACCCGCCCGCCGATGTTTTCTTTCACGGTACGTCCGGTGACCGTCAGCGCCTCACCGTCTATTAACCCGGCCTCATGCAAAACGTTCAGTACCGCGGGAATGCCGCCGGCTTCGTCCAGGTCCTGAAGGTGGAAAGGCCCTGCCGGGTCCAACCGGCACAGGTTGGGTGTTCCGGCGCTGATTCCATTAACCTCCCGGAGGTCCAAATCGATTCCCGCCTCCGCGGCGATCGCCGTGAGGTGAAGGATGGTATTGGTGGAGCAGCCGAGCGCCATATCCATGGTCAGGGCGTTTCTGACCGCCGCGACGGTCAGGATACGGGACGGTGTGAGCTGTTCTTTGACCATTTCCACCGCCCTCATTCCCGATAGCTTGGCAAGCCGCCGGCGCGCAGCGCTTACCGCCGGGATGGTCCCGTTGCCGGGCAGCGCAATGCCGAGAGCTTCACTCAGGCAATTCATGGAATTGGCGGTGAACATCCCGGCGCACGACCCGCACCCGGGACAGGCAACCGCTTCGAGCTCAACCAGTTCTTCCGGGGTCATGGCGCCGGCCTTCACCTGCCCGACACCTACAAAAACACTGTTCAGCGAAACGTTGCGCCCTTGAAAGCGCCCCGCAAGCATCGGACCGCCGCTGATCATTATCGCCGGCACGTTAAGTCTCGCCGCGGCCATCATCATCCCGGGGACGATTTTATCGCACGCGGTTACCAGGACCAGGCCGTCGAACGCGTGGGCTTCGGCCATTACTTCCACGCTGTCGGCGATCAGTTCCCGGGAAGCCAGGGAGTATTTCATACCGCGGTGGTTCATGGCGATCCCGTCGCAGATCCCGATGGTGGGAAACTCGACCGGCACACCGCCGGCCATGCGCACACCGGCCTTTACCGCATCGGAAATATCCCTCAGGTGGATATGACCCGGAATTATTTCGTTGAAAGAGTTGACCACGCCGATCAACGGGCGTTCAAGTTCAGCGTCCGTGAAGCCGAGCGCCCTGAAAAGAGAACGGTGCGGCGCCTTTTCCAACCCTTTCTTCACCCTATCGCTCAGCAACTGCAATACCCCCTTAGGCGTTCAACGTGCGACGTGCGACGTTCACGGTTAACAGTTCACAGTTCACAGTTCGAAGTTCTAAGTTTAAAGATAGAATTCAGAAGTCAGAACCCAAAGCTGATAGCTGACGGCTGAATGCTGATAGCTTACTTGTGACTCGTGACTCGCGACTCGCGACTCGTGACTCAAAAGATCTCCGGTCCGTCCGTTTTCGTTAACTCCCGAAAAGCGCGGATCAACTCCCAGGTCATCGCCCCGGGGCGGCCGTTGCCGATGGGCCGGCCGTCTACCTTGACCACCGGAATGAGCTCGGCGGCCGTGCCTGTTAAGAAACACTCGTCGGCCGTGAAAACGTCGTACCGGGTGAAGACTTTTTCATACACCCGGGTACCCATTGCCGACGCCAGTTCCATAACCGTGTTCCGGGTGATACCTTCGAGGATTCCCAGGTGCGGAGGGGGGGTTACCAGCGTGCCGTCTTTAATAATGAAGATATTATCCCCTGTCGCCTCGGCAACGTAACCGTCACTGGTGAGCATGATGGCCTCCTGGACCCCGTTAAGCCCCGCCTCGATTCTACCCAGGATATTATTTAAGTAGTTCAAAGACTTCACCCGGGCGTTAAGGGCCTCGGGCATGCTTCGACGCGTCGGGACCGTAATAACATCCAGCCCCTTTTCGTAGAATTCCGGGGGGTATAACTGAATGGTGGCCGCGATGCAAAAAACCGTCGGTTTGGGGCACTTCTTGGGGTCCAGCCCGAGGTCCCCCTTGCCCCGGGTCACCACCAGCCTGATGTAGCCGTCGCGGATGACGTTGCGGCGGCAAGTCTCGATGACGACTTTCGCCATTTCCTCTTTAGCGACCGGAATTTCAAGCAAAATGTATTTGGCTGAATCGTACAGCCTGTCCAAATGCTCCTCCAGTTTAAATACCCGGCCATGGTACGCCCTGATCCCCTCAAAAACACCGTCACCGTATAGCAGTCCGTGATCAAAGACCGAAACCGCGGCATTTTCCTCTGGTACGAATTCTCCGTCCATATAAATAGTAAGTCCCATGAAGCTTCTCCTCCCAAATTAAAACTAAGCCTCCCGCCCGGTCCGCACAGAGTGCTTGACCCGGGACGAGAGGCTAACCTCCGCGGTACCACCCAGGTTGCCGCCACCTCACGGTAGAGG
>JAGUUY010000074.1 GCA_020063185.1 Bacillota bacterium
ACTGCCTGGGCATGTCCCAGTGGGGCGCCCGGACGATGGCGGATCAGGGAAACGACTTTGCCACGATCCTAAGTTTTTATTACAACGGTGCGGTTGTCCAATCCCGGGCGAACATTTACGGCTGAGAATAGGGCTGCTTTTTTAAAGAATGGTTGAATTTCCGCCGTCTATCGGTCGGGTAAATTGTAAGACATTTAATCTGGAGGAATCCGGCGCTTCCTCGGGGAGGTGAAGTAACAGGCAGGCCGGCAGGGTTTTTACAACCCAAATCCCTACACAACCTTTAAAGGCTCAGGGAGGGTTATATAATATGTTGTACAGGTTGATGCTTATTCTTGCACTGGTTTTACTACCGATTTCACCAGCTTGGGCCGCTCCCTACACCGTCGTTCCCGGAGACACACTTTATCTCATCAGCCAAAGATTTGGCACGACTGTTAGCGCGTTGCAACAGACGAACGGCCTAACGAGTACCACAGTCTACCCCGGCCAGGTTATTCAAGTCCCTGAGGGCGCTTCCGGCGCAACTTACACCGTCGCCCCCGGCGATACGTTGTTTCTAATCGGACAGCGTTTCGGGGTGAGCGCCTCGCAACTCCAGTCCTACAACGGTTTAACCGGCAGCACCGTTTACCCCGGACAGGTACTTCGGATACCCCCGGCTTCCGGGGGCGGGACGACCTATACGGTCGCCCCCGGCGATACGCTGTTTTTGATCGGACAGCGTTTTGGGGTGAGTGCCTCGCAACTCCAGTCCTACAATGGTTTAGCCGGCACCACCGTTTATCCAGGCCAGGTACTCCGAATACCTCCGTCTTCTTCAACCCCGAAGCCGGCCCCCACACCGCCGCCGGTATCACGCGGCGATATAAGCCATGCCGACTTTGACCTCCTCGCGCGTTTAATTACGGCGGAGGCCGGCGGCGAGCCCTACAACGCGCAGGTGGCGGTGGGTGCGGTGGTGTGGAACCGCGTGCACAGCCCTCTGTTTCCCAATAATATACCGGGTGTCATTTACCAGGTGGTGAACGGGCTATATCAGTTCGACCCCGTGGAAAACGGTTGGATTAACAAGCCCGCCACCTCTCTATGCATGCGCGCGGCGGAGGAGGCGCTTGCGGGTAAAGATCCGACGGGCGGAGCCCTGTACTTTTATGATCCTTCGGCTAAAAACCGTTACATCCTTTCTTTACCCATAGCTTGCGTGATCGGCAACCTGACTTTCGCCTATCACAGATAAGTAGGCCGGGGGGATGGAACGGGGGCCGCGTGCCCCCGTTCTTCATTTTGTGGCCTGCATTACTACGTGAGGACATGGGGTTTTTTTCGGTAATTCCCGATTGTTGAACTTTGACGCCGTTGGTTATTTGACACGTGTTTATACCCCCCTTTTTAAAGCATATTTACTTAAACAAGTAAATTCTGTTAAGTTTAAGCCGAGTGAGCAAATTCTTTTGCCGTGAGAAGGAAGGAGAAACGGTATCGACTTCGAAAGGTAGAATTTAGGAGCGGGTCGCTTGGCGTTGGCAGTCCAGCTTATGGTTATAGGGGGGAGTTAAAGACGGAACGCGAGCGGGATTACTACCTCGCTTGGCAGCTTTTATTGCCGGGCCAGTCCAGGCGGCTGCGGGACATCGTTTCGGTTTTTGGTTCCGTAAGTACGGCTTTTTACGCCGGGCTTGGCGAAATGGCGCCGGTTCTCGGCAAGCCGCTGGCGGAAGAGGTATTTAAACGGCGTGCCGCACTTGACATCGGCCTGGAATCGAGTAAATTAAAACAGGCCGATATTAATTTCGTTACCTTAGTCGACCCTGAGTATCCCGCTTTGCTTCGTGAAATCTTTGATCCACCCGCGGCCCTCTTTTATCGCGGGAAACTGGCGCCGGAAGAAATAATGGTGGCGGTGGTGGGTACGAGGCGGTGTTCAAGTTACGGTAGGTCCGTGGCCGAAAATCTGGGTAGGGAACTGGGACAAGTCAGAGTTACGGTTGTAAGCGGGCTTGCGCGGGGAGTGGATACAGCCGCGCACCGCGGCGCGCTGGCGGGAGGTGGACGGACCGTTGCCGTTTTGGGTACCGGTCTTGACGTCTGCTACCCCAGGGAAAACTTCCGGCTTACGGAAGAAATCGCCGCCAACGGTGCACTTGTAACTGAGTTCCCGCCGGGCATGCCCTGCCAGCCCTGGCATTTTCCAGTCAGGAACCGGGTTATTGCGGGACTTTCACGGGCGGTTGTTGTGGTCGAAGCCAGGGAACGCAGCGGCGCGCTTATTACCGCCGAAATGGCGCTCGAACAAGGTCGCGAGGTAATGGCCGTACCGGGAAACATCACCAGCCTGGTCAGCCGGGGGCCCAACCACCTGCTTAGGCAGGGCGCCCGACCGGTGACCGGTCTTGCTGACGTGCTCGAAGGTATTGGTATTGATACCCTCTTTCCGAACGATAACCGGGGGGCCGCCGCGCTGAGCCCGGTTGAAAACGAACTCATCCAACTGTTGGGTACGGAGTCGTTGACGCAGGAAGCCTTAATTCAGCGCACCCGTATTCCGGCGCGGGATGTTTTGGCAGGGCTGGTCTATCTGGAGCTAAAAGGACTTATTCGTGCCATGCCCGGCGGGCTGTACACGATTACGGAAAAGTGTTTAGTTTAACAAAATAAGTAATAGAACCGGGAGTGCGCGGCAATCTTTTTATATAGGTTGGAATACAACCACCAATAACGAATATAGCAGAGTCTGGAGTGAAGTCCGAAGCATGAAGACATTGGTAGTGGTGGAATCACCGGCCAAGGCCCGTACGCTCTCAAAGTTCCTGGGCAGGCAGTATACGGTAAAAGCGTCGATGGGGCACGTTCGTGATCTACCTAAGAGCGAACTCGGGGTGGATGTAACGGGGGGTTTTGCGCTGAAGTACATTACCATTCGGGGCAAGGGGGAAGCGATCAAGGACTTGAAGGCGGCGGTGGTCAAAAGCGACGCGGTGCTGCTGGCGTCGGACCCGGACCGGGAAGGCGAGGCCATCGCCTGGCATATATGTGAACTGTTAAACATCCCGCTTGGCTCACCGTGCAGGGTGGAGTTCAACGAAATCACAAAGACGGCGGTAACCACGGCCATAAAAACTCCCCGTCCGATCGATGTCAACCGCGTGAATGCCCAACAGGCACGGCGGGCGCTTGACAGGCTGGTGGGTTATAACCTCAGCCCGCTCCTCTGGCGAAAGGTAAAACGCGGGTTATCCGCCGGCAGGGTGCAGTCGGTTGCGGTGCGGCTGATCACCGACCGGGAAAATGAAATCGGCGCATTCAAATCGGAAGAGTACTGGACACTGGGCGCCCGTTTGGAGAAAGAAGGAACGGCCCCTTTCGAAGCGCGCCTGGTCAAGCACCGGGATGAGAAGGCGGCGCTGCCGTCCAGGGAAAGCGTTGACGCGGCGCTTAAGGGACTTGAAAAGGAAACTTTTACGGTAGTCCAAATAGCCCGCCAGGAGAAAGCCAAAAGACCGCCCCTGCCCTTTACGACAAGCACCCTCCAGCAAGAGGCGCACCGCCGCCTCGGGTTTACCACGCAGCGGACCATGGTGATTGCGCAGCAGTTGTATGAGGGTGTTGACCTTGGTAAAGAGGGGCCGGCCGGGTTGGTCACTTATATCCGGACGGACTCGGTGCGCGTAGCCGATGTGGCGAAGAGAGACGCCCGGGAGTACATCGCGGCCGCTTTTGGGCAGGTATACGTGGGCGGCGGTAGAGAGCAGAAGCCCGGCGGTAAGAACACCCGCACCCAAGACGCGCACGAGGCCATAAGGCCCACCGCGGTGAAGCGTACCCCGGATTCCGTGCAAAAATACCTCACACCGGAGCAGCTAAAATTATACAATCTCATCTGGCAGCGGTTTGTAGCCAGTCAGATGGCCCCCGCTGTACTGGACCTTACGCATGTGGACATTGCGGCGGGGGAATATCTTTTTCGCGCCACCGGTGTAGTGCTTCGCTTTCCAGGCTTTCTCCGGCTTACCGGCGATAAAATCGAGGACGAAGAAGATGCGGGTAACGGGTTGCCCGAAATGCTGGAAAGGGACCGGCTCAATCTGCTCGAGTTCTTGCCCAAACAGCACTTTACCCAGCCACCGCCGCGTTATACGGAAGCTTCATTGGTACGGGCGCTGGAAGAGAACGGGATCGGCCGCCCGAGTACCTACGCGCCGATTATCGAAACCATAATAAAAAGGGGCTACGTTAACCGGCGTAACAAGAACCTCCACCCGACCGAATTGGGTAAGGCTGTGGTCGAAATGC
>JAGUUY010000030.1 GCA_020063185.1 Bacillota bacterium
CCGAAAAGGACGCCGTGGGCGGCGTCGGCAAGGAGCGGCAGGCAGTGCTCACGCGCGACATCGGCCACCGCCGCCAGGTCCACGGCCACCCCGTAATAGTCGGGATAGACCGCGAACAACGCCCTCGCCCCGGGGTTGCGCGCCAGAGATTCACTGTAAACCGCTGCCGGGGGCGGCAGCGGGATGTCGAAATCGTCCAGCCGTCGCACCGGCAAGAACACGGCGTCGGCGCCGCTCAGGATCAGCCCCGCCACCGCCGCGCGGTGCACTGTGCGGGGCAGGATGACCTTATCTCCCGGCCCGGCGCACGCCAGGAACATGGCCTGTATGCCGGCCGTACTGCCGTTCACCAGAAAAAAGGTCCGCCCGGCGCCGGCCAGGTCCGCCGCCAGGTCCTGCGCCTCCTTGATTGCTCCGGCGGGCGCGTGGAGGTCATCCAGCCCCGGAACCTCGGTAAGGTCCGCCTCAAAAACCGTGCGGCCCCACCATTGGCGCAGTGCCGGTGGAGCCGCTTTCCCCTGCGAATGGCCCGGCGTGTGGAAAGGCGTCAGCCTCTTGCCCGCGTGACGTTTTAGCGCCTCTATGAGCGGGCGGCGCGTCTGTCGCATTAAGAACTCTGGGACTCCTCTTGCAGCAGCCTTTCCCATTCCTGATCGATGTCTTGCTGAAACTTCTTGATTATCCATTCATTTTCGGGGGTGAAAAGGTGTTTAAACCGCCCCTGGACCTTGAGAAACTCCTCGATCGGCTTCTTCTCCCTGGGCTTGTAAGTAACCTTGGTAGCGCCTTCGGCTACCTCGTACAGAGGCCAGTAGCAGGTCTGAACCGCCAGTCTGCTGAGCTGTATCGCGTCGTCCAGACGTGAGCGCCAACCCCTGTTGCACGGGGAAATAACGTTGATGAATTTCGGTCCCTTGATTTCAAGGGCCTTTTTCACTTTTTTCAGAAAGTCCTGCCAATGGCTCGGCGCCGCCTGCGCCGCGTAAGGGATATTATGCGCAGCCATAATTCTGGTCAGGTCTTTTCTTCTTTGCACCTTGCCCGGAACGGCGGTCCCGGCCGGGCTCGTTGTGGTATCCGCCCCGAGCGGCGTGGCGCTCGACCGCTGAATCCCCGTGTTCATGTAGGCGCCGTTGTCGTAACAGACGTAAAGCAGGTCGTGTCCCCGCTCCATCGCCCCGGACAGGCTCTGCAGGCCGATGTCGTAGGTGCCGCCGTCGCCGCCGATGGCGATAAACTTTACCTCTTTATCAATCTTGCCTTTCCTCTTCCAGGCGCGGTACATGGTTTCCACACCCGAAAGCGTAGCCCCGGCGTTTTCAAACGCGGTATGAATCCAGGGAACCTTCCAGGCGGTGTAATCCGAAATGCAGGTTGAAACCTCCAGACAACCGGTGGGCGAATTGGCCACCACCGGGTAATCGGCCGCCGCGAGCAGGACCATTTTGGCGATAATCGGCGCCGTGCAGCCCGCACAAAGACGGTGCCCCGGGGAAAGCATCAACTCTTTTTTGGAAAGTTCCTTCAGGTTTATTTGCACAGCCATCTTATTCTTTCACTCCTATGTACTCTTTGGTTGTTTTCACCCGGCCCGTGCGGGCTATTTCCTCAAGTTCGGCGAACACTTCCGCCGCGTGCTGCGGCAGGAAGTCACGGCCGCCCAGCCCGTATATCTTATTGACGGCCGCCGGCCTTTGCGCCAGCGGGTAAAGGGCCGAGCAGATTTCCATAAACACCGGACCGTAGCCGCCGAAAGAATCGGAACGGTCTAAAACGGCTACCGCCTTGAGGCGTTGGAGGGCCTGCGCGTATTCCTCATACGGGAACGGCCTGAACAGCCGCGGTTTCAAAAGGCCCGCCTTTACCCCGCGCTCCCGGAACGAGTCCACTACGTCCTTTGCCGTCCCGGCGGCGGAATTGAGAATTACGATCCCGATCTCCGCGTCGTCAAGCCGGTAGGTCTCGAAAAGTTCATATTTACGGCCGCTCATTTTTTCGAAGTCTGACGCCACCGTGAGGACGACGTCCTTTACCCTGGTCATGACCTCGTGCTGGGCGCGCTTGTATTCGTGGTACTTATCGGTAAGGATCAGCGGTCCAAAGCTTTTTGGGTTATCCAGGTCGAGCAGCGGGTACACGGACTTATAATCGGCCACAAAATTCTTGACGGGGTCGTCTTCCAGATAATCGATCCTTGCTATGGAATGGCTGATAATAAACCCGTCCATGCATACCATGACCGGCAGCCTTATGTCCAGGTGCTCGGCGATCCTGAAAGCCTGGATGGTATTGTCGTAAGCCTCCTGGGCGTTCTCCGACCATAACTGGATCCACCCGGAGTCACGGGCGCCCATCGCGTCGGAGTGGTCGCCGTGGATGTTAAGCGGCGCCGAAAGCGAGCGGTTGACCACCGCCATGACGATGGGGAGGCGCATGCCCGAAGCCACATAAAGCATCTCCCACATTAACGCCAGCCCCGGTCCGCAAGTTGCGGTCGCCACCCTGCCGCCGGCGGCCGCGGCGCCCACGCACGCGCTCATCGCGCTGTGCTCGCTCTCGACCAAAATAATTTCCGTATCTACCTTCCCATTGGCGACAAAGCTCGAGAATCTCTGCATCAGCTCCGTCTGGGGGGTGATCGGGTACGCTGCGCAAACGTCGGGGTTTATCTGCCGCAACGCCTCGGCCACCGCCTCGTTTCCGGTCACCGCAGCTACCCTTGCCATTATTTCTTCTCCTCCTCCATGAAAATCGCCTTCTGTCCCTTTTTACCGGGACACTCAAAGGCGCAAATGCCACAACCTTTACAATATTCGTAATCAAAACCGACCATTTTCCCGTCTTTTACGATTACGGCCATATCGGGACAAAAAAGCCAGCATAACATGCAGTTGGAACAGTGTTCCTCCTTAAATACCGGTTTATCAACCGTTCTCCAGGTGCCGGTCTTAACCTCACGCGCGTTGCCCGCATCGAGGATCACCGCTCCCGGTGTAAGGTCGCGCCATCCCTCCGGTTTCATCCTTCCTTAACCTCCTCATACCCCCGCCTGGTCGCTGCCAGGTTGCCGTCTATAATTTTTCGGGCAAACTTTTTCCCAAAACTCTTTTCTATGTCCTCAAGCAGGTGTTCAAGGCTGACGATTTGGGTTACCCTGCAGACCGCCCCCAGCATGGGCGAGTTGGGTATAGCACGCCCGATGGATTCCATCGCGATCCTGGTGGCGTCCACGGTTACCACCCGCTGGCCCGGTTTTGCCTTGAGCTTCGCTCTTATCTCCCCCGGTTCTTTGGCCGTGTTGACGATAAAAACGGCGTCATCGACAGCCCCCTCGGTGACGTCGATACTCTCCAGCAGCGACGCGTCCACCACAGTCACCACTTGCGGCTTGAGGACAGGACAGTGCATCCTCAGTTCCCGGGAACTAATCCGGTTATACGCCCTGAGCGGCGCCCCCGCCCTTTCCGGACCGTACTCCGGAAATGCCTGGACGTGCCTCCCGCCGGCCAGGCACGTATCCGCCAGCACCTTGGCCGCGGTAACGGTTCCTTGTCCCCCTCTGCCATGCCACCGGATTTCAACCGTCTCTCCCATAAGCCCCCTCCTTACTATAATTGTGGTATCTTCTCTTCTACGGGACGAAGATGGCTTTACAAAATAGAAAGGGGCTTGGCCAGAATCAAGCCAAACCAAAGCCACCTTTTGCCCTTATATTTTGATTCCTTTTTAATTCTTTTTCACCCGGACGAATTCCATCCCCGGTTCGCGTGAGGACCTGCCAAAACCCGGAAAATTCTAATAATAACCAAATGTTTTACATTTCATCGTACTCCAAAACACTGAAGGCGTCAAGGTTAAACGATAAAAAGCCTGAGCAGCCCAAGCAGGATCAGACCCGGTACGGGGTAAGCCCCTGCGGCAAGCATGGTTATTGGGTTTACCGCGATGTGAAAGTGGAAAACAGACCCGGCCCAGTTAACCATGACCAACAGCAGCCCGCCCAAAAGCAGCGCGGCGGCGATGCGGATCATGAACCTGAACGGTGTGATGAGGGCGCTGCCCACCAGATACAGTCCGAGAAGCCCGATTCCCCCCAGCAACAACATTTTCCAATCCATTACCGTACCTCCTGTTCCAGGACTTAATGGTCGCCCGGCCGGCGGTTGCAAAAGGTCCCGCACCGAATGCCTGTTCGCTCACCGGGACAACCCTATCCAAGGTTATTCCGTCCAGGAGGTAAATTATGCCTGGATTGTGTTTACGTGATCTCCCGCCGCCCTTCGATGGCCCGGGCAATGGTCTGCTCGTCGGCGAACTCTATTTCCGCGCCTACGGGCAGGCCGTAAGCCAGCCTGCTTATCTTCACCCCCAGGGGCTGAAGCAGCCGCTGGAGGTAAATGGCCGTGGCCTCTCCCTCCGTATCGGGACTCGTGGCCAGAACCACTTCCGCCACCGCCGCTTGCCCGATCCGCGCAAGCAGTTCTTTAATGCGCAGCTTTTCCGGGCCGATACCGTCAAGCGGCGACAATGACCCGTGCAGCACGTGATAAATCCCCCGGAAACTTCCCGACCGCTCGATGGCCTCGACGTCGCGCGGTTCCTCGACGACGCAGATCGTCCCGCGGTCCCTGCCGCCGCTGGTACAGACGGCGCAGGGGTCCGCGTCCGTGAAGTTGCCGCAGACCGAACAGTAAACCACCGTTTCACGGGCTTCCTTAATGGCGCCGGCCAGCCGCTCCGCCTGCTCCGGCGGCGCGCCGACGATAAACAGGGCAAGCCGCTGCGCCGTCC
>JAGUUY010000190.1 GCA_020063185.1 Bacillota bacterium
AGGGGTTGCCGCCCTGGTGATCGTACTCGCGGTTATCGAGGACCGCAACGGGCGGACTACAAGTCTTACCGATGAGCTGTAAGGTAGTTCACAGTTCACGGTTCGAAGTTCTGCGTCCGACGTGCGACGTTCAAGCTAATACTGAAATAGTATTCAGGTCCGTTCCAAGTTCAAGTTAAGCTCAAACTGACTGACCTTTGGGGTCAGAATACAGAATATAGAATTTAGAATGTAGAATTATTAATTTCGGGGAACAAAAAAGAATTCAAAGCTTTTCCCATGGGTTCCTGATCCGATTCTCCTTCTATATTCTACCTTCTACCTTCTGTATTCTAACTCTAACTTTCTGAATTCTGGATTCTGACTTCTGTATTCTTTATTACTGAAAGCCGATGGCTGATCGCTGACGGCTGAAAGCTGACAGCTATTAAGGCTTTTGACTCGTGACTCGCGACTTCTATCTTCTACATTCTGAATTCTGACTTCTGACTTCTGTATTCTGTATTTTATCTTCATACGCCGGCAGCGTCACTGTAAAGACGCTCCCTTCGCCGGGGACGCTGGTGACCTCCACCCGCCCGCCGTGCAGTTCCACTATCTCCCGCACGATTGCCAGGCCAAGCCCGCTGCCGCCGCTGTAGCGCGTGCGCGCGCGGTCCGTTCGATAAAACTTGTCCCAAATGTAGGGCAGGTCTGCCGCGGCAATTCCGGCCCCGGAATCGGTTACGCTCAACTCCACCCCCGCCGTACCCGGCCGGACGGCAAGCATAACCTTTCCCCCGGCCGGAGTGAACCGAAAGGCGTTCTCCAGGAGATTAACGACCACCTGCTCCAGCCGGTGAGCGTCGCCCGCGACCGGCGGTGATGGCGCGGCATTTACCTGAAAGTCAATGCCCGCGTCCGCCGCCCTGGTGTTGAAACGCGCGGCGGCCCCGGCGGCCACATCCTCCAGCCGGATTTCTTCCCGCCGGACGCTGACCGCCCCGGCTTCCATCCGCCGGAGGTCGAGCAGTTCGTCGGTCAGCCGGTGGAGCCTTTCCGACTCTTCGTAAATGGCCTTCAGGTATTGTTCCTTCTCCGCTTCCGTCGCCATGCCGTCGAGGATGGCCTCCGTGTAGCCCTGTATGATGCTCAGCGGTGTCCGGAGTTCGTGGGAAACGGCGGTCACAAATCCTCTTCTGGCCTGGTCCATCTGTTCAACGGCCGCGATCCGCTGCTGCAACTCCTGGGCCAGCGTGTTCAGCGATGCCCCGAGCCGCGCCACCTCGTCGTCGCCCTTGGGCAGTATGCGCGCGGCATAATTCCCGTCCGCCATCGCCCTGGCCACTCCGTCCATGGCCACAAGGCGGCGGGAAAACTTTCGCGCGGTAAAAAAGCTGAGCACGCCGGCCAGCGCCGCCCCGGCGAGAAGCGCTCCCATGAGCGCCGTGGCCAGCCCTCTTACCCTTGCATTTATGGGTTCCAGCGGTGCAAACATGAAGATGCCGCCGGTCGTTTGCCCGTTCTCCATAACTGGGGTTCCCACCCATAGGAAACGTACTCCTTCGAAAAGCGGGTGCTGTCCCTGCCGGGAGATTGTTTTCCCGCTTAACACCGCCTGCGCGTCACTCCCCGAAAGGAGCATGCCCGGGTAGACCGCCCAGTCCCCTCTTATCCCGCAGGGGTCGCATACCCTGCCGGCGGCGTCAATAATCAAGATGTTCGCCCGAAAAACCTGGCTCAGATAAGCCACTTTCGCGGCGATAACCTCGGGGGCGGCCCCGGAAGTAAGCAGATGGGCCAACTCTTGGGCTTCCCCGACCATATGCCGGACTTCGGAGCGATAATAGTTGACCTCGATCGCCTTGGTCTGGATTACCGCCAGCGTACCCAAAACCAGGACCATGAGAACGACCATCATTACCCAGAGTTTAGCTGCGATGCTGCGCATCCAATCACCTGTTGGTCAGTGAACTTGTTTTTGCCTGTTCAGGCGTTTTGAGTCTCCTCGAACTTGTAGCCGACCCCCCAAACCGTCGCGATAAAGGACGGCGCGCCTGCACGGCTGAGTTTTTCTCTTAGGCGGGTTATGTGGGTGTCCACCGTGCGGGAATCCCCGTAAAAATCATAGCCCCATATCAGGTCTAACAGCTCTTCGCGCCGGAAGACCCGTCCCGGCGCCTTGGCGAGTTCCCACAACAGGTCGAACTCTTTAGGAGTGAGTGTGACATTGTTACCCGTCACCGTTACCGTTACCGCTCGGGCTGCCGGGTCCACTACCACCCCGCATAAAGAGAGCTGTTTTTCCTCTCCCGGGGTTTTATGGACGCGCCGCAGAACGGCCTTCACCCTGGCCACTACCTCCCTGGGGCTAAAGGGTTTTACGATGTAGTCGTCGGCCCCGAGCTCAAGTCCGAGGACCTTATCCATTTCGTCGCCTCTGGCCGTGAGCATGATTACAGGGGTGTCACGGGTTTTCCGTATCTGGCGGCAAACGTCCCAGCCGTCTCTGCCGGGCAGCATTAAGTCAAGCACGATCAGGTCCCACGCGTCACCGGAGATTTCCGCCAGCGCGGCGTCGCCGTCAGCAGCCTCCCCTACCGCAAAACCTTCCGCAACCAGGTATTTTCTTAGCAGTTCCCTGATTCTGGGTTCATCGTCGACAACCAGAACGCGTCCCTGGACTTCTTGCCGGCTCAATATCAACCCCCCCCTAACCCGCTTCATAAAGTCCAATGTCCTATGAGGCCGTTGCAAAACGGCGCCTGGCTTTGTCAGGCTCGCCATCCGGTGCTCACGTACCTCCATGTACGCTCCGCGCCGGATGTCTTCGCCTTCCGCGC
>JAGUUY010000136.1 GCA_020063185.1 Bacillota bacterium
GTTCACGGTTCAAGGTTCTACGTTCATGCTCGGACGGATGGACCTTTGGGGTCCGTTCGACGTTCTACGTGCAACGTTCGAGTTAATACTGAAAGCATTCGGGTCAGATCGAAGTTCGAAGTTAATAGCCGTCAGCCGTTAGCAGTCAGCTATCAGTGTTGAAGACCGTTGGACGCTTTTACCTGATAGCTGATCGCCGATAGCTGATCGCTGAAAGCTGACAGCTATCAAGGCTTTTGACTCGCGACTTTAGACTACTGATCACTGTATTCTGACTTCTGTATACTAAATTCTCAACGCTGAACGCTGAACGTTGAACGTTGTTAAAGCTTTCCCTTAGTCGACGGTATTCCTTTAACCCGCGGGTCGACCGTCACCGCGTCACCGAGCGCCCGCCCGGATGCCTTGAACAGCGCCTCGATAATGTGGTGGGTGTTGCGCCCGCTGATGACGTTGAGGTGCATCGTCACCCCGGCGTTAAGCGCGAACGCCCGGAAAAACTCCGGCACCAGTTCGGTGTCAAACTCCCCGACACGGGACGCCGGGAGGTCCGCCTTGACGGTCAGATGCCCTCTCCCGCTTATGTCAACAGCCGCCAGGGCCAGTGCTTCATCCATCGGTACGACCGCGTTACCGAACCGGCGTATGCTTTCCTTCGTCCCGATCGCCAGGCCGAATGCCTGGCCCAGCGCGATGCCGACATCCTCCACGGTGTGGTGGGCGTCGACGTTCAGGTCTCCCTCGGCCGTAACCTCGAGGTCAAAATTAGCGAAACGGGTGAGCAGGTCCAGCATATGCTCAAAAAACCCCACCCCGGTGTGCACGTCGCAGTGACCGGTCCCGTCGATGTTCAGTGCCACATTAACCGCCGTTTCCGCGGTTTGGCGCGTTACGCTCGCCTTCCGCTCGGCCATTTACAAAACCTCCCGCATATGGTTTATGCCACTACAGCCGCCAGAGCCTTTAGAAACGCCCGGTTCTCAGCCTGGGTGCCCACATTGGCCCGGAGGCAGCGTTCGATTCCCGGGCCTTCGACGTTCCGTATTAAAACCCGGTGTTTTAAAAGTCCTTCGTAAACGGCGGCCGCCGGCAAAGGCGTACGAAACAGTACAAAGTTGGCCTGCGAGGGGAATACCTCCACCCCCGGAAGGTCCCGCATGCCGCGTATAAGCTCTTCCCGGTCGGCGGTGATTACCTTGATCCGCTCTTCGAACAGGGGAAGGTTATCCAGTACCGCAGCAGCCGCGAGCTGGGAAAAGGCATTAAGGTTAAACGGCTGCTTTACCTTAAGGAGTACACTTATCACCGCCGGGTCCGCCGCCAGGTATCCTACCCGCAACCCCGCGAGCCCGAACGCCTTGGAAAAGGTCCGCACTACTACCAGCCGCGGGTTGTGTTTTACAAGCGTGACGCGGCTTTCACCGGCAAACTCGACGTAAGCCTCGTCGAGGAGCACCAGTCCTTCCGCGGCTTCTAAAAGGGCCTCTACTTCGCCCGGTGCGGCGGTATTTCCCGTAGGGTTGTTCGGGGAACACACAACGACCAGCCTCGTATCCGGAACCCGGGCTTCGCGAAGCAGCGCATCCATATCCAGTGAAAAATCCCGCCGCCTTGGAACCTGTACCGGTACCGCCCCCGCAATCCGCGCGTGGATTTGGTACATGGAAAAGGTCGGCGGCGTAATAATCACCCGCCCGCCGCCGCCGAAGGTTAAAAGCAGAGTGAGAATAAGTTCATCGGAGCCGTTCCCCGCCAGGATATTCTCTACAGACAGGCCGGTATAGCCGGCCAGAGCCCGCCGCAGATCCGTCGCCAGTGGGTCAGGGTAACGCCCAAAAGTCTGCCCCCCTACCCGCCGGAAAATTTCGGCCAGGACATCCGGCGCAAAATCGTAGGGGTTTTCGTTGGCGTCAAGCTTGACGAACCCCGGATAGTGTGGAACGGCGTAAGGGACCAGGTCGAGCAGGTCCTGTCTTACCAGCCCCGTAATACCGCTACTCGGTGAACTCTTAATTATCATGCGTTATTCCCCGTACCGCGACCGTCCTGCCGTGGGCCGGCAGCCCTTCGACCGCGGCCATCAATTTCACCGCCGGGGACAACTCCTTCAAAGTTTGTTCTGAAAGGCAGACAAGGTTTATACGCTTGATGAAGTCTTCCACCCCCAGAGGTGAGAAAAACCGTGCCGTACCCCCGGTGGGTAGAACGTGGTTTGGGCCGGCGGCATAGTCACCCGCCGGGACCGGTGAAAAAGGGCCCAAGAAGACCGCACCGGCGTTCTTAATCCGGTCCAGCCAGTCGAACGGTTCGGCAACCATAAGTTCCAGATGCTCCGGCGCAAAGCGGTTGGCATGAGATACAGCGGCGGGCAGGTCCGGCGCAATAACCACAGCGGCCTGCGCCAGGGCGGCGGAGATAACCTCGGGCCTGCCCAGAAGGTCGAATTCTTCTTTCATAACTTCGTTTACCCGCGTAGCGAGTTCGCGGCTGGTAGTGATCAAGAGCACTCGGGCCTGAGGGTCGTGCTCCGCCTGGGCTAAAAGGTCCACGGCCACATACCGCGGCTCGGCGGTGTTATCCGCGACCACCACCACCTCACTCGGCCCGGCGAGGATGTCAATGCCCACAACCCCGAAGACCGCCCGCTTGGCCAGCGTCACAAAGATGTTTCCGGGACCTACGACCTTGTCCACCCGCGCGATACACCCGGTACCGTAAGCCAAAGCGGCCACCGCCTGAGCGCCGCCGACCCGGTAAATCTCATCCACCCCCGTCTCGCGGGCCGCCACCAAGACGTGAGGGTCTAGCGAACCAGCCGGTCCCGGGGGCGTGGTCATGACCACTCTTTCAACCCCGGCAACCTTGGCCGGTATGACGTTCATTAAAACCGACGAAGGGTAACGCGCCCTCCCACCGGGAACGTACACCCCAACGGACGCAACGGGCCTAATGAGGCGGCCGAGCGTGGTACCGTCAGGTCCGAGTTCGCGCCAGGATGTGGGTACCTGCTTCGTATGGAACTCAAGGATGCGTTCGCGCGCCAGTTGTACACTTGCTACAAAGTCCGGGTCCACATTCCGGTACGCCGCCGTAATCTCTTCCTCCCGCACCGTCAAATCGTCCGGTTCGAGGCGCACACCGTCAAACTCGGCGGTCAACGCGCACAGCGCGGCGTCCCCTTCCGCACGCACCCGGGCGACGATGCTCTCCACCGCCCGTACTGTATCTTCGGGGAAAGAAAAATTCCGGTCGAGCATCCGCTCGACTTCCGGGTCGTTAATTTCTAAAACCCTCAGCACTCTTATTTTTCTCCTTAGCTAACAGGCTTCGACGCGCTATCTCAGTCGCGAGTGACGAGTCCTCAGTCCTCAGTAAGCTTAGACGGATAGACCTTTGTGGTCAGAATGTCTACTCAATCCTCTATTCTGTATTCTTTGTACTGTCTTCTGAATTCTAAATTCCACCTTCTGAATTCTGTATTCCGACTTCTCTATTCTATCTTCTACATTCTACATTCTATCTCTATCTTCCGTTCCCAATGTTCCCAACGCCTTCTGCCCGATATCCCTCCGATAGTGCATCCCATCAAAATTGATGCCCCCGACCGCCGCATAGACCCGCTCCACGGCTTCCCTTGCGTCGGCGCCGCGCGCGGTGACTCCTAAAACCCTCCCGCCGGCGGTGACCAGGCAACCGTCTTTCCGGGCTGTACCGGCCTGGAAGACCGCGATATCCCGCGGCACGTCCTCAAGCCCGTTAATCACGTCCCCCTTGCGGTATCCGCCGGGATAACCGGCTGCCGCAAGCACCACGCAAACCGCGGTCCCCGGGTGCCACGCGAGCTTTACACCCCGCAGTTCCCCGTCAATTACCGCCTCCACGGCCTCTATAAGGTCGCCGGCCCAGAGGTAGAGAAGCGGCTGCGTTTCCGGGTCTCCGAAACGCACATTGAATTCCAGCACCCTCGGGCCTGCCGGGGTCAGCATCAGGCCGGCGTAAAGGACACCCTTGTACACTATTCCCTCGGCGGCCAGGCCCCGGACGGTAGGCAACAGTATTTCCGCCTCGATACGCCGTAAAAGCGCCGGCGTCACCGCGGGGGCGGGGGCGTAAGCCCCCATCCCGCCCGTATTCGGGCCCTTATCACCGTCCAAGACAGGCTTGTGGTCCTGGGCAGGCAGCAGCGGCAGCACCGTTTCGCCGTCCGTGAGGGCCATTACACTAGCCTCCGCGCCGTAGAGCCGCTCTTCGACAAGCAGCCGCTCGCCCGCCGCGCCGAAAACCTTTCGCTCCATGATATCCGTAATCGCCGCCTCGGCTTCCGCATAGTTGTCCGCCACGATTACACCCTTACCTGCCGCAAGCCCGTCAGCTTTGACGACACACGGGCCGGAAAGCTGCCGGACATATTTCCTGGCGGCTTCAGGCGCGTCAAAGACGCATCCGTCCGCCGTGGGGATACCGTACCGCTGCATAACCCGCTTGGCGAAAACCTTGCTGGCTTCCAGGCGCGCCGCTGCACGGCCCGGCCCGAAAATACGCAGCCCGGCAGCCTCGAATACATCTACAATCCCGGCGGCCAGCGGCGCTTCCGGGCCCACGACCGTAAGGTCCACATCCTCGGCCTGTGCGAATGCCAACAAACCGCCTACGTCCTCGGCGCTAAGGTCCACACACTCGGCCTGTGCCGCTATGCCCGCGTTCCCCGGCGCACAATATATTTTACGGACCCGTGGGCTTTGGGAAATTTTCCACACCAGAGCGTGTTCCCTGCCCCCGCCGCCGATTACCAACACCTTCAATACATCGACCCTCCTATGAGGTTCAAGGTTCAACGTCCGACGTGCGACGTCCGACGTGCGACGTGCGACGTCCGATGTCCGACGTGCGA
>JAGUUY010000115.1 GCA_020063185.1 Bacillota bacterium
CTGACAGGTTGAAGTGTTTGACAGCCTGTGTGGATACTGTATGCTATATATTAAACTAATCATCGAGGTAACAGACCATGATTAAACAGCCTGAACCGAGAGTGGTTCTTGTAAGCGGCAGTCCCCGCAGGAACGGGAACAGCGACGCGCTGCTGAAAGCGGCACGCGAGGGAATCAAGTCGCAAGGCGTGCCAGCGGAAACGGTCTTTTTGCGCGACTATGTCTACCAGCCGTGCACCGGGTGCGAAGAATGCAGGAAGGCGAAAACCTGTACGCAGTTTAATGACGGCATGACGCTGCTGTACCCGAAAATCGAGGCCGCCCGCGGCCTTGTCCTTGCCTGCCCTACTCACAACTATAATGTAACGAGCTGGATGAAGTCGTTCATTGACCGGCTGTATTGCTACTACGATTTCACTGATTCACGTCCGAGGAAGTGGTCCAGCCGTCTTGCCGGCCAGGGTCGAAAAGCCGTTCTTATGGGTATCTGTGAGCAGGAGGGCAAGTCTGATATGGGCTTCGTGATCGAGGCGATGCAATTTCCTTTTACGGCGTTAGGGTACGAGGTTATCCATATGCACCGGGTATATAAAGTTTTTGACAGGGGGCTGGTACGCAAGCAACCGGACGTGTTGGAGCAGGCGCGGCGGTTTGGCGCGTCCCTGGCGGAATCAATTAAGTAGATTCCGGCAAGCTTCCAATAGCGTGCCACACGGCGCGAAGACGCCGACTACCATAGCTTCCCGATAGCCACATCCTCAAAATAGTGCGTGATAATGGCGTCCGCGTTTTGCCCGCGGCGGGCCATCTCCTGGGCGCCCCACTGGCTCATGCCTACGCCGTGGCCGAAGCCCTTGCCTTGGAAAATAACCTTGTCACCCTCCACCCGCGCGCTGGTAAGCAGGTTCGATTTATACTTTGTACTGTCCAAAGTCGTGCGAAGGTCGGCGCCGTGAACCTCGGCGTCGCCGATGCGGATACGGGTCGCGCGGCCGGAAGGACCTCTTTCGACGACTCTCACCGCCGAAAAGTCACCGGGGTTTCGGCCCAGTTTTCCGAGGGCGTCCGCAACCTCCTGCTTGGTGAATACCGCACGCCAGGCAGCAAAATCCTTGGGCGCGTCGCGTCCTTCAACCGACCGGACGACTTTGGTGTAGGGGGGTTCCGGACCTTCAAAATTTAGACCTTCTTTGGCTCTCGCAGTGGTCCCGCCCGCGTGGGAGTGGAACCAGGCTTTGATGTATTTGCCGTTGTTTACGGCCACCCGTCCCCGTGTACGGCTAACGGCCCGCCGGACGCGGTCGTTCACAGCCGCCGGATTCCAGGCCTGGGCCTCTTCAAAGGACGTTGAAATATGGGCCTCCGGGTTCAGCGCCGAGTGGCCGCGTCCCGCAATGAATTCGAGGGCGAAAGTTCTTGCCAGGATGGCCTGCGCGGCCAGCGCTTCCTCGTGAAACCAGTTTTTCATTTCGCCGGCCACCACAGCTTCTATGTACTGCTCAAAAGGCATTTCCCTGATTTCGTTTTCCTCTTCAAAGAAGACTTTGAGCGTTGGTTCTTTCCCCGGTCCCTTGCTTATCTGCTGCGGGATGGCGGGCATTTGCGCCGGTTTGCGCTCGGCGCCGGGATCACAGCCGTGAAATATAACGGCGGCGAAGGCGGTAAGAATTAAAAGGGCTGCCATCCGGAAACACCTTGGCACGGTATCGCCCTCCTTAATAAAGTATGTGATGTTAGCTTGACCCCAAGGCGGCCGTTTTATTGCACCGACACTTAATCGCCGTTGTTTCTTATTTGAGCATACGGTATCCGCTTTAACGGAGTGGAGGGATTTCGCCGGGGGAGAGAGAATAGACTTTAGGAAATCGCACAAAGGGGGCGCGGGTGTGCGGATAGGCGTGCTGCTGGGGGGACGGTCCGCGGAGCGGGAGGTATCGCTGCGGTCAGGTGAAGCGGTGTATAAGGCGCTAATCGAAAAAGGCCGTGACGCCGTAAAAATCGACGCGGGGCCGGACGTGGCGGAAAGACTGCGTGGAGAGAGAATAGACGTCGCCTTCATCGCCCTGCACGGTAAGGGCGGGGAGGACGGCTGTATTCAGGGTTTACTGGAGATAATGGGCATCCCTTATACCGGGCCCGAGGTGCTGGCCAGCGCCCTGTGTATGAATAAGATAGCTACAAAGCGTGTTCTGACTGCTGCCGGAATTCCCACCCCTTTTTTCCACGTGCTCGAACCGGATGCCGGGGAAGACCCCCGGTTACTTGCGATACGGGCTTTGGAAATGATGCCCCTGCCGGCGGTGGTGAAAGCGCCGACCCAGGGTTCGTCTATCGGCATGGGCATTGTGCGCGGGGCTGAAGATATGGCGCCGGCGTTGGCGGAAGCCCTGCGGTACGACCCGGTAGTTTTGATCGAAAAATTTATTTCCGGCCGCGAGGTAACGGCGGCGGTTCTAGGTAATGCAAAGCCCCAGGTGTTCCCTCTACTAGAAATTGTCTCGGCTAAAGGGATCTATGACTACGAAGCGAAATACACACCGGGGATGAGCGACCACTTGATCCCGCCCCGGCTTAAAACGGAAGTCCAGCAAGAGATCGCGGCAACCGCGCTTGCAACATTCAAAATCCTCGGCTGCAGAGGTCTTTCGCGGGTGGACTTTGTGGTGAGCGAGGACCTGCATCCCTACGTTTTAGAAGTCAATACCATTCCCGGTCTCACCGAAGTCAGCCTGTTCCCGGATGCCGCACGGGCGGCGGGGATGTCCTTCCCGGACCTTGTGGAGCGGCTCATATCGCTTGCTTTGGGGAAGGAAGAGTAGCGTGTCGCGCCTGACGAAACAAAGGTTGGCCCGCATGATCGATCACACCCTCCTGCGCCCGGAGGCGGTGAGCGGCGAGGTTGTAAAACTATGCCGCGAGGCGGCGGAGCACGCGTTCGGCGCCGTCTGCGTGAACCCGGCATATGTTCCGCTCGCGGTAAGTCAGTTGAACGGCGCCATGGTACGGGTCGGCACGGTGATCGGTTTTCCCCTGGGGGCCACCAGCACCGCCGCCAAGGTGGCGGAAGCGGGCCGGGCGGTGCGCGACGGGGCGCTGGAATTCGATGTTGTATTGAACCTCGGAGCGCTGAAGGATGGGCGCGCTGCTTACGTCGGGGAGGAAATCAGCCAGGTCGCGGCCGCCGTCCGGGGTGTGCAAGCCGGGGCCGTAGTCAAAGTAATCTTGGAAACGACATTGTTGACACACGCGGAAAAAGTGCTAGGCTGCAGGTTGGCTGTAGAGTACGGGGCGGATATGGTAAAGACCTCGACCGGTTTCGGGCCGGGCGGCGCGACGGAGGACGACGTCCGGTTGCTGAGAAGCGTTGTGGGGGACAGGCTCGGCGTCAAGGCGTCAGGCGGCATCCGCGACCTGAAGACCGCGCTGCAAATGACCGCGGCGGGAGCCGACCGGATCGGCACCAGTTCCGGTGTGAAAATTATAACGGAATGGCCAGAGCCGGATTATTCTACAGTTGAGTGAGAGGAAGGAGCAGACCTTTTTGAGTTGGAAGGTTATTTTATCGGTGGCGGCGATCGTGGCTTTAGTCGTTTTCTGGTACCTCACGTCGCCTTGAGGACCGCGGGGTAGGTGCTGAGGGTCTCGGCGCTAATAGTTCGAAGTTCGTTATGATAGACTGATTTCAGGTCAGTTCGAAGTTCAAAGTTCAAGGTGATACTGATAGACCTCCCGGGTCGGTTCAAAGTCATTAGTTCGGACAGTTCCACTAGTTCAGGCTAAAAAGAACGCCCAGCTCTCAGTATTATCCTTGCTCTTTGAAAAGCTGCCATTTCTTTTAGATTTTATAAAAGACTTTCCACCGAAGCTCAAAAGCTGCTCTGAGTGCGGGATTGAACTCATAAACTGTCAAACTGTTGAACTGATAAGCTGACGGCTGATAGCTGACGGCTTTTTTTAATGAGGACTGAAGACTGAGGACTGGGGACTGACTGCGGCGCTTGACCCTGTGGGGCAATGTTAATATAATTTGGATACAGTGGTTCAAAAGCCGCATTGTTCCAACATTAATATGCCGCGGTTTTTTTAGCGGGAGGCAGGCGCTTTTTTTATGCAAGCGAAAGAAATCAGGGAATTATTTTTACGATTTTTTCAGAAGAGAGACCACGCCGTCCTGGAGAGCGCGTCATTGATACCGGCCAACGACCCAAGCCTTTTGTGGACATCGGCGGGGATGGTCCCTTTTAAACCATATTTCACCGGGGCGGCCATACCCGAGCGCAGGCGTGTGGCGACATGCCAGAAATGCCTACGGACCCCCGATATCGAGTCAGTGGGGAAGACCGCCAGGCACCTTACGTTCTTCGAAATGCTGGGAAATTTTTCTTTCGGCGACTATTT
Organism: Bacillota bacterium; assembly: GCA_020063185.1. Taxonomy (GTDB): domain Bacteria; phylum Bacillota; class Desulfotomaculia; order Desulfotomaculales; family Ammonificaceae; genus SURF-55. The sequence goes on from JAGUUY010000115.1 coordinate 4,399, forward strand.
TAAAGAAGAAGCTATTCCCTGGGCCTGGGAGTTTGTCACCTCCGACCTTAGGATTGATCCGGAGCGGCTCTGGATTTCGGTCTACCTGGAGGACGACGATGCTTTTCGTTTTTGGCGTAAGGTAGGCGTCCCTGAGGAAAGGATCGTCCGGCTGGGTAAGGATACGAACTTCTGGGAGATAGGCATAGGGCCCTGCGGGCCGTGCTCCGAGATCCACTACGACTTTGGTCCCGAAAGCGCCTGCGGGCCGGACTGCCGGGTGGGGTGCGACTGCGACCGGTTTTTGGAACTTTGGAACCTTGTTTTTACCGAATTCTACAGAGATGAGGAAGGGAACTACAGCGCGCTTGAACGCAAGGGAATCGATACCGGAATGGGGCTCGAACGGGCGGCGGCGGTCATCCAAGGGGTCAAATCAGGCTTCGAAACAGACCTTTTCCGCGCGCTGACCGGGGAGATAGCCGAGATCTTAAGGATCTCGCCCGCTGCCGATGCCCGGGCCGACACGGCGGTGAAAATCATTGCGGACCACGCACGGGCGGTGACCTTTGCAATCGCTGACGGCGCCCTGCCGTCCAATGAGGGGCGGGGCTATGTAATCCGGCGCTTACTGCGCCGGGCTGTGCGGTTCGGTGTGCTTTTCGGCGTGGACAGGCCGTTTCTGGCACGGGTGGTGCTTCTTGTTCAAAACAAAATGGGCGACGTTTACCCGGAACTGATGCATAAGCAGAACCACGTGCTGCAGGTGGTAAAGGCGGAGGAGGAGCGTTTCCTGGAAACCCTTTCCCTGGGCACGGAGATGCTGAACCGCAGGGTGGAGGAACTGACGGGGTCCGGATCAAAAACCCTGTCGGGTGAGGTTGCCTTCGGACTTTACGATACTTATGGATTTCCACTGGAGTTAACGGAGGAAATATGCGCCGAACACGGCATAGTTGTCGACCGGGATGGTTTCGCCGAGGCCATGGCCGGTCAACGGGAACGGGGACGCCGGGCGCGGGAATCTACGGAATATCTCGGTGAGCGCGAGCGTTTGTTGAAACAAATACGTGAAGAAACAGGGGGTACCCGTTTTGTGGGTTATTTCACTCTTGAAGCCCCCGTTAAAGTAGTCGCGCTGGTCTCGGACGGCAAGAGGGTGGAGGCCGCTGAAACGGGAACAACCGTTGAGGTGGTCACCGACAGCACGCCCTTTTACGCCGAGGCCGGCGGTCAGGTGAGCGATACCGGCATTCTCACCGGAATCGGTCTGAAAGCGGAGGTGGAGTCGGCCGAAAGTCCGCTGGAAGGGCTAATCGTCCACCGCGCCAGGGTAATGGAAGGTATACTCAGGGAGGGAGGCGCCGTAACTGCTTCGGTCGATGCGGCACGGCGGAGACACACCGCTCGTAATCATACCGTTACACACCTGCTGCACAAATCGCTTAAGGCGGTGCTCGGCCCTCACGTTAACCAGGCGGGTTCACTGGTGGCTCCGGCAAGGCTGCGTTTTGACTTTACCCACTACCGGCAGCTGACCGCCGAAGAACTCGGGCGAATTGAGGCCTCGATAAACCAGGCGATACTGGCCGCGATGCCGGTGGATGCTTTTGAAACTTCGATGGCGGAGGCCCGGGGAATGGGGGCGATAGCCCTTTTTGGTGAGAAGTACGGTGATCGGGTCAGGGTTGTCCGCATCGGCGACTTCAGTATTGAACTTTGCGGCGGCACACACCTTAAAAATACGGTGGAAGCCGGTATGACAAAAATTATTACCGAAGGCAGCGTCGCCTCGGGTATCCGGCGGATTGAGGCGGTCACCGGGGAAGGAGCCCTGGCTTTCTTCAATGGCGTGATGGAAGACTACCAGCGGACTGCCGCCTTGCTTAAGGTACCGCCGCGAGACCTTTCGACACGGGTGGCGGCGCTTGCCGACAACCTCAAGGAACTTGCGCGGGAAAACGAAGCCCTCAGGGATAAAATCGCGACTTATGAAGTGCATGATCTTTTAAACCGTGTACAGGTAGTCGAAGGTGTCAACGTACTGGCGGCAAAAGTCGGCAATGCGGATATGGCCCAACTCCGGAGCCTGGCCGACATTTTACGGGAGCGGCTCGGGTCCGGTGTCATTATCCTGGGAAGCGGCGCCGGTGAGAAAGTCGGTCTGGTGGTTGCCGTAACGGCTGACCTTATACCTAAGGGAATGCACGCCGGTGCAATAATCAAGAAAGTGGCCCGGATGGTTGACGGCGGCGGTGGCGGAAGGCCCGAACTCGCGCAGGCAGGCGGAAAAAATCCTGCCCGGATCGAGGATGCGCTGCGTGAAGGCCTGATGTCCGTGAAAGAGGGTCTGGTGGGCAAAAAAAAACTTAAAACTTGCTGATTCGCGTTAAAATTTAAAAGTTTTATCTCTTAAGAGGAAAAAAAGCAACTTAAGCAAAATATTATCAGTAAGGGATGCAGCACCCAAAAGGTTTGGCGGGAGGCAAGTGCATTGAATAATTCCGGCGAGAAAACCGTTACCTTTCAGGTAAAAAAAGAGGAACCGCAAACCATAAGGGAGATTCTTGCTGCTGTCGTTACGGCGCTTGAAGACAAGGGCTACAACCCTATAAACCAGCTTGTCGGTTATCTGCTGTCGGGCGACCCGGCATACATCACCAGTCACCGGAATGCCCGCAACCTGATCCGCCGTCTGGAACGGGATGAGCTGCTCGAAGAATTGGTAAGCGCATACCTCAAGGACGAGGCGGCATACTAACCCGTAGCGACAAGGGGGAGCGGGTACAATTGAGGGGCCAGGCGAATGTGCCGGCTTTTTTATTAGAAGACTAAGTTGGGGAGAATATGCGATATCTGGGACTTGACGTCGGCGACCGCAAGATCGGCGTGGCGGTAAGCGACCCCCTTTGTATCACCGCGCAAGGGGTGGGAGTGCTGAAAAGGGGGACTCCGGGCGATGATGCCGCTAAAATTTTAGAACTCATCGCCGAATATGAGGTCCGTGAGGTTGTGGTTGGAAATCCCCGTGATCTTTACGGTCGGAAGGGTGCGCAGGCGGCCAAAGTCATGGGTTTTGTAAACCTGCTCCGGCGGAAAGGCGTTACGGTAACCCTTTGGGATGAACGTTTTTCTACCAGTGCCGCCGAAAAGCTGTTGATCGGGGCCGATGTCCGCCGGGAAAAACGCCGTCAGGTGATAGATAAGCTTGCCGCGGTCTTTATCCTGCAGAGCTATCTCGACGGCAGGAAGCGTCCGGAGGCGGGCGGGTCTTGACGCATACGGCATCAAGTTATATAATTCCTGTATCTCTGAAAGGGGCAAAATACCGGAAAAGGGTGGTAACATGGCCGAAGAAACCGAGGTCATTACTTTGGTGGACGAAGACGGTAAGGAACATGATTTTGAAATACTCGAGATTCTAGAAGTAGACGGTTACGAATATGCAATACTGTTACCCGCCCAGGAGGAAGAAGAGTCGGTTGAGGCAATTATTTTGAAGTTCAGCCAGGATGAAGACGGCAACGAAATCCTCATCGACCCGGAAGACGACGAATGGGAAAAAGTTGCGGATATCTGGGAGGAAAGCCGACTTCAGGAGGGCGATGACAACTAAAGGGAGGGTTCCCGTTTGAGCCGCACTTGGGTTTTAGTTGCGGCTGTTGTATTCACAACCGTATTCTCAGGAAGTCTACTTGCTCTTTCCATATGGGAAAGGGCTTATGTTCGCCCGGATGTTGTGGTTCCGGGCGTAAAAGTGGGCCCGATGCCTTTTAGCGGCTTAACCGCCGCAGAGGGCATGGCCAGGCTGAGGGACTATGAAAAAAAGCTTCTGCTGCAGCCGGTAAGGTTGGAATGTGAAGGACGGTGCTGGAGTTTGCCGCTTGAAAAGGTCGGCGCCGCCGTTGATACCGGTGTACTTTCGGAGGCTCTGGCGGTCGGACACAGAGGCTGGCTGGTGAACCGCTATCTTGAGCGGCATCGGGTTTCGCGCGACGGCGAGGTTTTGCCGATTAAGGTGCATGTGGACCAGGGGACGCTTACGGCCACGATCGCGGAAATAACGAGGGAACTCACTGTGCTGCCGCTGAATGCCGGATTCAAGGTTCTCCCCAACGATACCGTGGTTATTATCTCCGGGCGTGAAGGACGATACGCCGATCCCGAACCCGCTTACCCCCAGTTGCTGAACATATTGAACAACGGTAGTGAACCCGTGGTACGTTTAACACTCAAGGAACTACCTCCTGATCATACCACCGAGGAAATCATCGACATGGGCATCGACGCGCGTTTGGGAGAGTTTACTACTTTTTTTGATACCACCAAGGCCAACAGGGTTTACAATATCAGTGTGGCCGCCGGCGCGCTTAACAGCCTGCTCATCAAGCCGGGAGAGACAGTGTCGTTCAACAAAATTGTGGGGCCGCGCAGCAGCGAGGCGGGTTATAAAACCGCACCGACTATCATCAATAACGAGTTTGTAGACGCTCTTGGCGGGGGAGTCTGCCAGGTTTCGACGACACTGTATAACGCGGTGCTGCTGGCCGGCCTGGAAGTGGTTGAGCGTCACAGCCATTCCCTGCCCGTAACTTACGTACCGGCCGGCCGCGACGCTACTGTGGTTTACGAAGGGGCTGATTTTTGCTTTAAAAATAGTACCGACAAATACCTTTACCTCCGCACATTAGTATCCGGCAACAAACTGACGATAAAAATCTTCGGCAACAAAGACTTCATCCGTAACGTTAAAATTCAGAGTTGGGTCATTGAAATATTTAAGCCGAAAACGGTTCGGCGTGAGGACCCCAACCTGGAGATCGGAAAAGCGGTGGTGAAGCAACAAGGTATCAGCGGTTGCTACGCGCGTGCGGAGCGCTGGTTTGTAACCGGCGATAAGACGGAAAAAGAGGAACTGGCGCCGAGTTTTTACAATCCCCTTGACGAAATTGTCGCGGTGGGCACGAAGTCGGTACCGGTCATTGTGGCGCCGCTTAAAACTGAGACCGGGCCGGTCTCCGGATCCACGGGCCCGGGACCTGTTCTGGATCCCGACCAAACCAACGTGTTTTTTGACCAATCGTTACCCGGTATTGTGTACAACAATTTCCGTTAAGTAATTATATTAATCTCCGGTTCAAATATGGGAGAATGCTTTTTATGGCTTTTAAAAGTAATTGCTTAGCGAAATTGGCCGAGCGGTTGAGGAAGGCTGCGACGGCCGGTAGAAATTCCCGAATACAGAAATCCGCCCACAGAATGCCCGGACGGCATGACAGTTTGACGAAGAGATGTGTGAACCTAAAGACCGGGGCCGACACTCCCAAACGTATGTGGCGATACGCGGCCGGTACTAGACCGGTGCCGCCGCAGCGGCAATTTTCCGGGCCCGAACCCCTGAACGGACTCCGGGGCGTTTACGTTAGAGTTTTCAACGCCGCGCGCCGGTTCCGGGCCGCGGTTGTTGTTTTCACGGCTGCTTTGCTCGTCTCGTCGGCGGTCCTGGGAACCTATATTTTCTGGGAGTTGAAACCGCCCGGCGGCGGAGAAACGGTTCTATTGACCATTCCGGGGGGCGCCAGCACCGAGGGGGTGGCCCGCGAACTTCATCTGCACGGGATTATTAAAAATCCGTTCGTCTTTCGTTGCTACGTTCGTTGGCGCAATATGGACAGAAGCATCCAGAGCGGGACCTATAGCTTTACTCCCGGCCTGTCTGCGCCGGAGGTGTTGAAGATGTTGACCGACAGCCGCCAGGTCGTACGGCGGTTTACCATTCCGGAAGGGCTGACCTTACCGGAAGTGGCGGTCCGGCTTGAAAACCAAGGAATAATTAAAGCCGACCACTTTTTATCGGAAGCGGCCGGCGGAACTTTCAAACAAGAATTTTTACCTCCGGCTGATGCCGGCGCCGCACGGTTGGAGGGTTACTTGTTTCCCGACACCTACACGGTTTTTTCCGGCGTTTATTCTTTTAAGGTAATAGAAATTATGCTCCAGCGCTTTGCCGATGTGGCGAGTGAAATCAACCTCGCCGCCAGGGCGGCTGACCTGGGACTGACGATGCACCAGGCGGTAACGCTGGCGTCTCTTGTGGAACGGGAAGCCCAACGAAGCGATGAGCGGGCTCTAATAGCCGGTGTTTTGCATAACCGCTTGCGCATGGGTATGCCGCTGCAGGTCGACGCCACTATCGAATATGCTCTGGGTGAGCGCCGGGAGCGTATTTTATACCGCGATCTGGAAGTCGACTCGCCTTATAACACGTACCGTATTATCGGCCTTCCTCCAGGTCCGATAGCCTCACCCGGGCGGGCGTCGCTGATCGCCGTCGTTAATCCGGAAGAAACCGATTATCTGTACTACGTTGCCAGGAACGACGGGAGTCACGCTTTCGCCCGGACACTGGACGAGCACAACGCCAACAAACGAAGGTACCAAAGTTCAGACTCAAACTGACGGCCCTTTGGGTCCGTTCGACGTTCAACGTGCAAGCTAATGCTGCATGGATTACGGGTCCGTTCTAAGTTCGAAGTGAAGCTGAAGATGATGGACTTTGCGGTCCGTTCACGGTTCGAAGTTCACGGTTCACAGTCAATAGCCGTCAGCCATCAGCTTATTAGTTTAACAGTTTGACAGTTTATGAGTTTAACCCAGTACTCAGAGCAGCTTTTAAGTTCGAATGGAAAGACTTTGATTGAACCTGAAAGAAATGTAGCTTTTCAAAGCGCAAGGATAATTCTGAGCGCTGGGCCATCCTTTTTAGACTAGACCGGTGGAACTGTCCGAACTACTAACTTTGAACTGACCTGGGAGGTCTATCAGTATCAGCTTGAACTTCGAACTTAAAACTTCGAACTGGGTTACGCCGTCAAGCTTTCAGCGTGGCCATGAGGCGGCCCTGTTCGCGGATAACCAGTCTGCGGTCGAGGAGCTGCGCCATAATTTCCTCATAGGTTTCCCTGTAGCGGCTCTGGAAGTAAAGGTCCGCCACCTCGGAAAACCAGTGGGACTTGGACAGGTAAGCAAAAAACGTATCTTCGGGAAACCCCGATTTCGCCAGTAAGGTGTACAAGATAATCTTCTTCATCTGGTCGCGTCCCAGACGTTGAGGTTCCTTCAGAAAGGTTTCCAACCTTTTTCGGCACCGGTCAAGAGCGTTGCGGGGGTCTGTGATTATGGTCCCGTGCCCGGGGTAGATGACGGCGATGTCAAGTTTCGAGAGCTTTTCGAGAGAGTCGTGCTGCATAAACGGGCTGGCGCTGCCTTCGATACGCGTCGTTAAAACACCGAAATCTCCATCCCAGACGGCATCCGCCGATATAAGGAACCTTTGCTGCGGGGCGTAGAGGGAAATCTGGCCCGCAGCGTGCCCGGGCGTGTGAATAACTCTAAGCCGCAAAGGACCAAGCGGGATCGTGTCCCCGTCTTCGTAGCTGTGGCTCACCGTGAAAAAATCCGCGTCCTGGTCGTAATAACGCCACCAGGTGTACCAATCGTTTTTTGTATCAATGAAGTACCTTTCTATCGGATGCATACCGATTTCACACCCGGACAGTTCTTGTATAGACTTGTTGGCGCCTATGTGGTCACAGTGGCTGTGGGTGGCAATAATCAAATCGACATCAGCGGGATCCAGTCCGGTCTTTTTAATGCAGCGCAAGGTCGTATCGACGTCTTTCTTATAACCGGTGTCGATCAGGACTTTTTGCGCGCCGTTAAACACAAAGTGGTTCCCGCTAAGCCACCCGCGCTGGATGAAATAAAAATTATCGGCTATCTTTTCAAACAAAATCTCACCTCAAACAAAGCCCTTCGCGCCGTCCAATGCTTAAATCGCGATTTCTTTTGGGCAAGCATTAATTTATTTTTAGCCGGCCGGTTTGTACCTGTCAATCCCGCACGGTGCGCTACAACCAACAGCGCGTGTCGTAATTAATAAATAAGTGTCAAAAAGAATAATACTATTGTAGTGAGATTGTTGATAAGAAGGAATGCGGCCCCAAGAAAGGGGGTTCGTCCCATGTACGAGCCAAAGTCGGTGCTGGGCCGGTTCGAAAACCAGTTGGCGCTCGCGGTCCAGGGAAGCGTCCAGGCTTACATCGATCTGACCGAAAGGTTGCCCGAGGGAGAAAGAGTCGCCGCGTGGCAGAAGTACAATCAGGTATTTGAGGAACGTGTCATTGTGCAGGTCCTTGAGGTGCTCGAAAGGAACGGCTGCAGTGTGCCTGAAGTGTGCCATGCGGCGTTGAAACTGATGGACGTCGGCGCGTGTCTCTTTGAAACGGCCAAACCTGCTTGCGTTCCGACCGACGAAGGGAAATCGCCAGTGTTACCCCTGCCGGTTGGCAAGAGACCGAAAAAGAAAGGCGCCTGGAAGAAAAGAGCGTAGATACGGAACCGAAATAGCAAATAGTTCAAAGCCCTTTTCCCTAAAGGAGATGGGGCTTTGTCTTTTGCAGAACAATGTTTGCCGGACGCTGATCAGGTCGGTATAATCGGCCCTCTCAAGGGAAAGATTTGCTAAAAAGGCTTGGCGAGGACAAATGGCAGAGTGTAGAAGACGCTTGAAATGGCTTTTGTTTTGCGCATTGCTGTTTTTCGGCGGATTAACGGCTAAGCTTGCCGACATACAACTGATGAACGGACCCGTTTATTCATGTTTGGCTTTTCGGCAGCAGGCCGCGGTCCTTCCTCTGGAAGAATACCCGCGTGGCAGCATCCTGGACAGGAACGGCGTGTCGCTGACTGGTGAGCGCAAGGTTAAAAGGGCCGCTTTGTTTCCGGCATCGATAAAGGACGAAGACGATGTCGCTGCCGGGCTGGCTTCAATTTTCCACGTGCCGGTCCAGGAAATAAAGAAACGAATGCAGGGTGACCCCTACACGCTCCCCTATTCAGTCAACGCACAACAGGAAGCGGCGGTCAAACAGGCGGGCTGGGCCGGGGTAGAAGTGGTTCAGGTAAGGATGCGTTACGGGCAGAGGCCGCTTGCCGCGCATGTCGTCGGTTACCTGGGTAAAATCGAATCGAATGCGGAATGGCGTAAACTGGCGAGCAGCGGCAAAATGTACGCGTTCGGTGATTATGTGGGTAAAGCGGGCTGTGAACACTTATATGAACACCTGCTCAAAGGTACCGTCCCTTCTCCGCTGGCGGGAATTTATCGCGACGCCCTGGGCAGGACCCTGGACGGTTTAGGGGTCTTGGTGCAGGAACAGAGGGACGGATCGCGCGCGGACGTGGTCCTTACCCTCGATGCAAAGGCGCAGCGGATCGTAGAGGAAGAAATGGAGGAACGAATACCGCGGGGGGCCGTTGTGGTTTTAGAGGCCGGAAGCGGTGACATACTTGCGGTCGCAAGCCGCCCGTCCTTTCATCCGGCTGACCTGAAAGGGGTGGAAATAAGTTCCGGTGAAGAAGTATTTTTCGACCGGGCTTTTGCCCCCTATCCTCCGGGTTCAGTTTTTAAAATCCTGGTGGGGGCTGCAGCCCTGGAAAAAGGAATCGCTCAGGACGCCGAATTTTTATGTGGGGGTAAAGCCGCGCCTTTCGTCCGTTGTTGGAACTCGGTCGGGCACGGCGCAATAAGTTTCGCGGAAGCCTTTGCCCAGTCATGCAACCCCGCTTTTGCCGAGATAGGTTTACAGGTGGGCAAATCAACCCTGCTTGACTATTGGCAAGCGTTTGCGCTTGATGACCGAAGTGTGGCCGGTTATCCGCTTCCCCGTGATCCCAGACAGGCCCCGTCGTCCCTGCAGCAGCCGTATAATTTGGTTAACCTGAGCATCGGGCAGGGGCCGGTGCTGGTAACACCGGTTCAGGTGGCGGCCATGGTCAACGCCGTCGTCAACGATGGGGTATACGTCAAACCCCGTCTTGTGAAGGGATTTCGCACGCAACGCGGAGAGGTGTCTCTGCCCGGGGATTCCGGGAGACAGGTAATAAAGGTGGAAACCGCAAGAAGTCTCCGGGAACTTTTGGCCTTGTCCACGAGGACAGGTACCGGTCAAGGGGGTTACCTTGAAACCGGCGGCAGCGCGGGCAAGACCGGAACGGCGGAAGGTATCGCCGATAGCAAATATGCGTGGTTTGCAGGGTATGCGCCGCTTGACAATCCCCGCTACGTTGTGGTGGTAATGCATGAAGGAAGTGAAACCGGCGGCGAATGCGCTGCGCCGGTCTTTAAGGACATTGCCGAGAAGCTTTTATTCTAAGTCGGCGGTTACTGTTCATAAGCTTTTACGAAAAAACCGATATTGGTGTGTTTTTTAAAGGGTTGCGTTATTTTTGAGGGCTACCGGAAGTAAGATAATTTTTTTAATATTACTTCACCATTTGGCTTTAACCGTGTTATTATTGTTGAAACCGAGCGTTCGGAATTAGTTTCCTGCTTGGTTTTTAAACTGTCCGAATTGAAGACACTATAGAATTATACTATACTAAGGTTTGGACTGCCCGGCATGTTCTTGCAACCGCTTTTCAAGGGGCCGCAACGGCCTTTTATCATTGACCGTGTTTTCAAGGTGTATAAGTCCGACCGTTGCTTGGCTGAGGAAAACGCGAGGGGTTGATACCTGTGGTAATGGAAGTTAACGAGGCAAATTTCGAAAAGGAAGTCCTGAGTTGCGACCTTCCTGTTATGGTGGATTTTTGGGCTGCCTGGTGCGGGCCATGCCGCAGTATGGCGCCGGTTGTCGAACAAGTGGCCGACGAGTTCAAAGGTAAAATAAAAGTAGCGAAGCTAAACGTTGACGACAATAAGGACCTTACGCAACGGTACGGCATCAAAGGTATCCCCACGCTCCTTTTTTTCCGGAGGGGTAAGGTAGTGGGGCAGGAAGTAGGATATTCGCCGAAGGACTCTGTGGTTGAAAAGTTGAAAACACTCCTCGGTACCGAACAGGTATGAGCCTTGTTTGGGGTGGGTAATTTAAGCCTGAAAGTGGGAAGCGCATTTGCTCACCTGTTCAATCCGTCGGCGTAAACTGATAAAAACAAGATTTTAGGCGTAGCAAGTTGCGCGCTGAAACTATTGTGTGGTATACTAACGCTGTACTTTCGTGGCGGATGAGGAATTGGCAAAGAGTGGGGGTTCCCACTCTTTCGTCTTAATGACAGCCTCCTTCGACGTAGGAAGCGGCTTGAAGACTTTGCCATCTTGGAGGCGGTAAAATGCCGGCGGCAAATGATGTTGCCGGGGCCGTCGCAGCGATTGCGGCGCCGCTGGCCGAAGGGCTCGGATTGGAAATTGTTGACGTCGAATTTCGCAAAGAGGGAGCCCGATGGTTTCTCCGGGTCTTCGTTGACAGACCGGAGGGAGGGGTGACCCTTAAGGATTGTGAGGCGCTGTCCGTTCCTCTTGGTAAGACTTTGGACGAAAGAAACATCCCTAAACACGAGTACTTTCTTGAAGTCTCTTCGCCGGGTTTGGAGCGGGTCCTCAAAAAACCGGCGGATTTTAATCGTTTTGTGGGTAAGAACGCTATGATAATAACGGCAAAGCCGTTCAACGGCCGGCGAAAATTCAGCGGTAACATCATTGCCGCCGGCGAAAATGAAGTACGGCTTGAAGTAGATGGGAAACCAATAGGGATACCTTATACGGCGATTTCTAAAGCTAACCTGGTGTTTAAATGGTAGCCCGAGGGGAGGTGTGAGTATGAACACCGAGTTTTTAAAAGCATTGCGTGATCTTGAAAAGGAAAAAGGTATATCCATTGATTTGCTGCTTTCCGCCATTGAGGCGGCGCTTCTCTCCGCCTACAAGCGCAACTTCGGTTCTGCGCAGAACGCCCGGGTCAATATTGACCGCGCTACCGGTGAGTGCCAGGTTTTTGCTCAACGTACTGTTGTGGAAGAGGTTAACGATGTGCGGGCGGAGATTCCCCTGCACGAGGCCAGGGAGATAGACCCAAATTATGAACCGGGAAATATAGTCGAGTTTGAGGTAACCCCCCGGGATTTCGGCCGCATTGCGGCCCAGACCGCCAAACAAGTAGTTGTACAACGGATCCGTGAAGCCGAACGGAATATGATCTACGAAGCCTTCGCCAGTCGCGAGGGCGACATCATTACCGGCACAATTCAGCGGGTTGAACAACGACATGTGTATATCGAACTCGGGAAGACCGAAGCGATACTGCCGCCGACCGAGCAAATGCCCGGCGAACGGTACCGTATCGGTGACCGTATCCGTGCTTATATACTCGAGGTGCGCAAGACGACTAAAGGGCCGCAAATAATTGTTTCGCGCACCCATCCCGGCTTTCTGCGCCGGCTGTTCGATTTGGAAGTCCCGGAACTACAGGAAGGAATTATCGAGCTGAAGGCAGTGGCGCGCGAAGCCGGTGTGCGCTCCAAAGTAGCTATTTTTTCGCACGATGCTAATATAGACCCGGTCGGCGCCTGCGTCGGACCAAAAGGGATCAGGGTGCAGGCCGTAGTTAACGAGTTGCGAAATGAAAAAATTGATATTATTCGCTGGGATCCCGACCCTTCCCGGTTTGTAGCGGAAGCGTTAAGCCCCGCGAAAGCCATTGCTGCGGAGATCTGGGAGGAGGAAAAAATCGCCAGGGTGATCGTGCCCGACAACCAACTCTCTCTGGCAATCGGCCGTGAAGGACAGAACGCCCGGTTGGCGGCGAAAATCACCGGGTGGAAAATCGATATTAAAAGCGAGTCGCAAATGGAAGAAATATATGCGCAGGAGTACGCCGCCGTTTACGGCGACGACGGCGAAGCATACGCGGGGGCTTCCGAAGCCGAGTATGAGGAGGGTTAGGAGGCGCCAACCTCGCCGGGGATTTGCGAAGTGAGGACTGGACAGGCATTTCAACGGCTTTGGGGAATTGTAATAAGGTTGGTTTGGGAATAGTCGTTCGGGAGGTTATCAAGTTGCCGCCACTGAAAAAGATTCCTCAACGGCTGTGTGTCGGTTGTCGGGAAATGAAACCGAAAAGAGAAATGATCCGCATTGTCCGCACGCCGGAAGAAAAGATCGCGGTCGATCCAACCGGCAAAATGTCCGGCCGCGGCGCTTATATCTGCCCGTCTGAGCAATGTTTGGCCGAGGCGCTGAAAAGAAAGCGGCTTGGAAGAGCTTTAGAGAGAACCGTAACTGAACAGGTTGTAGAAGCGATTCGGGAGGAGTTGATGCGACGTTGTCCAAAGATGTAAGACAGTATTTGGGGCTGGGTCAACGCGCCGGCCAGGTTGTTTCCGGAGACTTTATTGTCCGTGCGAAAATAAGGAAACGAGAAGCTCATCTCGTAATTGTCGCTACAGACGCCGCGAGTCATACACTTAAGGATTTTTTGAGATTCACTCGCGGAACGGACATCAAAGTGGTGAACTTCGGGCGGAAAGCCGAACTCGGTGCGGCACTCGGCCGTCCACCCCGGGCGGTGGTGGCCGTCCTGGATCATCATCTGTCCGGTAGAATCCTGAACATTATAGAAGAGGGCCAGTCGTAGGACTTTCCTACGGAGGTGATTGAATGGTGAAAAAAAGGGTACACGAGGTTGCAAAAGAACTCAAAATAGAAACCAGGGTCCTGCTGAGTAGACTTGCGGACCTTGGTATCGTCGGCAAGTCTAATTTTTCTGCTTTGGCCGATGAAGAGGTGGCAAAGGTCAGGGAAGCGTTCGCCGGAACCGCTCCCAAAACAGCCACCAAGAAAAAAACCGCCAGGGCCAAAGCGAAATCGCCCGCCGGGGGCACCGGGGAAGCAAAGCCTCCTGCAGACGGCGCCGCCGTAACGGCGAAAGCTGTAACGGAAACGCCCGCTTCGCCGGCGGACGACAAAGGTGAGCCGGCGGCCGGGAAGAGGGTATCCCCTGTCCGGGAAGCCGACGGCAAGGCGGCGCCGAAACCGGAAAGGGAACCGAGGGCCGATTCACTTGCCAAGTTCGGTCCCGGTCTGGTGGACAAAGTCCCTCAAAGGCCGCCTGACAGAAGGTTTGTTGAACGCCCTCTTGCCTTTGAAAAGAAGGCGAGCAAAGGGATTTTTTCCGGCATTACCGCTCCTGCTCCTCCAGTGGAGCCGAAAGCACATCCCTCAAAACCGGAACCGCCCGTTTCAACCGAGCGGTCCAGAGTTGTTTCTCCTACGCAACCAACCGGCCCGAGGCAAAACGGCGCACCGCTGCCCA
>JAGUUY010000110.1 GCA_020063185.1 Bacillota bacterium
ATGCTTAAGGGGTATTTCCCGGAGGTGATCGACGTTGAATTCACGGCGGCCATGGAAGATAAACTCGATGCGGTGGAAGATGGTAGGGGCGATTGGGTCCACATCCTGAAGGATTTTTACGACCCTTTTAAGGGAAAGCTTGCCAGAGCTGATTCGGAATTAGAAAGGATCAAAGTGGCCGATGAGGTCTCGGACGAGACCTGTGAAAAGTGCGGTAGGCAAATGGTAATCAAGTCCGGGCGTTTCGGTGCGTTCCTGGCTTGCCCCGGTTTTCCGGATTGCCGGAACACGCGCAGAATAAACACCGGAACGGGGGTTCCTTGCCCGAAGTGCGGCGAGGAGCTTGTATTAAGGCGTACCAAGAGTGGGCGCTCTTTCTTCGGTTGTAAGCGGTACCCGCTTTGCGACTTCTCAACCTGGTACGAACCGGTCAAAGAGAAATGCCCGAACTGCGGCGGATTGATGGTGCGGCGCAAGTCGAAGCAAAGGGAGTTCGTTGCGTGCTCCGATAAGGAGTGCGGCCATAAAACGTCGTAATCTTTTCCTGGGGGGAAGCCATTGAGACCGGTAATAATTGTCGGAGCGGGACTTGCCGGATCCGAAGCGGCCTGGCAGGCCTCGCGCCGGGGGGTGCCGGTGATACTTTATGAAATGCGGCCCCACAAGCTTACCCCGGCTCACCACACGGGTGGTTTCGCCGAGTTGGTTTGCTCCAATTCGTTGCGCGCCCGAGCCTTGGAAAACGCTGTGGGCCTTCTCAAAGAGGAAATGCGGCGCCTTGATTCTCTGATCATGCAGGCGGCGGAGACAACGAGGGTCCCGGCGGGCGGCGCGCTGGCCGTCGACCGGGAAGCCTTTGCGGCGTACATAACAGGCGCCGTCAGCCGGGAGCCGATCGTTCAGGTGCGGCGCGAGGAAGTAACCGGTATTCCCGATCACTCTCCTTGTATCATAGCGACCGGACCGCTGACTTCAGACTTGATGGCGCAGGCGGTCCGAGAATTGACCGGCCAGGAACACCTCTATTTTTACGATGCGGTCGCGCCGATTGTATCCCTGGATTCCCTCAACCTCGAAAAAGTTTTTTGGTCTTCTCGGTACGAGAAAGGGGACGGATCATACTTGAACTGCCCCCTGAACGAGGAAGAGTATCAACATTTCTACCAGGAGTTGGTCACCGCAGAACGCGCGCCGCTTAAAACCTTTGAGCGGGAAACGCACTTTGAAGGATGTATGCCCGTGGAGGTCCTTGCTTCGCGGGGCCGGGAAACCTTATTGTTCGGCCCGATGAAGCCCGTGGGGCTGATAGACCCCCGGACGGGGAGGCGGCCCTACGCCGTGGTTCAACTGCGCCAGGACAACCGCGATGCAACACTTTTCAACATGGTCGGCTTCCAGACCAACTTAAAATGGGGAGAGCAGCAGCGCGTGTTCCGGATGATACCGGGGCTGGAGAACGCGGAATTCGCGCGCTTCGGCGTCATGCACCGGAATACATACATGAACGCGCCGGTACTCCTTGAGCCGACCCTCGAATGTAAGAAGCGCCCCGGGCTTTTTTTTGCCGGTCAAATGACCGGGGTTGAAGGTTACGTGGAATCCGCGGCGGCAGGGCTGATTGCGGGTGTGAATGCCGCCCGGCAGGCGAAGGGGCTCGACCCCCTGGTTTTTCCACCCGAGACGGCGCACGGCGCCTTAATGGACTATATCACAACCGCAAGCCCTAACAGCTTCCAACCGATGAACATTAATTTCGGCCTTTTCCCGCCACTTGAGGAAAAAATCAAGGACAAGCGCCAGCGCAACCTCGCTCTGTCCAGACGTGCGCTCCGGGTGCTGGACGGCTGGCGTGAGGCGCTCGAAGAGCCGGCGGGGTAATAGAGGTCAGAGGTCGGACGTCGAGGTCGGAATACAAAATGTAGAATGTAGATACAGTAGTCTGAAGTTAGAATGAGAGGGGAAGCAGAAGACAAAGGACTGAGGACCGAGGATTGAGGACTGATAACTGAGTTCTGAGTACTATAATTGTTTGAAGTTAAGCTTAGACGGATAGACCTTTGAGGTCGGTTCACGGTTCACGGTTTGGTGTTCCCTAACTTCGAACCGACCCACAATTTATGCAGCATTAGCTGAACTATGAACTTCGAACCGACCCGTAATTCGTGCCACATTAGCTTGAACCGAGGATTGAGGACTAGGAGTGAATGCGTGTACAACTTTCTTGACCGGTTTTTAGTGTTTCTCCAGACCGAAAGAAGGGCCTCCACCCGGACGGTTGAAGAATACCAGAAAGACATCTTCGGTGGGATCGATTTTTTCGCGCGCGCTTTAGGCGTTGCTGACGAGGCCTTGGAACCCCGGTTCATTACCCCGGTTCTAATGCGCCGGTACTTTTCCCACCTTGCGGGACGCGGGTTGTCGCGAAACTCGCTGCTCAGAAAGATTGCGGCCTGGCGGAGTTTTTTCCGGTTTTTATGCCGGGAGGGCATAATCAAGGACAACCCGCTGCGTAAAATCGCCTCGCCCCGCCGCCAAACGCGTCTGCCCCGGGTACTGTACCAGACGGAGGCCAAGCGGCTGGTAGAGGCGCCTGAAGCCACCGATCCGTTACGGCTGCGGGACCGGGCGATGCTCGAGGTTCTCTATGCCGCCGGTACTAGAATAGCCGAAATCACGGGGCTTAACACCGGTGATGTTGATCTCTCGGGCGGTTATATACGGGTTTTCGGTAAGGGTGCGAAAGAGAGGTTGGTACCGCTTGGGGATTACGCGACAACAGCCCTGCAGGCCTACCTGCGCCATGGCAGGCCGCGGCTGATCAAACGGGAAACAGGCCGGTTTGAAGAAGCACTTTTCCTCAACAGGGTGGGGCAAAGACTGTCCCCAAGGGGCCTGCGCAACATCTTAAAGGCTTACGCAGTGAAAGCCGGCCTCCCAGGCCGGGTAAGCCCTCATACCTTGCGGCATTCTTTTGCCACCCACCTCCTGGACGGAGGGGCGGATTTGCGTGTGGTACAGGAACTGTTGGGGCATGCACGGTTGTCTACCACCCAGGTTTATACGCATCTGAGTAAGGAAAGGTTAAAGAAGGTATATGATAAGACGCACCCGCGGGCTTAGAACGGACTATTACGCGAAAATCTACGAGAAGGGGTAAAAAAACTTAACCACAGAGACCATAAATTAAGTCCTCAGTCGAAAGTCCCCAGTCCCCAGTCCGGGAACGGGAGGGAACGAAGTCGGAAGTTTACCGGTCCCTGTTTCCGGACTTAGGACGCAGGACATAGGACTTCGGACTTGATGATCTGCCTCTGTGGTGAGATGTTTTGGTTCCGGCTTGTCCGGGTTAGGGGGAAGGTTAATGCACGGTACCACGATTCTGGCCGTAAAGCGCGACGGGCGGACCGCCATCGCCGGTGATGGACAGATTACCCTCACGCAGCATACGGTTATGAAACACACGGCTAGAAAGGTCCGCCGGCTGTACGAAGGGAGAGTTCTGGCCGGGTTCGCGGGGGGCGTCGCCGACGCGCTTGCCCTTTTTGACCGTTTCGAAGGTAAGCTTGAAGAAGCCCACGGGAATTTAATGCGGGCGGCGATAAATTTAGCCAAGGAATGGCGTACCGACAAATACTTGCGCCGCTTGGAAGCCATGCTGGTGGTGGCGGACAGCGAGTACCTGCTCGTAATCAGCGGGAGCGGCGAGGTAATCGAACCGGATGACGGAATTGCGGCCGTCGGGTCAGGGGGGCCCTATGCGCTCGCAGCGGCCCGGGCGTTGTTGCGGCATACCACCCACGACGCGCCGACCATCGCCCGCGAGGCGATGCAGATCGCGGCATCAATATGCGTGTATACGAACGATAAACTGACCATTGAGGAGTTGTAGGACTGAGTGCCGGGCGCCACGTCGAACGAAAAGAGGACCGTAACCTTGAAACTTAGAAGCAGTAGTATAACATAAACGGAGCGCGAGGAGGAGCGAGCAGGGCAAGGAAGCGCTCCGACGGACGGGCCGGAGCGTACTGGACGCGTACGTGATGACCCGGGCGGCGGAGACTGACGCAGCAATGCGAAGCTCATCGTATCGAAAGAAGTACTATTTTCCAAGGAGAGGGGGATAAGCGTGCAGGATCTTACACCCCGCCAGATTGTGGTTGAGCTTGACAAGTACATTATCGGTCAGGACGAGGCGAAAAAGGCCGTTGCCGTCGCCTTGCGGAACCGCTACCGGCGGAGCCTGCTGCCGCCCGAACTACGCGACGAGGTCATGCCCAAGAACATTCTGATGATCGGGCCGACCGGGGTCGGCAAGACGGAGATCGCACGGCGTCTCGCCCGTCTGGTTAACGCTCCGTTTATCAAGGTGGAGGCCACCAAGTTTACCGAAGTAGGTTACGTTGGACGTGACGTTGAAGGCATGGTACGCGACCTTGTGGAGACCGCGGTACGAATGGTGCGCCTGGAAAAGTTTGGTTCAGTGGAGAAAAAGGCACAGGATCTGGCGACGGAACGCATCCTGGAGCTGCTGGCCCCCCGTCCGGGAAAAGCGCCCCGCAATCCCCTTGAAGCGCTCTTCGGGGGCTTTAAGATGGGTGAAACCGATCCCTTGTTGGATGAAGAAGCGCAACAGGTGGAAACCCGGCGCGGACTGCTGCGGGAAAAGCTTTTGCGCGGTGAACTCGAGCATGAATATCTCGAAATCGAGGTCGAAGACAAAACCGTTCCTTTTTTCGAGATATTCTCCGGCGCCGGCGTTGAAGAAATGGGTTTCAATTTCCAGGATATCATGGGCAGCGTGTTTCCGGCGCGTAAAAAGAAACGCCGCGTAACCATCCGGGAGGCCAGGCGAATCCTTGCCCAGCAAGAGGCGGCCAAACTGATAGACCTTGAGGAAGTGGCTGCGGAAGCCATCCGCCGGGCCGAAGAACGTGGTATCATTTTTATCGACGAAATCGACAAGATTGCGGGCCGCGAGGGAACAACAGGGCCGGACGTTTCAAGAGGCGGCGTACAGCGGGATATTCTGCCTATTGTGGAAGGTTCGACCGTTACCAGTAAATACGGCCCCGTGAAGACGGACCACATTCTTTTCATTGCCGCGGGGGCATTTCACACCGTGAAACCCTCGGACCTGATCCCCGAACTTCAGGGACGTTTTCCCATTCGGGTAGAACTACCCGCGCTGACACAAGAGGCGTTCCTGCAGATACTTACTGAACCCTCGAACGCTCTGGTGAGGCAGTATGTTGCCCTCCTGGAAACAGAGGGCGTCCAATTAGACTTCCTGCAAAACTCACTTGTCGAAATCGCCAGAATCGCTTATACTATTAATGAACAGACGGAAAATATTGGTGCAAGGCGTCTGCATACCGTTTTAGAGAAACTGCTCGAAGATGTTTCCTTTCACGCCCCTGAGCTTAAAGGACAGGCGATAAAAATCGATGAGGCTTTTGTAGCGGCTAAATTAGGCCCCATCGTGAAGAGAGAGGATCTTAGCCGCTATATTTTATAAGAGGAGAAATTATGGTAGAACGTCTTTTAAAAAAGGCGCGCATTCTTAACAGTATCCTCCAAAACACTTCCGATCACGTTGACTTTGGCGCCGTGGCCGCAACACTAAACGAATTAGTTGCCGCTAACGTGTATCTTATAGACTTTTCCGGAAAGGTGTTGGGCTGCTCTTTCATGCCCGGCTATTCCTGCCGAACCATGACGCGTATCGCCCAACAGGCGGGCATCCCGCCCGCCTTTAACGAGGGGCTGCTGGGTGTAACCGAGACCAGGGCGAATTTTCGCCACGAAACCAACGCCTGCATATTTGAGCGTAAGTCGGCATGTCTTTATGATGAAGCCTTTTTTACAATCGTACCGATCGTCGGCGCCGGTACACGCCTGGGAACGGTAGTGCTGGCCAAGTTCACCCGCCAGTTTGCCTCCAGCGACCTGCTTCTTGCCGAGCACGGTGCGACGGTGGTCGGTATGGAGATTTTCCGCTCCAGGATGGAGAAAATGGCCGAGGAAGCACGCAAGCGTGCGGCCGTTCAGGTGGCGTTGGGCAGTCTCTCTTATTCGGAACTCGATGCCATACGCCATATCTTTGCGGAACTCAGTAAGGAAGAAGGGCTCCTGGTGGCGAGCAAGATCGCTGATCGGGTAGGGATAACGCGTTCGGTCATCGTCAACGCCCTGCGGAAGTTTGAAAGCGCGGGCGTGATTGAGGCCCGCTCGCTCGGCATGAAAGGCACCTACATCCGCGTGCTTAACGATCAACTTCTCGGTGAACTGAAACGTCATCAGGACGCTTGAGTCTTGCATACCCCGGTAACACGTGGTAAAATAAGCTTCGGTCGTTCAAAGAGAGTGCTGGAAAATTGTATCCTGCACAGGTTATGCAACGGCTCAAAATACTCACGCTGCCTGATTCCCGGGAGGGTGCCCGCGGGTTTCTCGGGATGATGAAGGCAGCGGCGGCGAAAACCCTGGGGAAGGAGGTGGATAAATGGCGATTGTTTCCATGAAGCAATTGCTCGAAGCCGGGGTGCATTTTGGGCACCAGACAAGGCGTTGGAACCCCAAAATGGCACCTTATATTTTTATGAACCGCAACGGGATTTACATCATCGAC
>JAGUUY010000240.1 GCA_020063185.1 Bacillota bacterium
ACCACCATCGAGTGGCCGAACGCCACGTAAGCGGCGCCCGGATCACGGGCCGGCGCGGCCCCCGCCACGTACACCTGGTTGTCGACCGCGCGGGCGCGCAGCAATATTTCCCAGTGCGCCGGACCGGTGACCATGTTGAACGCCGCCGGGAGGACCACCACCTGAGCCCCTTGAGTAGTCATTTCGCGAAAGAGGGCCGGAAAACGGACGTCAAAACAAATCGCGACGCCGATGGCGCACAAAGGTGTGGCCACGACCGTGGGGCCGCTTCCCGGGCTCAGAACGGCGGACTCCCGGAATGACACCCCTCCGGGCAGGTCTACGTCAAAAAGGTGGACCTTACGGTGGTGAGCGATGAGGTTGCCCAGGGGGTCGAATACGTAACCGGCGTTAAAAATTTTTTCACCGTCACGTTCGGGAACGCTTCCCCCGACGAGGAAAACTTTTTCCTCGCGGGCGGCGCGGGAAAGCATCAGGAAGGAATCACCGCCGGGGAAGCTTTCCGCGTAGTCGGGGAAAAGTTCGGCGACGTAAGGACAGACAAACATTTCCGGCAGGGCTACCAGCCGCGCCCCGGTCCCTGCCGCAAGGTGGATGAAATCCCGGGCGCGGGCAAGGTTTTGTGTTTTTTCGGTCCCTATTTTAAATTGGCAGACCGCGATTTTGAACCTCGAAGGGGAGGGCTCGAAGCAGCCGTCCGCCCGGCCTGCAGCTTCCGGATGCACTTCAGAGGGCATGGTATCCCGCCCTTTTTTGTTTTATTATAGCACTGGGTACCGGTCTTGAATAATTTTAAACCGCGCCGTACGGTACCCACGGTCCTTGTGATTTCCTGGAAGGAAAAAGTCGGCCGCAAAGCGAAATAACAAGTAAATGTTAGGTACGGGTTTAAGGTCCGAATTCTAACCCTGTATTTCGGCATAGGGGGTATGGAAGTGCAGTTTTACTTGCTTCTCGGGCTTGTTTTCGCGCTCCTGGTGGCCGTTTTCGCCGTGCAAAACAGCACACCGGTGAATATCAGGTTTCTGGCATGGGAATTCAAAAATATCTCGCTGGCCCTGGTGGTTTTAGGGGCTGCTGCCGGGGGTGCTTTCGCCGTTTTCATTATGGGCCTTGGTCGTGAAGTCCGGCACGCGTGGAGGGCACGGGACCTGTCAATGCAAAACCTCAGGCTGTCCCAGCGCCTGTCGCGGGTGGAGACAGAGCGAAAGCACGGCGGTTCTTCGCAGCTTAAAGATACCGAGTGATAACCTTTAAGCTGGAGTTTTAGCCGACCCCCTGTTTAAGAACGTTGAACGTCGAACGTTGAACGTCGAACGTTGAACGGACCCCAAAGGTCAGTCAGGATAAGGTTGAACGCTTATTTTAAGAGGAGGAACCGATTGACTGAAGTATACGTGGCCGTCGACGTTGAAACAACCGGTCTGGACGCCTCGCGGGACGAAGTGATCGAGGTGGGCCTCTGCCGGATAAAAGACGGCGCCGTTACGGAAAGGTTTTCTTCGCTGGTGCGGCCGGCGGGCGCTGTACCGCTGAGGGTGAAAAAGCTTACCGGGATTACGGACGCCATGCTCGAAGCAGCGCCCCCTTGGGAAGAGATTGCGGGTGCGGTTGCCGCTTTTATCGGCGATGCTCCGGTTGTGGGGCACAACGTCACCTTCGACGCCGGTTTTCTTTCACGCTACCTCGGCCGGCCTTTTTCCGGCGCCCTTTTCGATACCTGTGAACTCGCGCGGGTCTTGCTGCCGCAGGCCCGGGGGTACAGTCTGGCCATGGCCGCGGAGGCGCTCGGGGCGCCGTATTCCGTACAGCACCGGGCGCTGGCTGACGCGGCGGCGGCGGCGGTACTGTTTAGAGCTTTGCGGGCGCGGATCGGGCAGCTTTCACCGCAAGTATTGTCGAACGCCGCTTTCTTGCTCGGTCTGGGAAACTCTACTCTGGCCGGGTTGTTCAAAGAGGCGCTGCGGCACAGGAGCGCCCTGGCCGGCTTGGTTTGGAGCCCCGAGGCCGCTGCCGGGACAGGGTCACGAAAGTCTGAAGAGGCCGGAAGCGGGCGGGCCGTCCCTGAAGCCGCGACGTGTACAGAGTTATTCGGTCCGGGAGGAAGGCTGGCCAGCGTCCTGCCCGGCTACGAGTACCGGGCTCAACAGGAGGAGATGGCGGCGGCGGTAACCCGGTCGCTGGAGGAAGGTTCCTTTCTTCTGATTGAAGCCGGGACCGGCATCGGCAAATCGTTGGCTTACTTGATCCCGCTGGTGCAGGCTGCTTTGAAAAGCGGCAAGCGGGCCCTTATTTCCACCCATACGGTAAACCTCCAGGAACAACTGCTGCAAAAGGACATTCCGTCGGTTAAGGCCGCGCTGGGCGCCGACTTTAACGCCGTTCTGGTGAAAGGGCGGCAGCATTACCTGTGCCTCCGGCGGTGGCAGCGCCGCTTGGAAGAAGCGGGTCGCCCTGACGGACCGGCGGCCGGGGAAACGGCGGCCCTTTTCTATGCCCGGGTTTTAATCTGGTTGACGGGCACGGTTACAGGCGACTTCGGTGAACTGAGCCTGCACGAGGCGGAAAGAGAAGCCCAGATGAGAATAGCGGCGGCGGCCGATAGGTGCTTCGGGAAAATTTGTCCTCTCTCGGCGCGTTGCTTTGTGAACAACGCCCGGCGGCGGGCGGAAAAGGCTTTGGTACTCATTACCAACCACTCACTCCTGCTCGCCGACGCTTTTGCCGGCGGCACGGTGCTTCCCGATTACGGCCCATTGGTCATTGACGAGGCACACCACCTGGAAGACGTGGCTACCGAGTGTTTGACCCGCAGCCTCACGCGGCGGGAAATGGTGAACTGGCTCTCGCGCCTGCGGCCGGTTTTGAACCGGGCGGGTCCTGCGCTTTACCGTTTGCCGGACGGGGCGGCCGTGGACAAAAAGATCGGCGCCTGGACAGAAGCTGCACGAAACGCGGCGACGGAGCTGTTTTCCTTCGTTGACGGCTTGCTCAGCGAGGCGGGAAACACCGGGGTTAACGGCTGTTTGCCCGCGCGGCGTCTGAAAGTAAAAGGGAGCCACTTAATCATGGACGCGGAGGGCCGGAGCGCGTATCTCAAGCTGGTTGAAGCGGTCGAGGCGCTCCTCGGCGCCTGCCGGTGGATGGCGGACGCCGACGGGTTTGCGGACTCCTGGACAAGGGAGCTGAGCCTCTGGCTGCAAGAGGGGCGTGAGCTTCTAGAAACTCTCACCGGGATTATTGAAAACGACGATCCCGACCGGGTAGAGTGGATTGAAGGGCGGCTCCAGGCGGGCGATCTGCACGCGGTAATGAAGCGCGCTCCCCTTTCCGTGGCGGAGGGTGTCTATACGTCGGTGTTTTCACGACGCGACGGCGCGGTGCTGACGTCTGCGACGCTGACGGTCGGCGGGCGTTTCGACCATTTCGTGACCCGAGTGGGGCTGGAACGGGTACCGTCTGAAAGCCTGACCGGTCGGGTAATGGGCTCCCCTTTCGCTTACGAAGAACGGTCGTCCCTCTGCGTGATAAACGACCTGCCCCTGCCGCAGGAGGTGGCGCCCCAAGAGTATCTGCAGGCGGTGGCGGACGCGCTGGGCCGGCTGGTCCCGGCGGCCGGCGGGAGGGTACTGGTCCTGTTTACCGCCAACCGGATGATGCGTGAGGTGGCGCTGCGGATTCGGCCGCGCCTTGAAGCCGAGGATATTTTAGTTTTGGCGCAGGGGGTGGACGGCGGGCGTACGCGGCTGATCGAGGAGTTCAAGCTTACGGAGCGCGCGGCGCTCTGCGGTACGGCGAGCTTTTGGGAGGGAGTAGATATATCCGGTGGGCTGTTGCGCTTAGTGGTGATGGTCAAGCTGCCTTTCCCTCCTTTTGAAACGCCCGTGCTGGCGGCCCGGCGCGCACGTTTGACAGCCCAGGGGCGGGACGATTTTCAAGCGCTTAGTTTACCGCACGCCGTCCTGCGCTTTAAGCAGGGTTTCGGGCGGCTGATCCGCTCCCATCACGACGAAGGGGTTGTAGTCGTTCTCGACCGGCGGCTGGTAAGTAAAAGTTACGGCCCTACTTTTATTAAGTCGCTGCCGCCGCTCCCGGTGGTCTCCCTGCCCCTTACGGACGCCTGCGTGTGGCTTCGGGGACGCCTGGGAAACCCGTCATAAACGGCCGTTGATTTTAAGTAATTCGACCCAAGGACGAGGTTGTTTGAACATTTCCTTCACCATCGGAATAAGATTTTATAGAGTTAAAGCCTGCTTAAATTTTAAGGCACGCCTAAAATTTAGGTGTATATAAGGTTCTATGGACTGGGGTTAAACGAGGAGGAGAGAACGTGAGGGTCTATTTTATCAAACTGCCGGGTTTTTTGAGGGGATTTTTGAAGCGTTTTATCCGGTAAACTTATTTTACACCGATTTACTTTTATGATTACCGTTTAACATAATACCCAGGAAATTTCCCCCGCCGAAAAGAGGAATTTCAGGCTGTTTCAGCGAATGTCCTAATGATATGAACAAGCAGTTCTTTTTTCTTTTTTAAGGTATTTGAGAAGTATATGACGCAAAGACACTGTTATCTTAAAAAGGGGTTTTACAGGTGATACTTCTCGGCGGGAAGAACGCTACCGAAAAAGATTCCGTAGGTGCGGTGGTCCGGGCAAGCGGTCATGCCACGCTGCTGCATTGCTACCAGTGCGGTAAGTGTACGGCGGGATGTCCGCTCGCTTTCGGCATGGACTACAATCCCAATCAGATTATACGTCTCCTCCAGCTGGGCCGTATGAAACAAGTCCTCGGTTCACGCGCGATCTGGATTTGCGCCGGGTGTTGGACGTGTACTACACGCTGCCCGTGCAGTATTGATATCGCCCGGGTGATGGACAGCCTCAGGGTTATCGCCCGGCGGGAAGGGCAAACCGCGCAGGGCAGAGACGTGGCCTCGTTTAATGATCTCTTTCTCCAGTCGGTGCGGCGCTACGGCAGGGTTTTCGAGTTAAGTGTGGTCCTGGGGCTTAATGTGCGGCGCAGAAGATTGTTCCACGATGCAGATCTGGGAAGATTTATGCTGGCACGTGGAAAACTCCGCTTCACCGCCGAAAAAATAAAGGGTGTGAAAGAGGTTAGACGGCTGTTTTCCAGGCAGGGGGCGCCGGTACGAACACGTAAGGAAAGGGTTAAAGAATGAAAATCGGATATTACCCCGGCTGTTCGCTTGAGAGCAGCGCCAAGGAATACGACCGTGCCACCCGTCTGGTGGCGCGGCACCTGGGGATTCAGTTGTACGACCTGAACGACTGGAACTGCTGTGGGGCGACTGCGGCCCACAGCACGGACCATTTCCTGGCTGCGGCGCTTCCCGCGCGAAACCTTATGATCGCGGAGGAAATGGGGCTGAACGTAACCGTCCCCTGTGCCGCGTGTTACCAGCGACTGCGACTGGCTCACCGGGAACTTACCGAAAACGAAGCAACGGCCCGGGAAATCGCTGAGCTGCTGGGCCGCCCTTACCAGGGCAAGGTACGGATTTACTCCCTGCTTGAAACCATCGCGGGGATAGGGTTGGACCAGCTTGCGGCGCAGGTCGTGCGGCCGCTTAAGGAATTAAAAGTGGCCTGTTATTACGGGTGCCTCCTGGTACGGCCTCCCGGTACCGGTTGCGACGACCCGGAGAACCCGCGGTTGATGGACGAGCTGTTGCTGGCCGCTAAGGCCGAGGTACTGGACTGGGGTTATAAAAACGAATGCTGCGGCGCTTCGCTGGTTTTCAGCGAACGCCGTTTGGCGCTGCGCCTTATCCGCAATATTCTGCGCAACGCGGTTGATGCCGGGGCTACCAGTATCGCGTGCGCCTGCCCGCTCTGTCAGACTAATCTCGACACGCGCCAGGGGCAGGTTAACAAGGAGTTTGGGACAAGCTTTGCCATACCGATTTTTTACTTTCCCCAGCTCTTAGGCCTGGCGATGGGTCTTTACCCTCAAGACCTGGGGCTGGGAAAGCATTTCATTGACCCGCAGCGGGCCATCAAGGCGGTCGGCGGCTGATTGGATGATCGGTCTGGTTTTAAAAAGGTAGTGTTAAAAGAGGAGGAAGACCTTGCCGAGGATCGGCGTATTCGTCTGCTGGTGTGGGTCCAATATCGGGGGGGTGCTTGACTGTCCTGCCATTGCGCAGGAAGCGGCGTCATTTCCCGGCGTGGTCTATAGTACGGAGTACAAATACGTCTGCTCCGACCCGGGGCAGAAGCTCATTGTCGACGCCGTCAAGGAGCACCGGCTTGAGCGTGTGGTTGTGGCCTCCTGCTCCCCAAGGTTGCACGAAGAGACCTTCCGGCAGGTGCTCCGGCGCAGCGGACTCAACCCGTATTTTTTTGAAATGGCTAACCTGCGGGAGCACTGTTCCTGGGTCCACCCGGACACCACGGTCCGGGAGCAGGCGCAGCGGAAAGCTGTGGACCTTGTTCGCCGCGCCGTCGCCAAAGCCGCGCGGTTGGAGCCGTTATTCCCCGGAAAAATCCCTGTTGTCAGGCGCTGCCTGGTAATCGGCGGCGGCATTGCCGGCATCCAGACGGCGCTCGATGTCGCCGACGCGGGGCTTGAGGTTTTGCTGGTCGAGCGGGAACCTACCATCGGCGGCAACATGGTCAAACTTGATAAGACGTTTCCCACGCTGGACTGTTCCGCCTGTATCAGTACCCCGAAAATGGTGGCGGTGGCCCAGCATCCCAATATTCGGCTTTATACTTACGCGCAGGTTGAAGAAGTAACCGGCTACATCGGTAATTTTAAAGCGCGCATCCGCCAAAAAGCCCGCTATGTGGACCACTCTAAATGCAACGGCTGTGGCACCTGCTGGACAAGGTGTCCGGTCACCGTGCCGGACGATTTTAACCTCGGACTCGGCGAGCGCGGGGCGATTTACATCCCGTTCCCGCAGGCTGTGCCGAACAAACCGGTGATCGACCTGGAGCACTGCCGCCGGTCCACCAGGGGGAAATGCGGCGCCTGCGCCAAGCTTTGCCCGACCGGGGCAATTGATTATGAGCAGAAGGACGAATTCGTTGACGTCGAGGTCGGGGCGATTATAGTGGCGACCGGTTACGGTCTATTCCCCTGGGAGAAGGTATACGGCGAGTATGGGTACGGGCGGTTCCGGGACGTCATCACCGGCCTGATGTTTGAGCGTATGGTGAACGCTTCCGGGCCCACCGGCGGTAAAATACAGCGCCCCTCCTCGGGAAAGGAACCCAAGACCGTGGTTTTCATCCAGTGCGTAGGCTCCCGTGATGAGGCCAGGGGGAAAGAATATTGCTCGCGGTTCTGCTGCATGTATACCGCAAAGCATGCGCACCAGATTTTAGAGAAAATCCCCGGGTCCGAGGTCTACGTATTCTATATCGACGTGCGGACTTTCGGTAAGGGGTATGAGGAGTTTTACAGGCGGGTCCGGGACGAAGGCGCGGTTTACATCCGGGGTCGGGTGTCCAAGGTCTACCAGGACGGTTCAAAACTGATCGTCAGAGGCGCCGATACCCTGCTCGGAGAGCAGGTGGAAATCGCGGCCGACATGGTGGTCCTGGCTACAGGAGCCGTACCGGCGGCAGGGGCGGCGGATGTCGCCCGGATGATCGGCATTCCGCAGGATAAGGACGGCTTCTTCCAAGAGGCGCACCCGAAGCTGCGTCCGGTGGAAACGCATACCGGCGGGGTGTACCTGGCTGGGACCTGCCAAGGGCCGAAAGACATTCCCGACACCGTTTCCCAGGCCAGCGGAGCGGCGGCCAAAGTCTGCGGGCTCCTTTTGAGGGATGAACTTGAAACCAACCCGCTGGTAAGTAAAGTGAACGAGGCGCTGTGCACCGGTTGTCTTGCCTGCCAGCCGGTTTGCCCGTACCGGGCGATCCAACCCGTTACCATCACTGAGCGGTTGCCGGGGCAGCCGCCGCGGGAAAGAGTGGTGGCCCGGGTCAACGAGGGGTTGTGCCAGGGGTGCGGCGCCTGTACGGTTGCTTGCCGTGCGGGAGCCATCGACCTGAAAGGGTTTACGAACAAGCAGTTGATTGCGGAGGTTGACGCCCTTTGTCTGTAAACGAGAGCGACGTTGTTACTACCGCTGAAGGCGCCGCCTGGGAGCCGAAGATCGTGGCGTTTTTATGCAATTGGTGCAGTTATGCCGGCGCCGACCTGGCCGGTGTAAGCAGGATCAAATACCCGGCCAACGTCAGGATAATCAGGGTGCCCTGTTCCAGTCGTGTCAATCCGCAGTTCGTCTTCCGCGCTTTCGAGCGCGGCGCGGACGGGGTTCTGGTTGCAGGGTGCCATCCGGGCGACTGCCATTACGTGACCGGCAATTACTATACCCGGCGCCGCCTTACGCTTTTTAAACGCCTTTTAGAGTACGTGGGGTTTGAACCCGAGCGGTTTATAGTGCGATGGGTTTCGGCTTCGGAGGGTCAACGCTTCGCCGAAACGGTAAAGGAAATGGTCGACGGTCTTAAGCACCTTGGTCCCCAAAAACGCGTTAGCAGAGTCTAATTGCTCCAGGCACAAGCTGATTTAAGTGCCGGGATGAGGGAGAGACAGTGAAAGAGATAACCGAAATGCTCCAGCAGGTCGCAGCGCGGCTCTTCAATGAAGGGTTGGAAATGTTCATCGGCTACGAGTCCGGCAGCGTTCCGGCCAAGGCGCGGCCCTATTTCGCCGCCGTACAGGGGGAGACCGCGGCACTCGTATTTAACCCGTTTTGCGAGCACAACCTGGCCAAGTATCTCGTCCGCTTCCCCAACGCGAAAACCGCCGTGGTGGTCAAAGGCTGCGACGCCGGCGCGGTCGAGAGATTGGTAAAGGAACGCAACCTTGACCGGACCAGGATAACCGTTATCGGCGTACCGTGCGGCGGCATGCTGGCGCGGGAAAGGGTCTTGGCCGAGTTGCCGCAGGACGGCAAGATTACGGCGATTACCGACCGGCGTGACGCCTTCGTGTTCCAAACGTCTAAAGGGGAGCACGTACTTGAAAAAAAGGCGTTCTTGTTGGCAAAATGCCTCATCTGTACCCAGAATAATCCGACCGGGGTGGACCTGATGCTGGGCAAGGAAGCGCCCCCCGTCGGTGAAACCGGTAAAGACCCGTATGCACGGGTAAAAGAAATTTCGGCGCTTGATCCGCCCGCGAGAGCGGCCTTCTGGGACAGGTTGATGGACCGCTGCCTGCGCTGTTATGCCTGCCGGGAGGTCTGCCCCGCTTGCAGCTGCACCGAGTGCTGTTTCGAGCAGGCGGTCCCGGGATGGCAGCAGGGAGCCATATGGCTGAGTAAGGCTGTGACCTTACCCGATAACCTCCATTACCACGTGATACGGGCTTTTCACGTTGCGGGCCGGTGTACGGGTTGCGGGGAGTGCGAACGCGTCTGCCCGGTACGGATACCGCTGATGCTGCTCAATAGAAAATTGGCCGGCGATATCGATGAATTGTATGGTCCGACGCCGCCGGACGTTCCATCGGTGCTTTGCACTTACGCGACCGGCGATAGGGATGAATTTACATAAAAATTGCCGCCGGATCAACCGGCATTCTGAGCGTTTTCAAGTGATCCATTCGGCATGCGGTGGAATACCTAAGGAGTTTGAAAATGGACTCTAAAATCATTAAAAAAGATAAGTTGCTGTCGCTGCTCGAGCGGTTTATCGCGGGATACCATGTACTGGCGCCTGTGCGGGAAGACGGCATGCTTGTTTACCGCCCGGTGGGCATTCCCGGGGACGTAGAACTGAACCCCGGCAGGAGTGTACTACCGCCGAAAGGTCGGTTCTTTCCTCAGACCGAAATCCTCTATAGTTATCGCATCGAAGGGGAAAAGCTTACGCTGGAAGAATACGTGGAGGAAGCGCGCCAGGTTATCCTTTTCGGGGTTCACCCGTGCGATTTGCGCAGCTTTGCGGTACTTGACGCGGTTTTTACGGAGGAGCCTCGGGATGCGTACTTTACCGCTCGCCGTAACAACACGATTATTGTCGGCGTCAGTTGTTCTTCCGTTTTGCCGGAGTGTTTTTGCACCGCCTTCGGGATTTCACCGGTTGAGGGTAACGGTGCGGATATCCACCTGACCGATATCGGCGCGGGCGCTTACCTGGTCGAGGTGTTGACCCCGAGAGGCAAAGAGCTCTTGCAGAAATTCGACAGTCTTTTCGAAGACAACGTGGCCGGGGCCGAGGAGGCCAAAAGGGCCAAAGAAGCCTCTCTTATCAAAAAAATCAGTCTATCGGTGAAAGTGAACGACCTTCACGAAAAGATGGCGTCGATATTCGAAAATCCGTACTGGGAAAAAATCAGCCGGCGGTGCCTTGGCTGCGGTGTGTGTACTTACGTATGTCCGACCTGCCACTGTTTTGATATCATGGACGACGGCGCCGGGAAAGCTGGAGAACGGTTCCGTTGTTGGGACTCGTGTTTATTTCGCGAGTACACGCTGCACACCAGCGGACATAACCCCCGGCACGCGCTGGCTCAGCGCCTGAGAAACCGTTTCTTCCATAAACTGAGTTACAACAACCAGCGGTACAATATCGAAGGGTGTGTGGGCTGCGGCAGATGCGTGGCGCTCTGTCCGGTCAACATCGACATCCGTGAGGTTATCGGCGCCGTAAGGGGGCTCGTGTAAATGGGCGCATCCAACCCGCTTCTTCCAAAAATCGCCACCGTGGTCGACATTGTCCGGGAGACCGGTGACGTGAACACCTTCCGCGTGGTTTTCGACGACCCTGAAGAAATGGCTGCGTGGAACCACCGCCCCGGACAGGTGGCCTTCCTTTCAGTCTTCGGCGTCGGAGAGGCTACCTTCTGTCTTTCTTCTTCCCCAACCTGCAGGGACTGGCTTGAGTTCAGCGTCCGCCGGGCGGGGAAGGTTACCACGGCGCTCCACGAACTTGAAGCGGGGGCGAAGATCGGGGTACGCGGGCCCTACGGCAACAGTTTTCCTTACGAGGCGATGCGCGCCAAGCATCTTCTCGTTATCGGCGGCGGTATCGGGCTCGCGCCGTTGCGTCCGCTGGTCAATTTTATGCTTGCGCCCGAAAACCGGAAGGACTACGGAAAAGTCGAAATTATATACGGCGGTCGTACTTACAACGACTTGTGCTACAAGGAGGAGCTTTTCCGTACCTGGCCGGAGACGCCGGACGTCGCGGTCTGGACGACGATCGACGTGGCGGAGGAAGCATGGCAGGGACACGTCGGGTTTGTTCCGGCGTATGTTGAAGAAGTAAAACCCACGCCTGAAGATAAATTTGTGGTTATCTGCGGTCCGCCGATTATGATCAAGTTTACGGTGAAAGCGCTCGAAAACCTTGGGTTTCGCGCGGACCAAATCTACACTACGCTTGAGATGCGCATGAAATGCGGCATCGGCAAGTGCGGCCGCTGTAACGTGGGCGCAAGGTTTGTCTGCCGGGACGGCCCGGTTTTCAACCTGACGGAATTGTATCAACTGCCGCAGGAGTATTAACAGGCGGTTCTATAACTTTCGCCTTTGCGGATAAACATAAAAAATCCCGCCGTTTCTCGACGCCGGGATTTTCCGTTTCAGGTATGTGTTTTTGGTTTATTTTCCAAACAGCATCCGGGCCGTTTTGAACGAGGACTTGACATGTCGATCAAGTATTTGCGGCAGGTTTTCCAGCGCCAAAGACACGTACTCCTCAATCCTGCCCGTATCGCAGTACTTGCTCAATTCGGGGTCAAGCGGCAGGCTCGCCAGCAGCTCGAGTTCGTTTTGCTCGGCTACTTGTTGACCCCGCGGTGCGCCGAAAACAAATATTTTCTCCCCGCACTTGGGACACGTCGCGTAGGTCATGTTTTCTATAACTCCGATTACAGGGACGTTCATCATACCGGCCATCTTAACGGCCTTCCGGACAATCATGGCCGTCAGTTCCTGAGGGGAGGAAACGATCAAAACACCGTTAAGGGGTAGAGACTGCATTACGGTCAGCGGTACGTCCCCTGTTCCCGGCGGCAGGTCGACGATCAGGTAGTCTAGTTTTCCCCAAGCCACGCCGGTCCAGAATTGCTTAACCGCGTTGGCGATTATCGGACCGCGCCAGATTATCGGGTCGTCTTCCTTTTCCAGCAGGAGGTTCGCAGAAAGGACGTAAATACCAAGAACCCGTGACTTCGGGAGGTAGGCGCCGAAATCCCCTTCCCCTACCCGCTCCGTAACGCCGAACATTTTGGGAATACTCGGGCCGGTCAGGTCGGCATCGAGGATACCCACCCGGTGACCCGCACGCGCAAGCATGACAGCCAAAAGGGCCGCCACCGAAGACTTGCCCACGCCTCCCTTACCGCTCATGACCGCAATCACATTCCTCACCCGCGAAAGCTTGTGCGCCGGTGCCCGCAAGTCATCCGCCTGCTTACAGGTCGGGTTTTCGCCGCAGGTGGCGCAGGTATCTTCCGATTTTTCACACTCTCCGTTGTCAGGCATGTCAGATCACTCCCGTCCGTTCGATTATAATTAAGCATATGTTCATTATAGTTATAGCGCAGTTTTTAAATTCTGTCGACAACCGTTTACTGGTCAAAAGCATAAATAACAAATCCCGACGATACTTTAGGGTAAAAATAAGTTGATTTTTGCGGCATTCTATCCCCTGCTTCAGCAACAGCCACCAGTTCGTCGATACGCGGCGGGTTGAGGAAAAACGCGAAATCCCACTCACCCCGGTCTACCAGTAAGCAGGCTTCAACCGGGTCATGTGTATAAGCTATTCTTTCCCCCGCTTTACACTCTCCAGGGCCGATCTGAAGGTATCGGTCAAGTAAAAGAGCATGGAGCACCGCCACCTCGGACCGTTTCCACGCGGGTGGTTTGGGGTATGCCGACAGGCTTACCGGATCATACTCTTCTTTTAAAGCCAGATGAAAAGAACGGTTGTTACCGGCGTAAAGTCCGAAGATATACCGGTTGTCCGGCAGCGGCGGCCGCTGTGAAAACGTCGTGACCCGGAAAAGGTCTTTGGCGGCGCCGGTCAAGGCCTCGATATCCAAACCCGGCGGCGCTTTTACGAGCCGGTGGGTGGGCAGTATGACCAGTCCCGGGTCGTAGACGTTCACGAGAAGGGTAAGTACGAAATGGTAAGGAGCCGGCACGGGTGTCCGTTCGCCGGCCTGCCGGTTGAGACAATAATGAAGGGCGGTTTCAAAACGGTGATGGCCGTCGGCAATGTATACCCGGAGGTTTGACATAAACGACGTGACCGCGGTAATCAGCGTCTGATCGGTGACCACCCAGAGGCGGTGGAACTGTCCTTCGGCGTCGGCGAACGCGTATACCGGTTCGGTGCCGGAAACGACACGGAAAGGTTCTTCCAGGGTCCGTTCAGGATCGATATACAGGCCGAAAATAGGCGAGAAGTTCGCCCTGCAAGCGGTAATGAGGCGCATCCGGTCCTCCCTGGCGGAAGATATGGTATCTTCGTGGGGAAGGATGTTTTTACCGTAGGGTTCAAGACCGAGGCCGCACAGGAAACCGCGGCGGGTTACACGTTGACCGGCCAGAGAAAACGTTTGTTCGTAAAAATAAAGCGCCGGGCTGCTTTCGCCGGCCAGAACGCCTTGCTCACGCCAGCGTTTAAAAAACGCCGCAGCACGGGTGTACCGGTTGTCGGCGCGGCCGTCGCCCGGCAGGGACGCGCCGTACTCCAACCTGATCATGTTGCAGGGATGGCGCGCGTATAACTCCTCCTGGGCGGAGCGGTCGATCACGTCGTAAGGCGGCGTGATCAGCAGCGCAAGGTCCGGGCCGGTATGATAGCGCAGCCCCCGGATTGGGATGATGTGTGCCACAACCTAATCCTTTCTTGTCCAGCGGTCACTGTCGCGCCGACGATATTTAGCCAAGGTGTCGGCAAAAGCTTTTTCCAAATCTATACCCAGTGAATTCGCGTAACAAATGATAATAAAAAGAATGTCCCCGAGTTCGAGCGCCGCATCGCCCGGGACTTCTTCCGGCTTTTTGGGTTTCTCGCCGTAAAGATGGTTTACCTCGCGGGCCAGTTCGCCGACTTCTTCAATTAAGCGGGCCAAAAGCGTAAGTGGGTGCCAGTACCCCTCTTCAAACTGGTTGATCCAATTGTCGACTTCGGCCTGCATTTCCTGAAGGTTCATCATAGCTCCCGTGAAAAACAATCAGCAAAATTCTAACACAAATAACGCTTACCGGAAAGAATGAGCGCCAAAAACGCGAACGGTTGAGTACCGGAGCAAAAGGAAGTACAATCTTATTAGGAAAAGTAAGTATTATTAGGGCAATAAAGGTTTTTCGTCGGCCTGGTGTGAACTTTGGCTAAGGAAAAGGCCAAAAACCGCCGATATAAAGGGAAATGAGTGTAATGGAAATCGCCCGACTAACCGCTCAGCTTGCGGCCACCGAGGACTCCTCCCGTATCGGGGCGTTGATCGCCGGGGCTGCTGTAGGCTCCACCGGCGCTACCGGTGCAACGGTCTACCTGTTGAACCGGGCGGAAGGCTTTCTTGTCTCTTTAACAGACGAAGGGAATGCAGCGCAGCATCGGTTACCTCTCCACATGGGCGGGACATCGCTTCCCCTGCTCGCGCTGGCAAACCACCGTTCCGTTCGTGCGGGGCGCGATCTTGCCGTTCCCCTGTCTTTCGCCGACCGGGAAGTAGGGGTGGTGGTGACCGAAGGGGTCATCGACCCCGAGGCCGCGGAGCAAGCGATGGATAGATTAAAGAGTGTTGCCGCCCTTGCTCTGGCGCAGTTGGCTACCCGGCAAGAAATGTTTTACCAGTGGCGTTTTCTCGAAGTCATTACCACGCTGAACTGGCTGATTACTTCGGATCTTGAAAGCCTGGAGTTTTACGACGCCCTTCACCAGTTGATAAAAGGGTTGATAGACTACGACTGGATGAAAATTCTGGTGACGGAACGGAACAACATCGAGGTACTGGCCTTCTTCAGGGATGGGGAAGCAGTACGGCCCGACGACGCGCTGCAACCCAGCGACAGGACCCTGACGTCCCGGTTTGCCACAGGCCAGCCGGATATAGTCGAGGATTTGCGGTCCGTACCGGAGTTTGCCGGCGACGCGCTTTTGCGGCAGGCAGGTCTTCGCTCGGTCCTCTTGGTTCCCCTGGCGGCTAAAAGCGGTGTTATCGGCGGGATCTGCTTCTACAGCCGGGAGAAAGGGAAATACACGGAAAAGGACTCGCCTCTGGCGCAGCAACTCGCGGGCCAATTGGCAACCGCAATAGAGAATACCCTGCTTATAAAGGAGATGGCAAGAAAAAACAGTGAAATAGAGGAAAGCCACCGGAGGTTGGCTACCCTGAACGCCACCGCGGAAACCCTCACCCGGTCCCTTGACCTGGAACTGGTCTTGGGGGAAGTCGTGGGTAAAATTATCGAGGTAGCCGACTGGGACGCCGGGGCCATTTTCTTACCGCAAGACAACGGATATTCGCTTACGGTTTTCAAGGGCCTTTCAGACGAGCATGCGCAGCGCCTTACGGACGAACAAAACGGCGCCGACGGTATAGAGGACTTGGTACAAGACGAACCGGTAACGATTACCGCCGAAAATGCGCCTCCGTTCCTGAAGGCGTTTTTTGTTCCCCGTGGGTTTTCCTTTGGTATTGGTGTGCCTGTAAAATACAAACAGGAGGCCAGAGGGATACTCATCCTTTTTGACCGCGAAAAACAGGGGTTAAGCAGGCAGGAGTCGGAAGTTTTGGAAGCGGTGGGCAACCAGATCGGCGTTGCGGTAGAGAACGCCCGGTTGTACCATAAGGTGAAGGTTATGGCTGAGCACGATGCCCTCACCGGGCTGTTTAACAGGCACAAATTTTTCGGCCTCTTGGAACAGGAACTCCAACGCTGCCAGCGCTATAAATCAAAATGCGGCATCCTGCTGCTGGACATCGACCACTTTAAGGACTATAACGATACCTTCGGCCATCCGGCGGGTGATGAATGTCTTAAGCGGGCGGCGCGCATTTTCAAAGAAAGCGTGCGCAGCACCGATGTAACCGCCCGGTACGGGGGAGAAGAGTTTGTGGTCTTGGTGGTGGAAACCAGCGCCCAGGGAACACTTAGCGTCGCCGAGCGGCTGCGGCGGAAAATCGAAACAGAGGGCGGAAAGGAACCTTTTCCGACGGTAAGCATCGGCGTGGCCATTTACCCCGACGATGCGGCTTCCGTGCAGAACCTTCTTCTAATCGCCGATAACGCGCTTTATACAGCCAAGCGGCTCGGCAGGAACCGGACGGTCTGGCGCGACGCCGTCCACAACCTGGCCCCGGCGCCGGAAAATACGGGCGGGCGTCCACCCGCCGAGCGTCGGTCCAGGACCTAAACAACGCAACGCGTCTCGGCCTCCTAAAGCCCTGCTTTGGCGAGAATCTCAGGTACCACCTCCTCCTTACCGATAGCCATTATGTGTACGCCGTCGCAGATGGAGTCTTTTTTCAAGGCGGCGATCATCCGGCCGGCGATTTCGATGCCTTTGTGAAGCGCTCTGCCCCTGCCTGCGTTCGCTAACTCGTCGATCAGTTCCTGCGGCACAACGATGCCGGGAATATTCGCGTTAAGGAACTTAGCCATGCCCACCGAAGTAAGCAAGACCATCCCCGCCAATACTTTCACCGGGAACTGCCGGGCGTATTCCATGAATTTTGCGAATTTATCCAGATCGTAAACGGCTTGTGTTTGAAAGAACTCGGCTCCGGCCTCCACTTTCTTTTCGAACTTAATCATTTGCGGTTCGATGGGCGTTGCTTCGGGCGTAACCACGGCCCCGGCGCAAAAACCGACCGCGCCTTCAAGGTCGTTGCCGGCCATGTCTTTACCGGCTTCCATCTGCCTGACGGTACGAAGCAATTGCACCGAATCCAGGTCGAACACGCCTTTGGCCCCTTTATGGTCGCCGACGAGGATCGAGTCGCCCGTAAGGCACAAAACGTTGTTTATGCCCCTGGTGTGAGCGAACATCAAGTCCGCCTGAAGCGCAAGTCTGTTGCGGTCGCGACAGGTCATTTGCAGTATCGGCTCTCCACCCCTCTCTTTTACGGCAAGGCAGCCGCCGAGGGAAGGGAAACGCATCACGGAACTCTGGTGGTCGGTAACATTGAGCGCGTCCACCCTGTATTTGAGCAAATCAACGTGGTGCAGCATCTGGGTAAGGTCGCTGCCTTTAGGCGGGCCTATTTCACACGTCACCAGAAATTTTCCGGAGTTTAGGGCCTCTTTAAATTTAGACACTGCCATCTTGATTCTCCTCACTCGTGCTAATTATGACCGTTTTCGGGCGGGGCGCCGTTTGGTAGTTCTTAGGAGGATGATATTTGCGCATCAAATCAAGCCTGCCCTGGAGTTTCAACCGGCGGTAAATGAGGGTCCAGGCACAGTCTTTATTTTTATCAACCTCGCACTTGCCGTCGTTGGTCCCGCCGCACGGGCCATTCAACAATCCTTTATTACAAGCTGTGACGGGACAAATACCGGCGGTCTCCCCCAGCACGCACTGGCCGCACTGTATGCACACTTCCCGGAAGTGGCCGGGCTTTTCTTCCAGCCCGATAAATAAAGTGTCAAGGGCGGGGATTACCGGATTGTTGGTGTAAGTGCTTATCCGGTGCACGCCGAGAGCGCACGCCATGACAAGGACGCACCCGGCGTTGCGGAGGGGCCGTTCGTTTTCCCTCATGGCCACCTCCGTCATTTCGTCACAGGCAATAGGGATGACTGTCCAGCCGGTCACGGTCTTTTCCAGACTTTCCAGGTACTCTTTTATTTCAAGCACTTGGTCCCTGCCCCCGGTCTTGGTCATAGTGGCGCATGTACCACATCCCAGAATGTATACTTGTTCAAAACCCTTCAGGCTTTGCTCCACCTCCTCAACCGGTTTCCTTTTCGTAATCGACCTCATGTAAATCCCCTCCCGGATGCATTTCTTTATTTTCTAATCAACTTTTAACTGTAGCAGAAGCTTTCCGACTTAGAGGACGGCACTGGTTGGCGGGGCAGTTCTTCTTTTTAATGTGCGCCTCGTATTCGTCTCTGAAATAGCTTAAGGTTGACAGTACCGGATTAGGGCAGGTCTGCCCAAGACCGCAAAGCGAGCATTCCTTAACCGTTCTGGCAATATCGTAAAGGGTATCAATGTCGCTTTCCTTGCCGCGGCCCCTGGTGATCCTCGTTAGTATTTCCAGCATTTGTTTTGTCCCAAGTCGGCAGGGAACACATTTACCGCAAGATTCCGCCTGTGTGAAACTGAGGAAATAGCGGGCGACTTCCACCATGCAGGTGGTGTCGTCCATGACCACCATGCCGCCCGAGCCGAGAATAGATCCGAGCAGGGACAGCGTTTCATAATCTACAGGGGTGTCGGGGAACCTTGCAGGAATGCAACCGCCTGACGGCCCGCCTGTTTGTACCGCTTTCAAGCGCCGGCCGTCCGGGATACCGCCGCCTATGTCGAAAATAATGGTGGACAGGGAAGTGCCCATGGGTACCTCAACCAGACCGCTGTTTACGATTTTGCCGCTGAGGGCGAGCACTGTCGTACCCTTGCTTTTTTCGCTGCCGATGCCGGCAAACCAATCGGCGCCACGGTCGATCACGGCCGGAACGGAGGCCAGCGTCTTAACGTTGTTGATCGTCGTAGGTTTCCCGAAAAGACCCGACTGGGCCGGGTACGGGGGCCGGGGCCGGGGCATGCCTCTTAGACTTTCAATTGAAGCAATGAGCGCGGTTTCCTCACCGCAGACAAAAGCACCGGCACCCTCTTTCATGTGGATATTAAAGTTAAAACCTGAACCTAAGATGTCCATTCCCAGAAAGCCTTTTTCCCGCGCCTGTTCAAGAGCTATGCTGACGCGCTTGACCGCGAGGGGATACTCCGCCCGGAGATACACGTAACCGTCGTTGGCGCCGATGGCGTAACCGGCGATAATAAGCCCTTCAACGACTGCGTGCGGGTCAGCCTCCAGCACGGACCGGTCCATAAAGGCGCCGGGGTCGCCTTCGTCGGCGTTACAAATGACATATTTTTTATCGCTCAACACGTTATAACCGAATTCCCACTTACGCCCGGTGGGAAATCCGGCCCCGCCGCGCCCGCGAAGGCCGGACCTTTTAACTTCTTCAATTACCTGGATGGGGGTCATCTCTAAAAGGGCCTTCGCAAGTGCCCGGTACCCCCCGACGTTTATGTACTGATCGATTTTTTCCGGGTTAATGCGCCCGCAATTCCGCAAAATGAGGCGCTGTTGTTTCTTATAGAAGTTTATTTCTCGATAGTGTGGAATGATTTTACCCGTAGCCTTTTCTTGGTAAAGGAGACGTTCCACCGGCCTGCCGTCCCGGAGGTGTGAACCGACTAATTCAGGAACATCCTCAGGCCTTACCCCCAGGTAAAAAACGCCCTCGGGTTCGACCACAACACTCGGCCCATGATTACAGAGACCGTGGCCGTGACACCCGCTTATTTCAATGTTGACGTTCGTTA
Organism: Bacillota bacterium; assembly: GCA_020063185.1. GTDB lineage: Bacteria > Bacillota > Desulfotomaculia > Desulfotomaculales > Ammonificaceae > SURF-55. Next base: position 19,520 of record JAGUUY010000240.1, read on the forward strand.
ACTTTTGGCGGGCCACTTCGGCTTTCAGCGCCTCGAAAACGTCATCTGACCCCATCGAAAGACAGGGCGTTTCAGCGCAGACGAAAACGGTAATCGGCTGGTTCATGCTATTATTCACCCTTCTTGAACAGTTCCTGCACCTTTTCCAGGTCCATGTCACCGTAAACCTGTTTGTTAATTACCACGTTGGGTGCCAGAGTGCAAACGCCGATACAGGCCACGGTGTCAAGGGTGTACTCGAAGTCAGGGGTAGTCTCCCCTTCTTGAATCCCCAGGCGGTCTTCCAAGAAATTAAGGACCGACTCGGCCCCCCGTACGTGGCACGCGGTGCCGCGGCACACGGTAATAACCTGCCTGCCCCGGGGTTTGGTGTAAAACTGCGCGTAAAAGGATATGACACCCTGCACCTGGCTGGGAAAAACTTTCAGTCCCTTGGCGATAACCGTAACGGCTTCGGGAGGAATGTACCCGAATTCGTTCTGTATTTTTTGAATGACAGGAATCAACGCCCACTTATTCCCGCCGCATTCCATAACTATTTCCTTGATGCGGCCCATATCTATGGCCCTACAGGTCGCCGGCTTATTCATGGGCACCTATCCTTTCCACCTTTACACTGACGCACTTGGTCAAAGGGGTCATACGTTCAGGGTCCAGGACAATGTTAAAGAGCTGACTGACTGGATTAGCGGCGAGTGCGAAAGGCATATAAACCATTCCTTCAGGAAGGGTATCGGTAATACGGGCGGTAGCGACGACTTCGCCGGTGGCAGAAGTAATTTTCAACCTGTCCCCCCGGGTTATCAACAACCGTTCGGCATCGGCTTCCCCGATTTCAACAAAGGCGTTAAAGGAGTATTTCCGCAACCTGGGCGCCCGAGATGTTCTCGTACCACCGGCGAAATGGTACAGGTTACTGCCTGTCAGGAGGAGAAATGGGTATTCCTTGGTAGTTAAAACCGGTGCCGTGTTGTCATTTGTAAGGTAAAAGCTCGGCATCCTGTCCGGGCGTTTCCGGTAAACAAGCGGCGGTTTCAGACGGTCTATCGCCCGCGCTTGGTCTTGAGGCTCCTCGGGTGACCCATAACCAATGCCTTTATAAAGCGGCACCAGCTTGCCGATTTCTTCCCGCACACCGCGTTGGGAGGCGTACGCTATCGCATGGCCCATCTTTGCCGCGAGCTTGATGATAACGTCCAAGTCAGGATACACCTGTCCCGGCGGTTGAACGGCTTTGGTCAACCAGCTGACCCTTCCGTCAAAGCTGGTGAAAGTGCCTTCCTTCTCTGCGAATGCTGCGGCCGGTAACACTACATGCGCCAACTTCGCGGTCCTTGTCATGAACAGGTCCTGTACCACCAAAAAGTCAAGTGAACCCAAGGCCTCGCTGACAAACCGGCCGTTGGGGAAAGAAGCCGCGGGGTTTTCACCGACGATGTACATTCCTTTAATGGATCCCGCCTTGGCTCCTTTAATCATTTCGAACGCTGTCAACCCGGCTGCAGCCGGTACGGTTCCCCAGTAATCTTCAAATGTTCTTCTGGACCTTAGGTCGGCCACCCGTTGATATCCCGGCAGGTAGTCGGGCAATGCCCCCATGTCACAGGCGCCCTGAGCGTTGTTTTCTTTTTGCAGGGGGTAAATGCACGTACCCTTGCTGCGGCTCCCGTTAAGCAGTGCAAGGTTCGCAAGCGCCTTTACCGCGTCTGTGCCATAAGCGTACTGGGTGATGCCGTTTCCGTATACAATCGCCGCTTTCCCGCCGGTGGCGTATTGTCGGGCTGTCTTGACGATGTCGGCGTAAGGAACCCCGGTGGCCTTTTCAACGTAAGCGGTCGTATAAGCGCCCAGACTATTCGTAAACTCCTTAAAACCTATCGTTTCCTCGCTGATTTCTGCATCGTGCAGACCTTCGTCGATGATAACTTTAGCCATCGCGTTGATCAGTATTAAATCGGTACCGACCCTAGGCCTCAGCCAGATTTCCGCGAACATCACCAGACGGGTTTCCCTCGGGTCGACTACAATCAGTTTTGCGTCCATGCACCGAACAGCGCGTTTTATCGTGTAACCGGCAAGAGGCGCCGCCACGGTGGGGTCGGCCCCGATCACGAAAATAACGTCCGCTTTCTCCAACGCGGTCAGTGAATTGGTAGCACCGAAGAACCCGCTTGCAGGGTCGGAACTCATTAAGCCGGGTGTACCCGTCAACCGGCTGCCGTTGTCGATATTATTGGTGCCGAGCACGCATCTGGCAAAGCGCTGGAGAACATAGTTCTCTTCGTTAGTGCACTTAGATGAACCGAAAACGGCCAAGCTGTTGCTGCCGTATTGACCTTTGATTTGGTTTAACCGTTCGGCGATGACATTAAAAGCCTCTTCCCAGGACACGGCCTCAAAACGGCCTTCAACCTTTAACTGCGGCGAGGTAATCCTGTCCCGGCTCTGAATAAAATCGAAACCATAGCTTCCTTTAACACATAAAGCGCCGCGGGTGACCGGGTCTTCGTTGTTCGGGATGACCCTTACCACGCGCCCCTCTTTGACCTTGAGGCGGATAGTGCACCCGCAACCGCAAAAGGGGCAGACGGATTGCACGGAGGTTCCCGCCGTTCCCCGGTAAAGGGGTTCCGATTCGATCAGGGCCCCGGTCGGGCACATTGCTACGCATGTACCGCAGAACGTGCATTCCGATTCTTCCAAGGGGGAATCGCCGGCCGTGGCCGGCCTGGCGGCGAACCCACGGTGGAAGTAATCAACCGCCCCTTCGATGACAAGTTCCTGGCAAGCCCTGATGCACTTCGCGCACAATATGCACTTGCTTAAATTCCTTCTGATAAACGGGTTGGCGTCTATAATAGTGGACATTACTGGGATGCGTTGAAATCTTGACAACCCTATACCCAGTTCCGAAGCTACCTTGCGCAAGAGGCAGCGGTTGCCTTTCAGGCATACCATGCAGGAGTCCGGATGGCTTGCCAGCATCAATTCTATTATTGTCCTGCGCCTTTCAAGAACACGTTGGGAGTCGGTATTGATTACCATGCCGGGGGTAACAAAGGCGCCGCACGACGTTACCAGGTTGCCGCTACGCTCTTCCTCCACAATGCATATGCGGCAACTGCTGATCGATGGGCAGCCGCCCATGGGAGCAAGGTGAGGTTCATGGCAGATAGTCGGAATATATATGCCTTCTCTCCGTGCCAACTCGAGGATCGTCATGCCCGGTTCAGCGGTTACTTCCCTGCCGTTCAGGGTAACATTCAAAGTGTGCAAGGTTACAGGTCCCCTTTTGAGGAGAAAATGTCGAGAAAACCTGAAATCATGGAGAAATCGTAACACATTTATTGGTGCTAATGTATCATTGTACTTGCCGCTAATCAATTGTTGCCGGGCGAGTGGATTGAAGTGAGGCCGGAGTGTCTGCTATGAGGGATTAAACGGTTGGAGCAAGGCTTTAAATTCTTGTCTCCGGGCAAAATAGGTGTTGAAGATATTCGTAAATACTCTTAGGAGGCGAGCCCGTGCATATCAAACAATTTTTTACTTACCGGAAACCGGTCATCTCATTCGAGGTTTTTCCGCCGAAAACAGAAGACAGGACGGCGATTGTTTCGCGGCTGGCTTCACAGTTCAAGGAACTCAACCCGGCGTTTGTCAGTGTCACCTACGGAGCGGGCGGCACCACCCGGGACACGACGATCGAAGTTGCGTCTTATCTTTCCGGGCAGGGTTTTGAGGTTATGGCCCACCTCACCGGGATAGGCCACAGCGCGGCGGACATCGACGTGATTTTGGACCGCTTTAAGGCCGGAGGCGTGGACGACATTCTCGCCCTGCGTGGGGACCCGCCCAAGGGAGTGGAAAATTACGATTACACCGCGGAAGATTTTAAATTCGCCGTGGACCTTGTTCGGCATATCAAGCGGAAGGGCGGCTTTGGCATAGCCGCCGCCGCGTACCCCGAGGGCCACATCGCCTGCCCGCGCATTAAGCTGGACTGGATGCACTTGAAGGAAAAGGTCGACGCCGGCGTGGATTTCCTGATCACCCAACTGTACTTTGACAACCGTGTATTTTACAATTTTCTTGACAGCGTCCGGCGGCTCGGCATTGCGTGCCCCATTTCCGCCGGCGTGCTCCCGGTGCTTAGCGCCGACTCGCTCAAACGCATGGCCACTCTTTGCGGCGCCGCGATACCGGCAAAACTGTGGGACTTAATGGACAAGTACGCCGATGACCCCGAAAGCCTGGAAAAAGCCGGCATTGAATATGCCACCGCCCAGGTGCGGGACCTCGTGGATTACGGTGTCGACGGGGTGCATCTTTACACGCTCAACCGGGCGGAGTGGGTGGCGGATGTTTTGAGAAATACTGGTCTTGACCGTTACGAGCACCTGCCCGAGGCGTGGGATTGGCGGCAGGCGCAGTATGAGGAGTTGCCCCAGGGGTGGAATCCGGCGGTTTGGCAGGTTGAAGGTCGAAGGGATTGAGAAGTGAGATGTGAGATGTTGGAAGTGGGAACGCCGACCACGATTTCGTAAGGTAACCGAAGCAAACTTTGGGTTACATCGGGGCTGTATTTGAAACCGGCGGAACGGGTCCGATCGGGACCTCTTTTTGTTTCGGCGGCGCCAGATGTTATCAGCTTGACACTATTCGTCCGAACCTATACAATACAATAAACTTGGGAGAAAATAGAACGCGTACTGCCACGCAGGCGTTTTTGATGTTTTTAATAAAGAAGTGTGGGCGAGCGCAGGTTTCGAAAAGTTCCGGATCCGTTACGACCTCTTCTTGAAATTGATGGCATCGGTGGTGTACAGGTTCTTTTTCTGCCGGGGTTTTCTCGGCTTTTATATTTTAGATCAAATATAGGATGGGGGTGAAGTATTGCCGGATACGGTATGGCTTATATCTTTGGGTGTAGGCTTGGTCGGTGTTGTTGTCGGTTATTTTACCCGGAAATATATAGCCGAATTTAAGGTTGCCGCCGCTGAAGAGAGGGCCGGCCAGATCTTAGAAAAGGCTGTGAAAGAGGCTGAAGCGGCGAAACGGGAAGCGCTCTTAGAGGCAAAGGAGGAATCGCTCAGGTTAAAGAATGAAGCGGAGCGTGAAAACCGGGAACGGCGTCTGGAACTCCAGCGGACCGAAAAGCGGATCAGTCAAAAAGTGGAAGCAATAGAAGCAAAATTAGACGCCGTTCAAAAGCGGGAAGAGGGGTTAAGCCGCAAAGAAGCGGAAATCAACAACATTAAACTGGAACTGGAAAAAGTACACGCTGCGCGCCTTGTTGAGCTGGAACGGGTTTCAGGCATGACTCCCGAAGAAGCACGCGAGTTGTTGCTGGCGGAAGTTGAGAAGGACATTCAGCAAGACGCCGCAAAGATCATCAGGGATATCGAGGCCAGGGCCAAGGAGGAAGGAGAGCGCCGCGCAAAGGACATTGTGGCGCTGGGCATCCAGCGCTGTGCCGTCGACCAGGTCAG
>JAGUUY010000178.1 GCA_020063185.1 Bacillota bacterium
GCTGCTCTTTAAACTCACGCGACCAAACACTTTTTATACCGTATACGTAACGTTTACACCGTTGTGAACGCGGTTCTCGCAAAAATTCCACCTCTAGGCCTTACAGTTCGCGGTATCTTTGACAATCTATTCTTCTGTCCGTCGGACAGTGATTTAATGCGAGAAAAGAAGAAAGAAAGCGCAAGGATATTCTACTACATTTCTTGATCCCGGCAAACCCCGAAACTGCCGGAATTTTGCCGTATTGTCGGTTTTTGTCCATGCAAAGTCTGCCAATCACTACCGTTCGCCACATTTGGCCCGTAAAGTAGCACGTACCATGGGCGGGCGCGAGCAGTTTACTACATTCTTTGACCACCGGTGGGCCCGGACCAATGTTTGTCGCGGGCTCTACTCCATTTTCGTTGCGGCCAGCACGTAAAGGGAGCACTCCAGGCGCCTGCGCATCAGTTCGCACGCAATCGCGTCCGGCGCAAATATTGTGCCGTTTGCGGCATAGGCGGCCGCGTGACACCCGCCGCCGCAGTAAAACCTCGCCCAGCATGCGCGGCAGGGCTTGTTGTAAACGTGGGCCTGTCGAAAAGCTTCAATAAGAATATCGGCCCGACGGCCTTTTAAATCACCGAGGCAAAATCCTTCGTCGCCCACAAACTGGTGGCAGGGATAAAGACGGCCGTCAACCGCCACCGCCAGGTAACAAAAACCGGCGCCGCACCCGGTGACGCGTTTTGTCAGGCAGGGCCCCCCCGCCGGATCAAGCTCAAAATGAAAAAACCGTACCGGTCTTTCTTGCCGCCGGTAATCCAGGTAACGCCCGGCCAGGCGTTCATACTCCGCCGCGGCTCCAGCCAGGTCCTCTTCCCTGACGGCGTAGGCCTCGCCCGGCCCGGCCACGACCGGTTCCAGCGAAACCGCAGTTAAACCTTCTTCCACGAGGTGAGCGAAATCTTCCGTAAAATCCAGGTTAAACCGGGTATAAGTGCCACGGACGTAGCAATACGAAGAACGGGGAGCGCCGGCCCAAGAAGCGAAATAGCGCTTCGCATTTTGGAGGGTCCGGTCATAGCTGCCCCGGCCGCCCGGCAGCCGGCGAAGGCGGTCGTGAACGTGCTTGCGGCCGTCAATGCTTAGCACCACGTTGATGTTTTTTTACAGAAGGTAATCAGCCGTTCCCCCATCTAAAAGCAGCGCGTTGGTTGTGATGGTGAAAGAAATATTTTTATCTCTCGCCTGGGCCTCCCGGGTACCGTATTCCACCACTGCAGCCACAACAGGAAAGTTTAAGAGGGGCTCACCGCCGAAAAAATCAACTTCCACGTCGCGGACCGCGCCGGAAGCCTCCATTAAGTAATCAACAGCTCTTAAGGCCGTGTTTTCCGCCATTAGACCGCCGCCGCCATAAGTACCCTGCCCGGCGAAACAGTACGCGCAGCGCAGGTTGCACTCCTGCGCCACCATCAAGCACAAGGCTTTGGGCGCGAAAGCCGGCGGGGAATAAAGCTCTCTGCCGTGGTCCTTAACGAAAAGTGATCCCTTTAACTCAAGTTCTTTTATTTCCCCCAGAACCGCCGCGATTTCGGCCGGTGGGTAGTGCCCGGGGACCTCTTCGCCGCACGCAAGTAATGAAAGGACCGCAAAAGCAGTGCCGTCCACGTCGTGCAAGCCCCCGCTCACCGGATCGTACGCCAGTTTCCGCCCGCCGATTTCAAAACAATGAATCAAGCTTGCCACTCCCGCTGCGGCTCATACCGCTATTTTGACCTTGTGTCGCGCGTAACAAAAAGAGGGCGTGTTGGCGCCCCTATTAATTACCGTGGATTTTCGGATCAAGTTTTGCGTTTACAGCTTTGATTCCCCACCGTGCAAGATGTTTTACAGGCCGACTGGCAGGATGCCTGGCATTCCCCGCATCCCCCTTGGCGGGGACTTTTCCCGGATATTATGGTTTTGATATGCTTGCCCATAACTTACCCCCTAACCAACCGAAATAACTTTGTAACCGGCATTTTCCAAATCCGCTTTAAGATCCCCGGCTTCCGCGACCCCCAGCCGGAACGTCAGGTTGTACACCCCCGGCTCCCGTTCGAAAGTGGCCAGGCTTCGGATGTTGATTCCTCTCGCTTTGCAGAGTTCGCTGATTTCATATATCACGCCGATCCGGTCAACAGCCTCGACTACGATCCTGGAACCGGCCTTGCGCAAGCCAAAAAGCCGTACCAAAGTTTCCACCATATCGGTTTGGGTGATAATTCCGACCAGCCGGTTGTCTTCGACCACCGGCAGGCACCCCACCTTGTGCTCACGCATTAAAAGCGCCGCCTCTTCAATGGGCAGCCCGGGAGCCACGCTGATTGGATTCTTGATCATGGCCTCCGCTGCCGTGACCTTGGTGAGGATGTAGTTAAGTTCATAAACGCTAAGGGTTGTAGCCGGAGAAGGTGAGACCCGCAAAAGGCCCCGCTCGGTGACCAGCCCTATAAGCTTCCCGTCCTTTACCACGGGCAGGTGGCGGATCTTGTGTGTACGAACGATTTCCAGGGCCTGAAATATCGGCGTTTCTTTAGTGATGGTAATCGGGTTGGCGGTCATGCAGTCCCGGACAAACACGGCTTTTCCTCCTTGCGGCCCTCGGCGTTATTCCGCCAGGCGCATAAAAACCTCTTAACCAATAATTATAGCCGACAGCGCCGGCGGAAAACAATAGTACGAATTCTCTGCTTTTCATCCTGCGGCATACCTTTGCTACCTAACTCTTAAAAATGACCCGAAGGTGGTACAAAAATTTTAAAACACAGCCAGGAGTCTCCAACCTGGCTGTGCAGCCTCATAGTCCCGGCGAATCGGCCGTATGCTTATGGTCCTTTTATCTTGTGCTTGGGGCCTTTTGCCACAACCTTTGTTATATTTAAGCGCTTTTTTTGAAGAAAATCGAGATCAATATTATGGTCTTTTGCAAGCTGTAAGCATGAGGAAAGCTTGGAATGAATGGTTTCTATTCTTTTTGAAGGGTGTAGAAAGTCAGTCGTTTGATGCATTACTTCGGGTAAAGCGCCTTCAAGACCTTCAAAGAAGATATTATGATACGTTGCAGGAAAATCGTTCTCCAAGTACCGCTTTTAAATTAGTAAGATCTCCTATTTTTGAGTCCGGTTATAACCATTACTCAAGCTAGCCGGTACTTAAGGACGACATACAGGCCAGCTAGTACCCATGTTAAGGAGTTCGTAAAAGCGGGTATTTTAAAAGAAGTAGGTAAACGATCCCGTAACCGCTTATATATAGCAAAGGAAGTTTTGGATGCTGTTGAGCGTCCAATATAAGTATCTCACGCATAAGGCCGCCTAGAACCGTAACGAAGTAACAAACCAAGGGGAACCCTGGTTCGTTACTTTTTAGTTAAAAAGTTCAGGTAAAAAAACCGCTTTACAAAAGCCGTAAAGCCTGTAACCCTTGGTAAAATGGAGCGGGCGACGGGGATCGAACCCGCAACCCCCAGCTTGGGAAGCTGGTGCTCTACCGTTGAGCTACACCCGCAAATATCGGTCGTCGGACGTCTGATATCGGTCGTCAGCTCCTTTTACAGGAATTCGCGTAGTGAATTCCTCTGCTGTTACCGACCTCCGACGACTAATGACAGAATTGGTGACCCCACCGGGATTCGAACCCGGGTTACCGGCTTGAAAGACCGGTGTCTTAGTCCACTTGACCATGGGGCCGTGTGTTGCGTTACGTAACCTATTTTACCTAAATCCTCATACACTGTCAACCTGAAAGACCGCGCC
>JAGUUY010000045.1 GCA_020063185.1 Bacillota bacterium
GTTCGCCGGCGGCATGGGCGCGCGCCGCCGCCGCAAAGGCGGGGCTTGCCGCAAGGGAGCGCAGAATGACGGCCGGCGACAGTTCACCGGTCCTGGGTATAAGGGTTTTTCCTTGCACGTCCAGTCCCCGCGTCTTAATAAGGTCCTCAAGGAACGGTTCGAGCTCTTCGACGACGTATAGTTCGTCGACCGTCGCGGCGAAGGCCGCGACCAATTCGTAGGGAAAGGGGTAGCTCATGCCGAGTTTAAGCACCGACGCCCAGGGGCAGGCCTCTTTAACGTAGTAATAGGCAACGCCGCCGGTCACGACGCCGACCCGCCGGTCGCCCGGCTCCGCACGGTTAAGGGGCGTTTTTTCCGCATACGCGCGTAACCTTTCCTGACGTTCTTCCAGGACGGTATGCCGTTTGCGGGCGTTGGCGGGCACCATCAAGTATTTGGTAGAATCTTTGGCGTAAGGCCTTCGCTCCGGCTGCGCCGGTGCGCCTTCCCGTACCAGGCTCTTGGAATGGGCGACCCTTGTGGTCGTCCGCAGTAATACCGGTGTATCATAAGTTTCGCTGATTACGAGCGCGGCGCGCACAAAATCCTTGGCTTCCTGGCTGTCCGCCGGTTCAAGCAGCGGAATGCGGGCCAGGCGCGCGTAAAACCGGTTGTCCTGTTCGTTTTGTGAGCTGTGCATGCCGGGATCGTCGGCCGATAAAAGCACCAGGCCGGCCCCCACCCCGGTGTAAGCAAAGGTTACCAGCGGGTCGGCCGCGACGTTTACACCCACGTGCTTCATGGCCACAAGCGTCCGCGCGCCGCCCAGCGAGGCGCCGATACCCACCTCGAGCGCGACTTTCTCGTTAGGCGCCCACTCCGCGTATATTTCGGGATAGTGACGGGCGATGTTTTGGAGGATTTCGGTGCTTGGGGTGCCGGGATAGGCCGCCGCCACCCTGACACCGGCTTCGTACGCGCCCCGGGCGACGGCTTCGTTACCGCTCAGGAGTTTCATGGCCGCTTTTCCCCGCGACGGTCGACCACCCGTTTTGATTTGCCGGACGTCCTCTCCAGCGAGCCGAACTCGAGCAGCTTTACTTTCGGCAGGAGCGTAATTACCGTCTGGAGCCGGGTCCGGATATGGTCTTCAAGCGCGGCAAGGTCCTCGAAGCGCCCGGTGAAGCCCTCGCTTGCCAGTTCTACTTCCACCTGGATGTCGTCCAGATATCCCTTTCTTTCAAGTACGATCCGGTAGTGCGGCGCCAGGCCGGGAGTGCTCGTCAACACCTCTTCGATTTGCGAGGGGAATATGTTTACGCCCCGGATAATCAGCAAGTCGTCCGTCCGCCCGGTGACCTTTTCCATGCGGACGGTCGTTCTGCCGCAGGAGCACGGCTCGGTGATTAAACGGGTAAGGTCGCGGGTCCGGTACCGGATTACCGGGAACGCCTCCTTGGTAAGCGCGGTGAATACGATCTCGCCTTTTTCTCCCGGAGGTACCGGGTCTCCGGCATCCGGGTCGATAACTTCCACCAGGAAATGGTCTTCACTGATGTGCAGCCCGTTCTTCGCCAGGCATTCGCCGGCGACGCCCGGGCCGATCACTTCGCTCAGGCCGTAGTTGTCGTATGCGTCGATGCCCCACGCTTTTTCGATTTCAGCCCGCATTCCCTCTCCCCAGGGCTCGGCCCCGAACAACCCCACGCGTACTTTCAGCGTGCGCGGGTCGACCCCCAATCTCTGGGCGACCTCCGCGATGTAAAGGGCGTAGGAGGGGGTGCCGACGATTACGGTGGTGCCGAAGTCCTGCATCAACCGCACGTGTCTTTCGGTGTTGCCGGCCGCCGCCGGTACAATGGTCACACCGGCGCGCTCCAGCCCGTAGTGCAGCCCGAAACCGCCGGTGAAGAGACCGTAGGAGAAGCAAATTTGGGCGACGTCTCCCCGCCCGACTCCGGCCATGGTGACGATTCTGGCAATAAGTTCGGCCCAGGTACGGAGGTCCTTTTTCGTATAACCGACGACGGTCGGTTTGCCGGTGGTGCCGGAGGAGGCGTGAATCCTGACGACGCGTTCCAGGGGGACGGCAAATAAGCCGTACGGATAGTTGTCGCGCAGTTCGTTTTTGGTGGTGAAGGGCAGGCGCCGGATGTCCGCGAGCGATTGTATCGCCCCGGGTTTAACGCCGGCGGCATCCAAACAGCGGCGGTAGTGAGGCACCGACATGTAAACCCGCCGGACCAGTTCCTGTAAACGCTTGAGTTGCGGCGCTTCAATATCACCGCGGGGGAGAGTCTCGTTCGGCCTGTCCCAAATGATAAGGCACCATTCCCTGTTAAAGTCTGATCAGCCAGTTAATAATTATAACATAAAAGGTAAAAAGGAGGATACGTTTTCACGGGCAAGCCAAGATTTGACCTGTTAAGCGGTAAATCGGCCGATCGGCCCCAGTCGAACACGAGGGGAGCAGGCCGCGGCCTGCCGTGTTTCGAAGCGGTATTATTGCGGCGCGGGGGCGGGACCGGCTGCGTCTGGGCTGCGTGTTGTCCCGCTCCCGTCGCCAAACCTGGTCGTCTTGGTGGACTTGCGCATATATATTGCGGCGCGGGGGCGGAACCGGCTGCGTCTAGGCTGTGTGTGTCCCGCTCCCGTCGCCAAAATTAGATCATGTATGCCGCCGCTTATAAAGGAACTGAAGCGGGCTTAACCCTCACCGCACATACTTTGAACTCCGGAATTTTTGCCGACGGGTCGAGGGCGTCGTTGGTCAGGACGTTAGCCGGGGTTTCCCGGAAGTGAAAGGGCAGGAAGACCATCCCCTGCCGGGCGCGCCCGGTTACGGCCGCCCAGGCTTCCACTCGCCCGCGCCGCGATTCGATAAGCACCCTGTCCCCGTCGCGTATCCCAAACACTTCGGCGTCATCCGGGTTCACCTCTACCAGTCCCGGTCTGGACAGGGTTTCAAGGCCGCCGGTCTTACGCGAAAGCGTCCCCGTATGGAAGTGATGGAGCAGCCTCCCGGTGGAGAGAAGCAGGGGGTATTCCGCGTCGGGAAGCTCCGCCGGTTCACGGTAGGGTGTCGGATGGAACCTGCCGCGCCCCCGAATGAAACCGCCCCGGTGGAGAAACGGCGTGCCCGGGTGGGAACCGTCCGGACACGGCCACTGCAGTCCGCCGTTCTCAAGCCGCTCGTAGGAGATACCCCCGTAAATAGGTATCAGGGCGGCTATTTCCACCATCACCGCGGCGGCGTCGGGATATATCATGGGATAGCCCATGCGTTCCGATAAGGCGCGTATTATCCAGAGGTCTTCTTTCGCTTCACCGGGCGCGGGCAAAGCCTTTCTAACCCGCTGTACCCGCCGTTCGGTGTTGGTGAAAGTACCGTCTTTTTCCGCAAAAGAAGCTCCCGGCAATACAATGTCCGCGTGTGCGGCGGTTTCGGTAAGAAAGATGTCCTGGACCACCAGGAAGTCGACTTTTTCCAGCGCGCGCTCGGTCCGGCTGACGTTAGGGTCCGACAAGGCGGGGTTTTCGCCCATTATATACAGACCGCGGATCCGGCCTTTAAATACCGCGTCCAGGGTTTCTGTCGCGGTAAGTCCCGGTTTTTCCGGCAGGCTGCGGCCCCACGCCCGTTCAAAGCTTTTTCTGACCAGGTTATCCGCCGGCTTCCGATAACCGGGAAACCAGTCCGGGAGCGCGCCCATGTCGCAGGCGCCCTGAACGTTGTTCTGCCCGCGGAGCGGGTATACACCCGCGGACTCGATGCCGACATTCCCGGTAAGCATGGCGAGATTGGCAAGGGCCAGGACGTTGTCCGTGCCGGTGACGTGCTGGGTGACGCCCATGCTGTAAACGATGGCGGCCCGTCCGGCCCGCGCGAAAAGGACGGCCGCCCCGCGGATGTCCCCGGCCGGAACCCCGGTGACCGCTTCGGCGGCCTCGGGGGAGCAGTGACGGATGACCTCCCAGGCCGAACCGAAGTTTTCGGTGCGTTCGTCGAGAAAGTCGCGGTCCTCGAGTCCTTCCGTGACAATGACGTGCATTATGGCGTTGAGGAGCATGACGTCGGCGCCGCAGCGGTGCCGCAGGTGAAACCGCGCGAAACGGGTCAAATCGATCCGCCGGGGGTCGGCGATGATCAGGTCCGCGCCGCGCTTCGACACCGCCGCTTTGATACGCAGGGCGACAACCGGGTGCGCTTCGCTGGTGTTTGAGCCGATGACGAAGATGCAGTCCGCGTTTTCAAGTTCCGCCACGGAGTTGGTCATGGCCCCGGAGCCGAAGGCCATGCCGAGGCCCGCCACCGTCGAAGCGTGGCAGAGCCGCGCGCAGTGGTCGACGTTGTTTGTCCCAACGGCGGCGCGCATGAATTTCTGAAAAAGGTAATTCTCTTCATTGGTACACTTTGCGGAAGCAAAGCCCGCCAGCGCGTCCGGTCCGAATGTGTCCCGTATGCGCGAAAACCCACCGGCTGCCAGCGCCAGCGCCTCGTCCCACGAAGCCGGCTCAAGCTTGCCGTTGTGCCTGATCAGCGGGGAAGTGAGTCTTTCCGGCGAGGAGACGAAATCGAGCCCGAACCGCCCTTTTACGCATAACTGCGCCTGCTTGCCGGTGTCGAAGCCGTCGCCTCTTACCTGCACGATTTTTTTGCCGCGAACGCCCAGTACCAAGCCGCAGCCGCACCCGCAGTAGGGGCAGACAGTACGCACCAGTTCGGCGGGCGGCAGTTGTTCGTTCTTCGGCCGCAACGCTCCCACCGGGCAGGCGTCCACGCACATACCGCAGGATTCACAGGTGGATTCGACGATAGGGGTCTCCCAGAAAGGGGCGACCCGGGCGTCGTAGCCCCGCGAAATCACGTCGATGGCCCCCACGCCGCGAATCTCATGACACAGCCGGACGCAGCGCGTGCACAAAACACATTTTGACATGTCGCGGATAAAAAAGGGATTGCTGGTGTCTTTCACGGCCCGCCGGGTTCCCGGTCTCAGCCGCGACTGGTCGATGCCCAGGTGGGCGGCCGCGCGCTGGAGTTCACAGCGCTGGTTCGATGTGCATTCCAGGCAGGAAGCCTGGTGGTCGGCGATGATCAGTTCCGCGGTTACGCGGCGGACGTGGTTCACGGCGGGAACATCGCTGTGGACGACCATACCGTCGCGGACCGGTGTGGTGCAAGCCGCGGGAAGACCCCTCATCCCTTCGATCTCTACGACGCAGAGCCTGCAGCCGCCGTAAGGGTCGAGGTCGGGCAAGAAACAGAGGTGCGGTACGTAAACGCCCGCCTTCAGGGCCGCTGCAAGCACGGTGGACCCAGTGTCCGCCGCTACGGGACGCCCGTCTATGGTGATGCGAGGCATGGAGGCTCTCCTTTCTTTGACGTTCAACGTTCAAGCTTAAAGGGATGGACCTTTGCGGTCTGTTCAACGTTCAACGTTAGCTCAAA
>JAGUUY010000187.1 GCA_020063185.1 Bacillota bacterium
GGTGGAAAAAGCGCCCGGCCGGGTGAGCGCGGAAACGGTCGCGGTTACCCCGCCCGGGTTCCCGGTACTGCTCCCCGGCGAGGAGGTTACGCGCGAAGTAGTATCATACCTTCAGGCGGTACGGGCCGCGGGACTAATTGTTCACGGGATCGCCGGCCCGGAACTGAAATCGTTAAGGGTGGTGCGGTAGGTGGGCGGCTTTTTTATCACTTTTGAAGGAATCGACGGCGCCGGCAAGACCACGCAGGTGGAGAAACTGGCCCGGAGGCTCCGCGCCGCCGGACTAAATGTCGTTACGGTGCGGGAACCGGGCGGAACGATCCTCGGCGAGGCCGTAAGAAACATGGTGCAGGACCCCGGGACGGAAATAGAGCCTCCGGCGGAAGCGTGCCTTTACGCCGCCGCGCGGGCGCAACTTGTGGCGCAGGTAATCCTCCCGGCGCTGAAAGAAGATATAATTGTCGTGGCCGACCGTTTTATCGATTCGACGATTGCTTACCAGGGCGCGGGCCGGGGCTTGCCGGAGGGGCTTTTAAACGCGCTTAACGATATGGTTACCCGGGGCCTTGTTCCCGACCTTACCGTGATAATTGACGTTCCGGTTGAAGAGGCGCTGGCCAGGCGTTGCGGCGCCGGGTCGTCCGACCGGATGGAAATGCTTGAAACGGACTTTTTTGAACGGGTAAGACAGCGGTACCTCAGCCTGGCCGGCCGGAGTGGCTCCCGGTTCGCGGTGGTTGACGGCGCCGGATCACCGTCGGAAGTCGCGGATCAGATATTCGCTCTGGTCCAGAAGGGGCTTAAAAGGTGTACGGCCACATCAGGGGACAGGATAACGCCGTCGCGCGGTTAAAAACGCTGCGACGTTTGGGCAAAGTGGCCCACGCGTATCTCTTTACGGGGCCTCCCGGGGTCGGTAAACACACCACGGCGAAGGCGTTCGCTGGCGCGCTCCTTTGTGACGCAGGAGGCGAGACAGGCGGGGCGTGTGGAATTTGCCGGCAGTGCCGCCTTTTTCAGAGCGCCGCGCACCCCGATCTCCAGATGATCGGCCCCGAGGGCGCATCCATCGGGATCGATCAGGTCCGGCGTTTAAATGCGGCGGTCAGCCGCAAGCCTTATAATCACCGCCACGTGGTGGTGATCGACGCGGCGGATGTTTGCACCGACCAGGCGCAGAACGCATTTCTAAAAACGCTTGAGGAGCCGCCCGGCGCGGCGGTTTTCATTCTCGTGTCCGACCGGCCGGAGGCGCTTTTGCCGACGGTTTTGTCCCGCTGCTGCGAGGTCAAATTCCGGCGGCTCGGGGTGGATTTGGTGGCCGAGGAACTGGTACAGCGGCACGATGTCCCGGCTGTTGAAGCAAAAGCGGCGGCCGCGCTCGCCGGGGGAAGCATAGGGCGCGCGCTTGAGCTGCACACTCCGGCGGCGGCGGCGCTTAGAGAAAAGGTCCTGGCTGTCGCCGCAAACCCGGCGCTCGCCCGGGTCAACGACAAAACCCTGTTTGCCGGTCGGGCGGAAGCACGGCAGTGGCTGGACTTTATGAGCCTGTGGTACCGGGACCTTTTGCTTTACCGGCTCACCGGTAACACCGGATTAATAGTTAACACCGACCGTCTGCAGGAAATCAAACAAGCCGCATACACCGCGTCCCAATTGCTCAAAGCGGTCGAATCGGTGGAGACGGGTCAGAAAATGCTCCGGGCGAACGTGCACCAGCGTCTGGTGATGGAAGGGCTGACGGCACGTCTGGCTTCGGTTTTTCAAAAAGACAGTAGCCGTGCTTGACCCGCCCGCGAGCGTGGCATGTAAAACGGCGCTGATGGTATTATATAGATAAAGTTATGGAAAAGTTACGGAGCAGAGGGTATCATCCGGGGATGAAAATAGTTCAATTGCTTATGCTTCGTTTTACCTTGAACGTTGAACGTTTTGAGAGGGCTCCGGGACCAAGGGGGGAAAATACTTGCGTGCGATAGGCGTGCGTTTTAAAAAGGCAGGTAAGGTATATTATTTCAATCCCGGCGACCACGATCCCAGACCGGGAGACAAAGTGGTAGTGGAGACCGTCCGGGGGACGGAGTTCGGCTGCGTGGTATCCGGTCCGACGGAGGTGGAGATCGACCCGTCCGCGCTGAAACCGGTCGTCCGGTTGGCTACGCCGGAAGATATCAAACAGGTGCTGACGAACCGGGAAAAAGAACGGCAGGCTTTCAAGATCTGCAAGGACAAGATCGCGGCGCACGGGCTGCCGATGAAACTGATCGGCGTCGACTACACCCTGGACGGAAGCAAAGTCATATTTTACTTTACCGCCGAAGGACGGGTTGATTTCCGGCAATTGGTAAGGGATCTGGCGGCGGTATTCAAAACGCGCATCGAACTGCGCCAGATCGGCGTGCGGGACGAGGCGAAAGTCCTCGGAGGTATGGGCTCGTGCGGCCGGGAGTTGTGCTGCAACGCCTGGTTGTTCGAATTCGCCCCGGTTTCAATCCGTATGGCCAAGGGGCAGAACCTGGTGCTCAACCCGACCAAAATTTCCGGTGTTTGCGGGAGACTGATGTGTTGCCTGAGGTACGAAAACCCTGATTACCGGGTGCGGGAGGCCGAACTTGAGCAAGAAACGGGAGGGGAAGAGTAGCAAAGAGAAATCGTCCAAGCCGTGCGGGGAGGCGCGTCCGGATTGCCGCCATGATTCCGGTATGGACATAAAAGGTGAGGGTGCGGCCGCGCACCCCCGGGGAACGCTCTGGGTCTGCCCCACCCCGATCGGGAATCTCGAAGACTTAACCTTGCGGGTACTACGAGTCTTGCGCGAGGCGGCGGTGATCGCCGCGGAAGATACCAGACACACCCGCAAGCTGCTTACGCGCTACGGCATTTCGCAACCCCTGGTCAGTTACCACAGCCGCAACCAGACGGAGCGGACCGGCGAGCTGTTGGCGCGGTTGAGCAGGGGCGAGGATATCGCACTGGTGTCCGATGCCGGCACGCCCGGTATTTCGGATCCGGGGGCGGTACTCGTCCGGGAAGCACTGGTCCGCGGGATACCGGTTGTGGCCCTTCCCGGGCCGAGCGCGGCGCTTACCGCACTGGTCGCATCCGGCCTGAACACCAGCCGTTTTGTCTTCGAGGGTTTTCTTCCGGCGAGGCAGCGCCGACGCACCCTGGAAAAACTTATCAACGAAGATCGGACCATAATTATTTTCGAGGCCCCACACCGGCTGCTCCGTACCCTGCGTGACGTTATGGGCGTTATGGGAGACAGGCGGATAGCTGTGGCCCGGGAACTTACCAAGGTCCACGAA
>JAGUUY010000103.1 GCA_020063185.1 Bacillota bacterium
AGCTTGAACTTCTGACGGACTAAGCCAAAAAGATAAATCCTCGCCCGTTTTTCCCCCGTAAGGTTGATTGAACAGATGAAAACCCGTGTGATAAATTTGCTGTAGATTATAGAAAAAGTCACGAGTCGCGAGTCACGAGTCGCGAGTCACGGGTCGCGAGTTACAAGCCAAGGGTTCGACTTTCGACTCGGGACTTAATTTCAGTGGTAGGGTGGGTTATGATGCAGATGAGACTAGCGGTTAATTCAAACAGTTTAGCGTCTTTGATCGGCAAGCATGCCGGCGGTGTTTTCGAAGTGGTGAACGTCTTAAGCGACAACGGCGTCAACCCGACCGAAAAGGCGAAGCGTTTCCAACCGGACGTAATCCTCTACGACACCGGCGCGGGCAATGTTGACGCCGCGGCGATAAGCAGGTTAAGGCAGGCCTGCCCCCTGGCGGTAATCATCGTCTGCGCGCTTTCCGGCGATCCCGATTGGGTGGGCGCGGCCATCAAGGCCGGCGCCGACAGCTATCTGGTGCGCGACAACATGCGGCCGGAACAAGTCGCGCAGGCGGTGGAACTGATTTGCGGCGCGAAAATGTGTTTGTTCCCGTGCTCGGTTGTGGATTTCATGACGGCGCACCAGTTGGAAGAGGAATGGGCGTTATTGATTTAGAGCCGATATTCGGCGCACACTTCCTTGAACCGCATGTAAAATCCGGAAACGTCTACAAGTAAGGCCGTCCAGACCCGGACATTGTTTATCCCGTGCGAACCCATCTCACGCAGTTGAAGTGAGGATACAAATGACGACTGCGGTTTTGCGTCAATCAATACAGCGGATCCGCCGGCTGGCCGACACAGTCTCTTCCTCCGGGCGAGAGCGGCAAAGGGCGGCGCCGGTACGGCCTTCCGTTAGACAGACCCTCATTTTTTACCGCTATTTATCCCTGGCCTTGACGTCGTTATTTTACCTGGCGGGCCCGCCGGACTACCCGTTATTTTTCAAAGCGGGGGTTATCTTGACGCTTGTAGGCGCGGCCTGGCTCACGCAGCGCCTTTACACCCTAAACGACAAACCTTTGCACCGGGCCAAGCTTATCGGGCTGGAGACCATGGGGACGGCCTGTTTGCTTATACCTACCGGAGGTCTGGACAGTCCCTTCATCTGGTACGCCCTCAACCCCATCTTTGCCGCGGCATGCTACTTGCCGGTCGCGTTTTGCTGGGGCACGCTTGCCGTTTTCCTTATGGCCGCCGTAGGCGCCAGCGCCGTGTCCGCCGGCCGGTCGGCTGCGGTAACGGAGATCGCGGCGGAAAGGTCTTGGCTGCTGTTGGTGTTCCTTCTGCTGACTTCCGCGGCGCAGGTCTTCGCGCGCCTCGCCACCCGGTTGTCGGAAGCGTATTCCCGCCTGGCGGAGGCCCATGCCGCCACCGAGCGGTCGCTGCAGCATGTTTCGTCGCTTTACCAGGCCCTGGAAGCAATTACCACGCAGGAGGACGCGTCACAGTTCGCCCTGCTGCTGGCCGTATACGCGCAAAAGCTCACCGGCTCTCCCTCCGCCTGCCTGCTGGCGCGCGGCCGGGTGCAGGACGAGCATAAGCCCGCTCTCCAGGTTTGCGCCGTCGAAGGCAGGTACGTGGGTATCGATTTCAACCGCGAGCTAAGCAAGGTCTGGGAGCGCCGGGAACCCGGGACAAAGTTCAGCGCCATAGTGGGCGAAAACCCGGCCCGGATGGTGTGTATTCCGGTCAGGTCGCAGAGCGAGTGCTTCGGCATCCTGGCTTATCTGGCGCCGGTGGAGGACAAGGCCGCGGAAGAACGGGAAAATGCGGCGGCCTTCCTGGCAGAGTTGGGCGCGATAGTGCTCGAACGGTTAAAAACCGACAGGCTGGCGGCCCGTTTGCTGGTGAGTGAAGAACAGAACCGCATCGCCAACGAGATCCACGACGGCGTTTCGCAGCACCTTTTCGGCATCGTTTGCGCGCTGCACGGGCTGCTGATGCGGAAGGCCGACCTGCGGGATGAAGAAGTGCAACGGC
>JAGUUY010000189.1 GCA_020063185.1 Bacillota bacterium
TCTTAAAGCATTAAGCCGGAGTTCCCCACTGGTTTGGTAGCTTGTCTCGGTTCGGGGGCGGTGGGGTTTGAGGTTTCCTACAGTGTGTTGACACGATCTGCAGGCACTTGATAATTGACCGACTTTTCTATATGGTGTAAACTGTAATATGTGAACTTACGGTATTTTGCAGGGGGAAGTACGGAGGTGCAAGGACATGACGAAGCTAGAAAAAGCATTTGCAGAGGCATCTAAGCTTCCACCGGAAGAGCAAGATCTGTTTGCGGCTTGGATACTCGAAGAGCTTGTTTCGGAAGAACGTTGGCGAGAAGTTTTTGACAAATCGGTTGTCAAGCTCTCTAAGTTAGCCAATGAAGCATTGGAAGAATACCGTGCGGGCCGGACCCAGAAACTTGATCCTGAAAAACTGTGTCAGGGGACGGTTCTCCGACACACCTTTCTTTGAACCTTACGTTGTTGTTTGAACTTATCGACCGTTGAGGTCACCGCCGGCAACCTGAAGCTGAACACGCAGAACATGACGCTGAACTCACCGTTCAACACTACCTTGACTATTCCGGTACAGACTTCCAGCACGGAAGCCAGCACCATCAAGGTAAGCAACCTGAACCTTACTGTTGACCGTACCGTTCTGGAAGGAGCAGTCAGGTTCTCAATCGGCGGTTCCTGCGTTGAATGGTCAACCTTGGTGTCCCGTTTGAGGCGGCAGTGACGGTTGAGGGTGCAACCCGGTGTGTCAGGGGACGGTTCTCTGGCACACCTTAGTTCTTTGGACTACACCTCTATTTAGACCGAGCAAACCGGCAATTTGTCTTACCGATAAGTTGGATTTTTCCTTAAGCTCAGTAACCAACTCGATTCTAAAAATTCTATTTTCCACAAACCCCAACGACTCAACTTCTTTGTTTCTTTCCTTCAGGAAATTTTTCACGAAAACTCTGGCACTATTCTCGCTAAAAATCGTTTTGACTTCCTCCGCGTCCTCTTCATAGTCCAAGAAAACATCTTCGCTATGGTTTTCAGTATGATTAATAAACAATTCCAATGCTTTATCCTTATCCCCGGAAAACATCTCAAGGATCATATCCTTCTCTACATTTTCTTTACCTGAACCGTCCTTATCGATGTAACAATGATAACTACTCCACTTATATGCCGCCGGCTCAGCAACGATTTTGGCTTTAACAGGGTTGTTGTGTGTATAACGGATGGCCGCCAACAAATAGTCGTCGCTTTCGATAACCTCACTTTTAAATCGGTCCTGAAAGAGATGTCCCTTTCGCCCGTACTTCTTGTTGAAATAGTAGGCGTAACTAATGTTTATTCTTTGCATTATTTTTGAAATTGTGTCGGCTCCCTCACTGATAACCAGGTGCACATGGTTATCCATCAGGCAATAGGCATACACCGAAAATGTGTTTTCTTTGTTCTTGTCTTTTAGAATTTCAATAAATCTTATCCGATCATCGTCGTCCAAGAAAATCTTCTTTCCTTCATTGCCTCTGGTCATTACATGATAGACCTTACTTTCACTCAATCTTCGCGACTGTCTTGGCATGTGTTTTCTCCACGAGTTGTTTTAGGCGAGTAGTTTTATGGTAACTTGAGAACAGTTTACCACCTAAAAAGTAATGTGTCAAGGAACCGTCCCCTGACACAATCCAACTGACACAACGACATATAAGTTAAAAACCACCCCGCCGGGGTGGTTTTTGTTTTACCAGCGGTGGCTGGGGTCGCCCTGCTGTGTCCCGAACCCCGGTTCCTGGCCGGTATGGAAGCCCTGCATTCCCGGCGCGTTCCATTCCTGACGGGCGCCGGCGCCCTGCGCGTGCTGGGTATGCTGGGCGTGCATCCCGGCGGCGGTCGGCCGTGTCATGTCTACCGGGTACCAGCCGCGTTGGTGCATCGCGTCGAAAATCATTTTCGCGTTTGACAGCTCATCGTTCATAAGCCTCAGGAAAGTGTTCCTGATTTGGTCGTTCGAGGATTCCAGGGCGGCGAAATGATACGCCTGGGAGTAATATTTGCTGTCTGCGAGACAATCCGTGAGGATGTCCTTGTCGTCAAGCCTCATTCTTTATTCCCTCCTAATAATGTGTTGGGGATTGCGGGACGCCGGTCCTGCTGAGCAGGCCGTTCAGCACGTTGCTGTGCTGCTGGCTGATCTGCTGCACCTGGTTGAGCAGTCCCTTGAGCGCGGGGTCCTGCATGGTATCCGTGTAACCCATAAGTTTCTTGGCCCGAACCTGTTCCAAACTCAACTTGTCGCGAATCTGTAGTTTTTCCATCTCGCTGATGTTGTCCACGCTTTTAAACACCTCCTGCAAGTATTTTGATACGATCGGCCCTGATCTATCCAAAAAAAAGGAAAGAAACCATATTCGCAGGCGGCTGCCTGTTGCTTGCGGAGCTTCACCGACGCTCCCTTCAACTAACGATACCCCAGGTGTCCAACACTGATGGAAGGTGTGCCCCAAAAATTAAGGTAATTATAAAGTACAAAAAGAAATAGCAATATAACGAACCGGGAAGGGAATAAGCGTTTGAAAACGAAACCTTGCTTTGTGAGGAAATATCTCGAAAGGAGGTGAACGGTGGTGAATATCGAACGCGCATTCCGTATTCCACTAGCGGAGGGCGGCCTGGTGAAAGTAATAATCGGTGCGCTGCTCAACCTGATTCCGATTGTGAGTTTCTTCGCCACGGGATACTTGCTTGAGCTCTTGGGGAACGCCACCAAAGAAAAGCATGAAATGCCCGTCTGGGAAAACTGGGGCGCCAAGTTCGTAAACGGGTTTCTGGTTTTCATCATCGCCCTGATATACATGCTGATCCCAATGATCATCATTTCGGCCTGCGGGGGTTTGGGAGCGTATTATCAGGCGGGTGGACTGGGGCTGCTTTCCGGCGCTTTCGCGCTCGGGACGATTGCCGCGCTGGTAATAGGGTTTTTCATCCCGATGGCGCTGGCGCACTTCGCCTATACGGGGAGCTTCTGCGCCGCTTTCAGTCTGGGGACCATTTTTTCATACATCAGCAAGGTTATCGGGTCCTACGTTCTCGCTTATATCTTGTTAATTGCGCTTGGTATCGCGATGATGTTCGTCTCGGTAATTCCGATTCTTGGCTTTATCATCTGTATTTTTGCGGGTTTCTACATTGGCTGTGTCGGTTCCATCCTTTTCGGCGACGCATACAGTCAGGCGCGCGGCGTGGACAGCGAGACCGGATTCGGAGTTTAAGAAGGCTGAGCCGTTCGGTTAGACCCTGCTCCGTTCGGGGGTGGGGTTTTGTTTTTGAGGCTGATATATGAGCGGGGCCGCTGGGGCCCCGCTCGCTCTGGGTGGATCGGTCTGGTTGAAAGGTTGAGATCGGTCAGCTTTAGGTCAGCTTTAATGCCGGTAAAGAATCCTGAAGGAGCCTCTAACGGAGTATGCGGAGTGTGCCAGAGAACCGTCCCCTGACACGGTTGGAGAACCGTCCCCTGACACGGTCCCCTGACACGACGCTATTTGAGAAGCTTGAAGTTGGCCACGTGAATCGTGCCGTCGTTCAGCTTCACTTGCAACTGGCGGCATGTGCCGGCCCAAGCCTTGTCGGTTTTCCAGACGTAAACGTACTGGTCTTCCTCGACATCATATGAAAGGCTGCTGTTTCCGGCGGTCACCGTCTCAGTGGCGCCGATTAATTCTACCGGAGCGGTGACATCGTTAGCTATCTGTACCGATTTGGGGAAACCCACGGCGAAGATGTTCAGCCCCTGGTCGCCGTTTAAGCTAAACTTCACCGGTACGGCGCTGCCAGCCTTGACGGCGTTGTACGTGGGCAGGTTGTCAACTGGCTGGAAAAAGCCGGTGAAGTCATAAATAACTGTGTAACTCACTGATGCCAATTGCGTATTACCTGCGTTGTCCTCAGCGTTTACGGTGAAGGTCTTGCTCCCTACCGAGGCGGTGTCGATAGGCGAACCGCTGGCAACGGTCCCGGACGCGGACGCGATGCCGGACACGCTGTCCTCAGCGGACCAGTCGGCATTCACAACCTGGTTGAGTAAGTAGACGGCGCCATCGGCCGGTACATTGATGGTTATAATGGGTTTGGTCTTATCGATCTTGATCGTCGCGGATTTCGCTGTTTCCTCGTTTTCAGCGTTGTCCACGGCGTAGTACGATAAGCTGTTTATCCCTTCCGCGCAGACGGTAAAGGTCGCGGAAGCGCCGGTTACCACAACTTCGGTACCGCTGTTGAGCGAGTAGCGGATCTCCTTGACCCCGGAGCCGCCATCGTTGTCTGTTGCGGTGAGGGTAACTTCGACGTCGGAGGTATACCAATCGTTGTTACCCAAAGTCCCGGAGAGGCTGATTTCGGTGCTCGGCGGGGTATCGTCGGAAGGGGTGGGAGTTGCGACAGTAACTTGGTAGTTACTGGAGTACCTTGCTGAAAGCTTTGCCCCTGTTTGATTGGAGTTTGTAATGTCAAAAGCGCCCACTTCCAGTGTAAAGGTGCCGTCCGCCTGTCCCGCCGCTACTGTAACGGTGCCGGAAGTGCTGAAAGTATTCGCAGGATCTCTAGCTGTACGTGGCGTAACAGTAAACGTCTCGGGATCTGACCCTGTAAATGTGCCGCCCGACAACGTCCAGTTTCGATAAACCTTAAAGGTGGCTGTCCCATCCTGGTTGCCAGTGACAGTTAAGTTTATCGTAATGGGCGCGCTATCGCCGGGGGCCAGGGTGACGCTTCCGGTTGGGGCCGTAGTGTCGACGACTGCGCAGTCAACATCACTCGCCAGCGCAACCGTTACCAGCCCGGCCACCATAACCAGCGCCGAAAACAAGGCCGTCAATTTTTTATGTTTAATCTTTCGTACCATGATTACACCTCCATGTTTTAAAGGCGAACCCACCCAAAAATGCTTGTCAGTTTAAACGACCCGCTTGCATATTCTCATACCCTTATATGCTAAACCTGGGGAAAAACAGGGTTACCGAGCAACAAGCACTACCCCCCTGCCCGCCCCGTGTTCATTCACCCCCTTAGACAGAATTAAAAAAAACCGACCGGCATGGTCGGTTACGCTACCGGCTTCCGCGCGGCCCAAGCGTCCATTTTACGGCCGTGCGTTCATCGCCCCCGGAAACATTTTTCACCTTTATTCTTGTATACCCGCGTCGTCGTATTTTGGGGTATTATTTTCAATATGCGGTGTGACTTTTTATATTTCTTTCCAGGTACGGAATATCCTTCTTTTAGATAAAGTAAAAAAATTTGACATACCGTAGCCTTTGAGGAAACGAATGGAAGGCAGCCGATCGGCTCCAAACCGTGCTGTAAGGACCAGTTTAGTTCCCGGTTGGCCGTCCCGGGGGTACTTTTGATATAATTGAGCCGAACGTTGAACCTTGTCCTGTTTTCATTAACGCAAGGGGGACCCGAAGCGGTGAAACGGTATTTTATTTATACCTACGGTTGCCAGATGAACGAGTCGGACAGCGAGGTCATGGCCGGGATCCTGGAGGGAGCCGGTTACACCCGGGCGGACCGGGTTGAAGAGGCGGACCTGGCGCTGGTCAACACTTGCTGCGTCCGCCAGACGGCGGAGAACAAGGTCTGGGGTCTGCTCGGGAGCCTGGGGCACCTGAAAAA
>JAGUUY010000108.1 GCA_020063185.1 Bacillota bacterium
GGAAGGCAGCTACCTGATCGACGTAAACGGGCGCCGCTACCTTGACGGCATAAGCTCGCTGTGGGTGACGGTCCACGGGCACCGAAACCCGGACATCAACCGCGCAATCGCTGACCAACTGGAGAAAATAGCCCATTCGACCCTGTTGGGCCTGGGGAACGTTCCCTCCGTTCTCCTGGCGGAAAAACTGGTCAACATCGCGCCGGAGGGGCTGACGCGGGTTTTTTATTCCGACAACGGCTCGACCGGCGTCGAGATAGCCTTAAAAATCGCTTTCCAGTACTGGCAAAACAACGGCAACCGCGCAAAAAAACGCTTTCTGTCTTTCTACAACGCTTACCACGGTGACACCCTGGGCGCGGTCGGCGTGGGCGGCATTGACCTGTTCCATAACGTTTACGGGCCGCTTGTGGTGGCCTCCGTTAAATCACCCTCCGCTTACTGCTACCGCTGTCCATACGGCTTCAAAGAACCCGCCGGCTGCGGCCGCGCTTGTTTTGAGGCCGTATCCCAAACCATGGCCAGGCGCCGTGAAGAACTGGGCGCGGTGATTATCGAACCGTTGATCCAGGGGGCGGCCGGAATGCTCACCTGGCCCCCGGGGTTCCTGGCGCACCTGCGGAAGCTCTGTGACGAGCACAGTATCCTGCTGATCGCCGACGAGGTGGCTACGGGATTCGGCCGCACCGGTAAAATGTTCGCCTGTGAGCATGAAGGTGTTACGCCCGACATCATGGTGACGGCCAAAGGGATAACCGGCGGCTATCTCCCTCTCGCCGCCACACTCACCACCGGTAAAGTTTACGAAGCCTTCTTGGCCGACTATTCGGAACGGAAAACCTTCTATCACGGTCATACCTATACCGGAAACCCGCTGGCCTGCGCCGCGGCCCTCGCCAACCTTGCCCTGTTCGAGCGCGAAGCGGTCCTGGACAGGCTCCAGCCTAAAATAGCGCTTCTCAGCGCTCTTCTGGGAGGTCTCTCGGACATGGAACACGTCGGGGAGGTCCGCCGGGCCGGCATTATGGCGGGAATCGAACTGGTCCGCGACAAGGAGACGCGGGAGCCTTTTCCGGCGGAGCGCCGCACGGGCAGACAGGTGATTTTAAAGGCCAGGGAAAAGGGATTAATCATCAGGCCCCTGGACGATGTTGTCGTCCTTATGCCGCCGTTGAGCATCGAGGCGGACGAACTGGAAAAACTCTGTGACACGGTTGCCGCAAGCATCAGGGAGGTAACGTGTTAAACCCGTGGTTTGGCCCGTACAAGAGAGGCATATCAATAAAACAGACCGAGGTGGCCGGCGCTCCGGCATATCTTCTGTCACCCGCGGGCCTTAAATCAAAAGAATCGGCCGTTGTTATCCACGGGTACGGCGGCAATAAGGAAGAAGTTGTGGGTCTGGGCATGGCCGCGGCAGGCGCGGGTTACAGGGTATACCTTCCCGACCTCCCGGGCCACGGCATGCACCCCCGGCCGCTCGCGGAAAACGTCGTCCGGGAGTTTGTCGCCGGTCTTACAACTTATGGATTTAGGGCCGCCGTAGGGCACAGTTTGGGCGGTCGGATCGCGATGGCACTGGGTGTCAAACCGCTCTGCCTCCTGTCCGTACCGCTGGCCCCGCGCTTCGAGGGGAGAAAGAGCGAACTTCTGAGGGTGCTGCGGGCGCGGCGGGTGCGTGAAGGCAAACCTTTCGGCGGTCTGGCGGAAGCCCTCGCGGTCCTTTCCGGTCCCTGGCCCGACCCGCCGGTGCTATTGTTTTATGCTTTTCAAGACCTGCCTACCTGCCTTGAGGCGGCCGCCAGAGGCAGTCAAAGCGGGTGGGAAACCAGCGTGGTTAAAACGGCGGGGCACCTGGACATCATCAGCGTGCCTGAGGTTTTAAGCGCGGTTCATTCATACCTTAGAAAGGGGCAAGCCGGATGTCGGTAGCCGAAGTTTTTAGCGCTCACAGTCATATTTACGCCACTGCGGAAAACGAGCGGTTTTACACGCGGATCGCCGCCGCCCTGGCGGAAAAGGTCTCCCCCCGTCTGGACCCCGGGAAAATCCTTGAAGTCGGCGCGGGTACCGGTGCAGCAACCATAATTTTAAAAAGGTATTTTCCCAAGGCGGAAATACTCGCCACCGATCCCAGTGCTGAAATGCTCGCCCATAACCGCCGCAAAAAACTTGCACATGTCCGCTACGCCTGCCTGCGCGCCGAAGAAGCCGCCTGCCTGGAAGACAAGTTCGACCTGGTATTCGGGAACATCTGCTACCATTGGTTCGAGAAGGGTACGGCAAAGGGACTTGCCGGGCTGCTCACGCCGTCCGGGGTACTTGCTTTCTCGACACCGACAAGCGGGCAGGAAAAAGGGGACGGAAACTTGATCCTGTTCCGCATCTGCCGGGAACTGGGCGTTAAGGGCAGGCACGGCAGGCACCTTTCGAGTTTGAGCCGCCTCCGTAAAGAATTCGCGCACCTGAGAAACGTCGCCACCGAAACCATGACGCTCCGGGAGACATGCCCGCCTGCCCTCCTTGGAACCCTTTTACGCGCGCGCGGGTCCTGGACTTTTGTTTTCGGGCCGGAAGCGGACGCCGCGGAAAACCTCTGGCGGAAGTATACTACCGGGCGCCCCCTAACGACCCTTTCCTGGCACATCACTCTGGTGGTGGCCGGGTGATGCAGCCGCCCCTCGCCACCGAGCGCATCAGCGGGCTCGCCCGACGGGTGTTGGACGGCGGGGTTTTGTCCTTACGGGAAGCCGAAACACTTATCTTGATGCCGGACGAGGTTACGCCCCTTCTCCTCGGCTGGGCGGATGTCGTCAAAAAGTATTTCCGCGGCGCCATGGTCGACGTGTGCGCGATTTTGAACGCGCGTTCCGGCCGCTGCCCCGAAGACTGTCTCTTCTGCGCGCAGTCCGCCCGGTACCGCACCCCGGCGAAGACCTACCCGCTGCTTTCGGCCGATGAAATCTTGAAAAGCGCCGCAGCCGCGTACGCCGCCGGCGCGAAACGCTTCTCGCTGGTGACCGGGGGGCGCAGCGCCGGCAGTGATTTTGATACCATTACCGGCATCATCAAAAGAATGAAAAGGGAACTCCCGGGGCTCGGGACCTGCGCTTCGCTCGGCGCCCTGAAACCGGAGGAAGCCCGGGCTCTAAAAACATCCGGGCTGGACCGTTACCACCACAACCTCGAGGCGCCCGCAAGTTTTTTCCCCTCCGTCTGCTCCACCCACAGTTACCCGGACCGGGTCGCGACCGTCCGTACGGCTCAGGAAGCAGGCCTGGAGGTCTGCGCGGGCGGCATTATCGGCATGGGGGAAAGCCCGGCGCAGCGGGTGGAGATGGCCGTAGCGCTGCGCGAACTCGGCGTTTTTTCGGTCCCGATAAACATCCTCCACCCGGTTGAGGGAACCCCCCTGGCCTCAATGCCCCCGCTTAGACCCCTGGAAATCTTGCGCACGCTGGCGGTGTTTCGCCTGGTACTGCCGCACGCCTGTATAAGATACGCGGGCGGCAGGGAATACAACCTGCGCGACACGCAGGCGCTCGGGCTCGCCGGTGGGATAGACGGGTTGATTACGGGCGGGTATCTTACCACCCCGGGGCAAGAAACCGCCCGGGACCTCCAACTTATCAGCGACCTCGGTTTGCGTACTTAACCGGTTCCTCAAGGCTGAATTGCCTTTTTGGGGAACCTGTGTCAGAATTGGAATAAAGTTTTTACGTTATAAGACGAGGAAAAGCAATAAGATTAGACTATAAGGCACTGATCTTTCTTCCAACCGCGCGGACCTCCACACCGCGTTACGCTACGGGCAAATGCGTCCTGATAAAACAGAGCAAAATAATGTTTGACCAGTTAAATTTTAAGGATTTTTTATAATTTAGTCGGGAGCAAACCGTTCCGGGTTCGGTATAATAAGATTAAAGCTAACCGGGAGGTGAGGCAAAGTGATACCCGTAAAGGTAAAAGAAATCGCCTTCGACATAGCTATGAACCCCGTGCTTCTGCTTGCTGACGAAGAAGACCACAAGGTTCTGCCGATCTGGATCGGGCCTTTCGAAGCCCACTCGATCGCTTTAGCTCTCGAAGGCACAAGCCTCGGCCGACCGATGACTCACGATTTGCTAAAGTCCATCTGCGACCAGGCCGGCGCCACAGTGGCAAGCGTCGTTATCAACGACGTTCGTGACGGGACTTTCTATGCCGAGCTTCACCTTAAGCTTAACGACCAGGAAACGGTAATCGACGCCCGGCCGAGTGACGCCGTCGCGCTGGCGCTTCGGACCGTGACACCGATTTTCATCAGCAAGAAAGTCGCCGACTATACGCTCACACCCGAAGAACTCTACAACCAGGAATCAGAGGAAAGTAAAGTTGTGCGCACACCACAGGACAGAAAGCTGCACTAAATAAGCGCCCTGTAGACCAACAAGGGTAAAACCGCGTGTATTACGCGGTTTTTTTATACGGCGTTCGCGCCGGTACCCGCGGGCGCCAGTCGTTTGATGAACCCTCAGCGCCACAGCGACATCAGTATCACGGCGACGCCCAGGGCCGTCCGGTACCAGACAAAGATGTTAAAGTTTCGCGTAACCACAAAACGCAAAAGAAAGGCGATGGCCGCAAAACCCGTGACCGCTGAGGCGCCGACTCCGACCCAGAACGCCAAGGTAAGGTCGCTTACCCCGATGTCTCGCAAACTGTAGACCCCGGCCCCGAGAATAATCGGCGTCGAAAGGAGAAAAGAAAAGCGCGTGGCCGCCTCGCGGTCCAAACCCAGCATACGCCCCGCGGAAATCGTCGCCCCGGAACGCGAAACACCGGGAATGATCGCCAAAGCCTGGGAAACACCGATGAAAAGCGCGTCGCGCCAACCTACCTGCCATATCCCACGCGCCCGCGCACCCCAGTGGTCAGCCGCGTACAGCACGGCTCCCATGGCAATGAGCATAACCCCTACCAGAAGCGGGGCGCGGAATACCGTCTCCGCATACTCTTCCAGGGCGAGGCCCGCCAGGATACCGGGCACCGTGGCCGCCGCCAGATACCAGAAGAGGCGTCCTTCCCGGTTCTTTTTCCCTCTAAGCCCGTTGTGCGCCAGGTTCAGCCAGTCGCGCCAGAAGTAGGCCACCACCGCCACGAGGGTACCCAGGTGAAGCGCCACGTTGAAGGCCAGACCCGGGTCCTCCCAGCCGAACAGCCACGGCGCTAAAACCAGGTGTCCCGAACTGGAAATCGGCAAAAACTCCCCCAGTCCCTGGACAATACCTAAAACCACAGCTTCCTTGAAGCCCACAACAACGCCCCCGATCTATTCTATCAATCTAACCCCGGACGCGTTTACCTGTCAATTATCGATGTATGTGACCGTACGTTATTTAAACCTTTTCCGCTCAACCCGCGCCATGAAACGGGCCTCTTCCACCAGAATACGCTCGTGAGTCCCGCGGCTCAGGACCTCCACGCCGTCGCGCCTCTCCCTCGAATGATACCAAGATGTACAGTCGGTGGATAAGGGGGAAGGAAATGTAAGCCCCAAAAAAAACAGGCGGTCTTTAAAAAACCGCCTGTTTTTCAAGTCCGGGCCTGGGTCATCGTTCGAAAGCCGCTATCCCGATACGCTGGTCGTCAACGGTCAGACCGACCGTCAACGTGCAGACCTTTTCCCCCATCTCTTTCTCAAAGCTCAACGTAACAAGCTGTTCGCGGGGAACATCCGCCACGAACTCGAAACCTTTCTCCCCTAACTCTTTCTTGAGGGGCTCCACATCTTCCGCTTTGCCGCGCCGCTTCAAAGCGTAAACCAGGTGGCTGCCTCCCCCATCCATTCCGCCCATGGCAAAAAACCCTGAGAGCTTCGCCCCGCCGAAGACCGCCGCCAATGCCGGTTGTACGTCTTTATGCACCGCCTCGCCGAACTCCCCGGTCGGAGCGATCTCCTCGACTTTTTCGAAATCAACGGCCATGGGCTGTATGGGCCCGGCCATAGGCCCCGCCGACGTATCCTTGGGTTCCGGCGTTTTTTGTTTACCGCAGCCGGTGGTGGCGATAAGTAATAAACCCAATACAATTATGAATCCTAGCCGCATTTTTACCTCTCCCTGTTGTGAATACTGTAATAACCTGTTGAATTCTATTAAAAAGATTCTTTTCCTTGTTCTCGGCTAAAAATATTTGCTTTGCGCTGCCATACTGAGGAAACTTGCCTTTTTTCGGGTAGAATGGTAGGATAAGTGAAAGTCAGCTTGGTTATCAAGATTTAGAAACGGGGTGAACAGGTTGCGCAGCGAGCGTAAAGCGACCGACATCCGCCCGGTGATGATTGTGCCGCGTTATAACAAGTACGCCGAAGGGTCCGCGTTAATCGACGTGGGGGACACGCGGATCGTATGCACGGCTTCGGTGGACGACAAGACCCCATTGTTCCTGAAAGGGACGGGGAAAGGCTGGGTGACCGCCGAGTACGGTATGCTCCCCCGGGCGACCGAATCACGCAACGTGCGGGAAGCGGTTAAGGGACGTCCGGGAGGCAGGACCCTGGAGATCCAGCGGCTGATCGGACGGTCGCTCCGGTCGGTGGTCGACCTGGAAGCCCTCGGCGAAAGGACGGTCACGGTCGACTGCGACGTACTCCAGGCCGACGGCGGCACGCGGACGGCTTCCATCACGGGCGGGTTTGTCGCGCTGATATACGCGCTTGACTGGCTCCGCAACGAAGGGGTGCTTGATTTTATTCCGGTCCATGATTTTGTCGCCGGAACGAGTGTGGGCCGCGCGGGCGGAGAGCTTCTACTCGACCTCGCTTTCGCGGAAGACTCACTGGCCGCCGTGGACATGAACGTGGTAATGACGGGAAGCGGCCGTTTGGTGGAGGTCCAGGCGACCGGTGAAGAGGAAACTTTCAGCCGCGAAGAACTTGACGCCATGCTTAACCTCGCGGCCGGCGGGATCGCCGTTCTGGTCGAAAAACAAAAGGAAGCGTTGGGAAGCCTCGCCAGCTTCATTGGAGGGTTCGGTATTGCGGCGGATAGTGTTGGCTTCGACCAACCGGGGGAAGGTTGAAGAGATAAACGCGATTCTCGCCCCGATGGGCTGGGAAATCTCTTCGGTTAGCGCCTACCCCGGTTTTCCGCAAATAGAGGAATTCGGCGCGACCTTTGAGGAAAACGCCGTCCATAAAGCAAAGTTCAC
>JAGUUY010000130.1 GCA_020063185.1 Bacillota bacterium
AAACCGTTCTCGTAAGCGTATTTGGCGACGCAACGAATGGCGTTGCCGCACATCTCGGCCTCCGAGCCGTCCGGGTTAAAGACGCGCATGCGGAGGTCGGCCCCGGCGGATGGAAGCAGGTACACCAGCCCGTCCGCCCCCACGCCGAAATGGCGGTCACAGACGCGCCGGGCACGCTCAACGACATCAGGCGGCACTTCCGCGTCAACAAAAACCACGAAGTCGTTTCCCAAACCGTGCATTTTAATGAAGCGCAAAACTACTTATCCCTCGCTAAATGTTTTTCAAATATCTTTACCACAGAGACAAATCATCAAGTCCGAAGTCCTATGAGACCGTTGCAAAACTGCGCCTGGCTTTGTCAGGCTCGCTATCCGGTGCTCACGTACTACCGTGTACGCTCCGCGCCGGATGTCTTCGCCTTCCGCGCCATGCTTGTTTTTCGCGGCCTCCGAGGCACTTACTTATTTACACCCACCGAAAGCCGCTAGGTGGTTTTACTACCGAATTCATTTGTTTTGCAACACTCTCCTATGTCCTACGTCCTAAGTTTGGTAACAAGGACGAGGACTTAAACTTCGTATCCTCCTGTTCCCAGACTAAGGACTGGGGACTTCCGACTGAGGACTTCATTCATGTGTCTCCGTGGTGACCTGTCCTCAACTCTTAAAACCGGCCCGCGGACCTTGTGATTTCCACAAGCAGTCGCGTTAAACTTACCAGATCGGCGACTTTAATTCTTTCGCTGGTGGTGTGAACGTTTTCCATGCCGACGGCCAGATTGACGGTCGGGATGCCGCGCGTGTTCAGGATGTTCGCATCGCTGCCCCCTCCGCTCTGAGTCAGTAAAGGCGTCAGGCCG
Organism: Bacillota bacterium; assembly: GCA_020063185.1. Classification (GTDB taxonomy): domain Bacteria; phylum Bacillota; class Desulfotomaculia; order Desulfotomaculales; family Ammonificaceae; genus SURF-55. Next base: position 863 of record JAGUUY010000130.1, read on the forward strand.
CAACGCCGGGCTGCGGTAACCGCGAGTTGCACCACCGGGTTATTTTCCCCAAGTTCATAACCGTCGTAAAGAAGTGTACTGCAGATGTCGGCACGGGTCCCCGCTTCCCGGGCTGTCTTTTCGATTATGCCACAGAGAAGGGCGGTGTGTTCCTCTCTTTTTGCTTTTTTGAGGCTCCTTACCTCTCCTTCCAGGTAAACCGTGTCCGGCACTATGTTTACCGCTTTCCCACCGGTGATTATGCCGATGTTGGCGGTGGTTTCGGGATCGATCCGGCCGAGACTCATGGCCGCAATAGCCCGGGCGGCAACGTATATGGCGTTTATCCCCGCTTCAGGGTTAACCCCGGCGTGTGCCGCCCGTCCGTGAACCGTGGCGGTGATTTTATCCTGTGAAGGAGCGCGGACTACGATTTCACCCGGGGGTCCGGTCGCGTCCAATACAAAACCGTAATTCGCCCTGGGAAACGGGTCCAGGGATTTGGCGCCGACCAAACCCGTCTCCTCACGAATGGTAAAAGCCACGGTTATGCCGCTGTGCGGTATCCTCTCGTCGATGATGGTTCTTAAGCACTCCAGGACGGCAGCGATCCCCGCTTTGTCATCCGCGCCGAGAATCGTTTCCCCGTCGGAAGTAATCGTACCGTCGTCGTTTATTACCGGTCTTATCCCTCTTCCGGGTTCAACCGTATCCATGTGCGCGCAAAACAAAACGCGCGGCCCTGGTAAAGAACCCTCAAGATGGGCCAAGATGTTACCGGTAGCCTCGGGCATGGTCCCGCCGGCGTTATCTTCGGAAGCGGTCAGGCCGATCACGCCAAGCCTGGCCTTCAAAGCGTCGCAGACGGCCCTTTCCTGGCCCGAAACACTGTCTATTCCGACCAGTTCTATAAAATCTTGCAGCAGTCTTTCGGTTTTAATCAAAATGAACCCTCGACCCGGCGCTACCGGTAGTGGCGGTGGCGTCCGGCGCCACCGCCCGGTTGCGGCCGCTCCCTATTTAGACTTCTGTTTTAAAGGCACGGCGCCGGTTACCTGTCCGCTGCGCCGGCTATCCTTGCTCCTTCCCGCAACGCATTCTGGTTTTCAGGAATGAGATTGTGCCTGTGCGGCGGCAGTACTTTCGACAACGATTCCAGAGCGCTGTTAAGAGAAACCGCGTGCGAAGCCTCGATAAACGCGCCCAGCATTACATTAGCGGCTACCCGGATATTGCCGATACTTTCCGCCACTTCATTCGCTTTTACGGCGATTATTCTCACGTCCTGCCGTCCGGGCGGTCTGTTTATGAGCGAGGCGTTATATATAATTATGCCGCCGCTTTTAACCGTGGTTTCGAATTTTTCCAGCGAAGGCAGGTTCATCGCGATAAGCGTCGTGGGCTCCGCCACCAGCGGTGAGCTGATCGGCGCATCGGAAACGGTAACCGCGCAATAGGCGGTTCCCCCCCGCATCTCCGGGCCGTAAGCCGGAAACCAGGCCACGTGAAAACCCTCCGCCAATCCGGCGTAGGATAACAACATCCCGGTGGAAAGTATGCCCTGCCCGCCGAAACCGGCAATGATAACCTCTTCCAACATTACACTCCGCCCTCCGGCGCCTTGAATTCGCCCAACGGATAAGCCGGGATCATTTTTTCTTTTAGCCACCGCAGCGCCTCAGGCGGGCTCAGACCCCAGTTCGTGGGGCAGGTGGACAGGACTTCGACCAGGGAAAATCCCAGACCTTGAATCTGAACGTTAAAGGCCTTCAGGATCGCTTTTTTGGCGCGCAGAATATTTTTTGGTGTGTTAACGGCGACACGTGTTATATAAGCCGCTCCTTCGATGGTCGCGACCAATTCCGCAACCCGTAAAGGAAACCCCGCGACATCTGCCTGCCGGCCGAAAGGCGTCGTGGTTGTTTTCTGGCCCAGCAGCGTGGTGGGTGCCATTTGCCCGCCCGTCATACCATAAACCGCGTTATTGACAAAAACGGTCGTAATCTTCTCGCCGCGCGAGGCCACATGGACCGTTTCCGCGGTGCCGATTGCGGCAAGATCTCCGTCGCCCTGGTAGGTGAACACGACGCTTTCCGGGAGCACTCTTTTCACACCGGTGGCAACCGCCGGCGCTCGCCCGTGGGCGGCTTCGATCATATCGCAATTAAAATATTCGTAAGCAAATACGGCGCATCCTACCGGGCAGACGCCGACGGTCTTCTCCAGAACGCCCAGTTCCTCTATCGCTTCCGCCACTAAACGGTGGATGATTCCATGGGTGCAGCCCGGGCAGTAGTGCAATTGTTTGTCCGTGAGTCCTTGCGTTCTTCTCGTGGCCACAGCCATTATTTTAAACCCTCCCAGATCTCCCGGACTTTACCTTCGACCTCGGCGACCGAGGTCAACATTCCGCCCGTGCGCCCGTAGAAATGAACCGGTCTCCTGCCGCACAGCGCCAGCCTGACGTCCTCCAGCATCTGCCCGGCATTCATTTCCGCGACCAGAAAAGCTTTTACCGGGCCTGAAGAGCCAGCGACAAGCGGTTGGTCGGGAAAGGGGTACAGCGTTACGGGTCTGATCAGTCCCACGGGAATTCCCGCCTTTCTCATTTTGTCAACGACGGCCTTGGCGATCCTGGCTACCATGCCGAAGGCTACGATTACCACCTCGGCATCGGTTGCGTGGTACTCTTCCCAGCGTTTTTCCTCTTCCTCCATCCGCCTGTATTTGGACTGCAAACGCAGGTTTACTTTCTCCAGTTCTTCGGGCTCGATGTACAGCGAGTTGATTATATTTCTTGACTTGCGTCCAAGGGTCCCCGTGGTCGCCCAGGGCTTCGGCGGCGTTGTTACTTCAGGCGGCGGACCGAGTTTTACCGGCTCCATCATTTGCCCGAGAATCCCATCCCCGACAACCATCACCGGGTTGCGGTACTTGTCCGCAAGGTCAAAAGCCGTAACTACCAGGTCTATTACTTCCTGGACGGAAGCGGGCGCCAGCACAGGCAAACGGTAATCACCGTGACCACCGCCTTTGACCGCTTGGAAGTAATCGGCCTGAGAGGCGGCAATATTGCCCAGACCCGGCCCGCCCCTCATGATGTTTACCACCACGCAGGGGAGTTCGGCGCACGCAATGTAAGAAATCCCTTCCTGCATCAAGCTGATGCCCGGGCTTGAGGAGGAGGTCATCACCCGCGCGCCCGCTGCCGCCGCCCCGTAAACCATGTTGATGGCCGCTACTTCACTTTCCGCCTGGAGATAGACGCCCCCCACTTCGGGAAGACGTCGGGCGAGGTAGTGCGGCAGTTCGCTCTGAGGCGTAATCGGATAGCCGAAGAAATGCCTGCAACCCGCCCGGACGGCGCCCTCGCCGAAAGCCTCATTGCCCTTCATCAGTACTTTTTCCATTGCCGCCCTCCTCCTTTATAACGGTAACCGCCGTATCGGGGCAGATCAAAAAGCAGAACTTGCAGCCGGTACACTTCTCACCGTCGGTCAGGACAGCCGGGTGGAAGCCGAAACTATTTATCTCGCCGGCGGACAGCTTGATGATTTTTTTTGGACATACAGTAACGCAGAGTTCGCATCCTTTGCACCTTTCAGTATCGAAAAAGACCTGCGTCACTTTTATCCTCCTTCGGATATATTAGTAAAAGTAAATTAAACGCATAGTAATACGCTTTCCCGCTTTTTGTCCAGTGCTTTTAGGTGTTATTACATATCAAACCCATGGAGGGTTAAAAAACATTTTCACCGGCAGCCTTGGACCGTAAAGATGTTCCCGAGCAAGTCCGCTCAAGTCGTCAAGTACACTGCTGAAAGCAACGCCGATTTTTAAACGGTCCGCCGCCGCTACGGCGATTTCAAGTCCTTCCCGCACGTGCTCGATTTTAGTCTCACGGCCGAGGTTTGTGTTGTTCACGATGAAGTTGATATTAATCCGCGCCGCAGCCTCTATTTCTTTCGCCGCAGCCGTTATCTCGCCTACCGTCCGCATGAAGGGCCTCCGGGTATTGACCACAAAAAAAAGACGGTATTCCCCTTTCGGCAAATACGGTTGGTAACAACCCAGTACTCTGGCGCCGGCGGCATCGCCGCCTATGTCCAAAATAACACGTTTCTTTGCCCCCAGAACACCGCGGACGGCGCCGGGCAAAGCGGGTAAATCCGCCGCAGCCACCCGGTCGGGGGGGCAGACCACCTTTATACCATAGCCGGCTAACTCTTTGCGTACCGTGCGTGAACGGAAGTAAGGGTTTATGACGTCAAGGTCGACAAGGACGATCTCTTCCCCGCTTTTGGCCAGTTGCCACGCCGAGTTTAAGGCCACCGTCGTTTTGCCGCTGCCGAGAGGGCCCAGAAAAATATTGACGCGCTTGATTATTTTTACTAAATTCACGGTAATATTTTCGGCGCCATGTGCAAAATTCCTGCTTTTAATCTCTCCTGCCAAGCAAATCAAGAAAGCTAAGGAAACGGTTTCCGGCAATAATTTTGGAGAAAGAGTACCGCTCCGCCAAAACGTGCAGGATGACCAAAACGCCCAATATTCCCAACCGCGCTTCGACGCCGAGGGTTAAAGCAACGGTCAGCCCCACTACCGCCCCAAGCGTGTTGGCGCCGGCGTCACCCATCATGGCTTTCGCCCTCAGGTCAAGGGGGAAGAAAGCCGCCAGCGAGCCTACGACGGCCCACATGGGTATCAGGTTAGGATTGTTCCATGCGGTGATTGTCACTGCAAGAGCAATTAGTAGAAATATTTTACCCGCGCGGCCCGGGCGCAGGTCAAACATGTTCAGCGTATTCACAAACAAAGAAACTAATGCCGCGTTAAGGAGCGCTTCCCAAAAGCCGACCGTACCGGCGAAGACAATAAGGCTTCCCAAAGCGATCGCCACCGCCTTGAGTCCGCCTGTTGTCAACTCTCCCCGCAGCAGCCTGCCCAGGTGGCCTTTCAGCCCGGTAACCGTGCGGGTACCCAGTACGTCGTCAATGATACCGACCAGGGTGGTCAAAGCCGTTAAGAATAAAAAGATCAGTACTATTCTGTCGTCAAAATAATCCGGCGCGGCGGCCGGTCCCAATAAAGCGGCCGGCAGGAGCGCCAAAAAGAAAACCATACCCGCCCCTACCGGGATATCTTTTCCCCTGTAGTTCGGCCGCGTTGATCCCTGTTGTAAAAGGACCAGTATAGGCCGGAGCATAATCCTCGTGATAACGAAAGAGAAAAGAAAGAGCGAGAAGGTTATCAGCAGAAAAGTCATTTAACCGGCGCCTTGCCGCCGAACCGGTATTCGTAATACAGCCGCCCAAGCGTGATGAGTACGTCGCGGAATTGACGGCCGCGGTGAATAAAACCGGTCAAATCCCTTCCGGTTTCACGGTGGCTCATGGAAACAGGTACTTCGGTTACGCTGTATCCCCTTCGCGCTGCTCTTATGGTAAGCGCCACTTCAACACCATACCCTTGCCCAAGCGGCTGCACCGCATGAAGCGCTTCCCTGGAAATGGCCCTCTGACCGGAAAGAGGCGCGGTAACCTCCAGCCCGGTAAAATGGCGGATCCCTGCACGGGCAAGCCCACGCACCAGACCAAATCCCCCTTTTTTGCGGGGGGCGGGAAAGCGGGCCACCGTCATATGCGCTTCACCGTTCATCACAGGTAGGATAAGCGCGCGGGCCTCCACGGCGCTTTCACCCAAATCGGCGTCGAGAAGTAACACCACGTCCCCGGTGGCTAATGCTATTCCTTGCTTCAGCGCTTCCCCTTTGCCTCTGTTAACCGGAAGCCGGATTACCTTTGCTCCCGCTTCCATGGCAACGGCCGCAGTCTCATCAACGGAAGCGTCGTCGACGACGATGATTTCCGAGACCTCGGGTATTTGTTTAGCTGATGCGATAACTTTCATTATACTGCCGGACTCGTTATAGGCCGGAATAACCACCGAAACGGCTTTCATGGCTGCACCGCCGTGAAAAAAAGATTTACCCTTTTATACCGGTTTATCAAGGCCACCGGCCGAATGACTCGGTACGAGTTGGTTTGCCGTCGGTTTTGTGCCGTACTTACCGGGTTGGCCTGACAAAGCCAAGACCAGGGCAACGCGTCCCCATGGTGTGTCGACATTGTCGACAGTACTAATTTTCCTCCGCTGGTACTCTTTAATACTGTTGCCGCTGCCTTTACTCTCCTCGACCCCCACGACCTCAATGCCTTCCTCTTGAATGCTGTCGATTAAGTGCAGGTCAACGCGCGACACACGCACGTTTTCCCCGCCTTCGGCCCCCCCAACCACGATCACGGCGTTGACCGGCTTAGTGCAGTCGCCGGTCACGGTCAGGAGGCCTTCTGCCTGAAGGTAGCTTATGAGTGTTGGATTTTGCCCGGTCGACACGGCGCGGCTTATTTCACGCGCGAGGCGTGCGCTCAAATCTTCCGGTTTCTTGTCAGGCCAGCCGAAATCCTGGCGCAATTTTTCCTGGGAGTCCTTAAGGTCCAAGCCGTTTACAAAGGTTATTAACGGTTCCACTTCAGCCCCTGCCGCCCTGAGTTCGTTCAATAAGTCTTGCGGCGCCGGCCCACCGCATTCAAATAGGCCTATCCGAAGTCCCTGTAAACGGCCTGCGGTTGCAAACGGAACAATTTCCGCCGCAAACGTACGGAGTACACCGTTTTCTGCTTCCACCTGCTCTATGCGCTGACGAATCTTTTCGTTTTCGCCCCGCACGGCGTCGAACTGCTTTTCAAGCCGTTCCGCAAGCTGCCCCTGTTGTTTCAATATGGCGTCGCTACTCACCATCGTCGTACCGATGAGTATGCCGAGTCCCAACATTAAGAAAACCGCGACCAGCGTTATAATGTGGTAGCGGATGTCCATAAACATGTTCGTTTTCTCCCTTATTTTATAGTCCTAAAAACATCCGGAATTGAATAAAAACCAGCCTCATAAGCTGCCTTATCGACGGCGAGATGATCGCCACCGCCGCGAAAGGCAGCAGCGCCGCGGCAATCACCTGGGCGAGGTAGCGCCACTTGACCTTGTTGCGGTACAGCCTGGAGACTCCCTTGGCGTCTACCAGGATGGAACCGACTTTTAACCGCACGAGAAATGTGCTTCCCATGCCGCGCCTTCCTTTTTCTAAAAAGTCCAGGACGTTGGAATGAGTGCCGACGGCAACGATGAGGCTCGCGCCTTTTTCAAAGGCGAGGAGCATAGCGACATCTTCGCTTGTGCCCGACAACGGCAGCGTAAAGGCCGACAGCCCCAATTCCTTCACCCTTTTCAAACCCGGCGCATCACCATTGGGGTAAGCATGTACCACAATTTCCCGGGCCTGTTTAAGGGCGGTGTCACTGACACTGTCCATATCGCCCACGACAATATCCGAACGGTACCCAAATTCCAACAGGGCGTCGGCCCCGCCGTCGACGCCTAATAGAACCGGACGCATTTCGTTTATATAAGATTTAACTGCCCTGAGATCCTCTTTGTAATCGAATCCGCGGACAACGATTAAGACGTGCTTGCCGCGCAATTTTGTTTTAAGGGGAGGCGTGGGAATTTTTTGAGCAACGAGGCCGATCTCACTCCGGGCGTATGCCAGGGTGTTGTCTACGAATGAGGTAAGAACTTCACCGAGGCGGGCCCTAACCGCCTCCATGGCTGCCGTCACTTTTGCTTCGTCAAGCAGATCGCCGCGCGCGACAAAACTGTTGTTTATATAAACGGTATCGCCGATTACTTCTACATCGGAACCCTCCGGAACAGACAAGACCGCCGGTCCAAGGTTGTCAACAACAGGCACTCCCGCCTTAACGAGCATTAAGGGGCCTTCGTTCGGGTAATCAGGCGAAATGGAACATTCGGCGTTAAGAACAAGTTTGCAGCGTGCCCCAATGAGCCCTTGCGCTGCAAGCTTATCAATCCCGCTGTGACATATGATTGCGATCTCGTTAGGATGGAGGCGCTGGATGAGTTTCTTCGTCCGCCGGTCAACACGCGCCCGACCTTTAACAACCATCACATCGCCGCCTTAATACTGTTGCCCATGACCAGTATATTAATTTC
>JAGUUY010000226.1 GCA_020063185.1 Bacillota bacterium
GAGCCCTTCGCCAAGGCGCACTTCAATGCGGTCCGCCAATCCGGCGGCGGTAACGGCACGGCGGGCCGCGGCTGCCGGTTCGGGATTCTTTTCAACGGCTATCGCCCGCGCCGCAACGCCCCGCTCGATAAGGTAGATAGGCAGAAAAGCGTGGTCGGTACCGATATCCGCCACGCACCCCGAAGTTGGAATTAAACCAGCCACCGCCTTTAGGCGCGGCGATAAATGAACGATACTCCCGTCCTCCCTTAAAAATAGTTCTAAGTTTGCTAAGACGGACTGAATTTAAGGTCAGTTAGAAGTTCTAAGTTGACCGTAAACTGACGGACCATCAGGGTCCGTTCAAGGTTCAAACAATCAACGTTGATAAAAAGACCGAAGCATAGGCAATTGAACCATTTTATTACATCATGGTGCGCTCCTCCCGTACTTTCCATTGTACCCCGTAAACGTCCAGAGTGAAAGTACAGCCCGGCCGCGCCAATATGTTATCTTTATGTCCATAATTGTCTTAATATTGCGTAAACCGAAGTTATATAGAGTGAATATTCTGTAAATAGCCAAATTCATTGAGTTATGACGGTTTTGGTTTATAATTGAATTAGCTTAGACCGGGAAAATTCAGTTAAGGGGTGATGAAAAGCGACCGGAAACGCAACCCACAATTAAATCGAAGGAGGGATAGGAGTGGCGGCCAATATCAGCGAGTTAATTAAAGTGATGCGGCAGGGGGAAGGATGGCATGAAAGAAGGACCGCGGCGGCTGCGCTGGGCTATGCCGGCGACAAAGCAGCGGTGGAGCCGTTGATTGAGGCCTTGAGGGACCGGGACGAGAAGGTCCGCGAAAGGGCGGCCGAGGCGCTGGGGAAAATCGGCGATGCAAAGGCGGTGGATCCCCTGATCGCGGCGTTAAAGGACATCGACACCGAAGTGCGCAACAGGGCTGCAAAGGCTCTTGGCAATATCGCGGACCCTAAAGCTACAGATGCACTGATCGGGGCGCTTCATGACGACTACTGGATAGTGCGCAGGAATGCCGCGGAAGCCCTCGGCAACATAGGCGATCCCAAAGCGACCAAACCCTTAATCCAGGCCCTCAAAGACGATTCCCACCTGGTGCGCAATATTCAACCCGACCTTGCGGCGGCCCTGAACAAAATAAAAGACGACAAAATAAAGGCGTGTAAACCGATTCTCCAGGTATTTGCCGAAAAAGTATACTAATCGCTTTTAGTTTTGCGAATCCAAAAAACCAGGATTTATCCTGGTTTTTACTTGACAAACGAGGTCCCCGTTAATCCCCGGTTTTCCGTTTCAGCAGCGCTATGTACTCATTTAGCATGGCATCAAGCATTTTACTTGCGGTCATCACCTCTTCGTCACCGGTCCCCTTAGCTGCCGCCAGCTTTTCCAATTCCCGGCGCAGTTCCTCGATCTGCCTCAACAGTTCTTTCAGCGCACTATCCCCCTTGACGTCTTTAAAAACATTCTAACCTCAAAATAGGCGTCTCATACCCACGGTTATTGGTAAAGGCTGACGCCGGCCAAGCCAATGCGGTAGGGTGTATTGCCCGCGGTAATCGGTGCCGGGCAATACAATAAAATGGCGGAAGGGAAATATTAAAAGCTTCATACTACGCTTAGCTGATAGACACCGGCCGTTAGGACATTGAACGTTAGAACAGACAGTGGAAGGAAGACCGCTACGCGGAAAAAGAGCTTGACTCCTGGCATTATCCGGTTCACCAGGGTTATATTCAGATAAAATATGCGGCGGACCACCGTTGCCGTCTACTCACGGCCCTTATTTTGGTATTCCTTCTCCTTCACCAGCTTATGGTATTCGTTCATGACCGCGTCCAAATTCCGGCTGACCTGAGCAACTTCCTCATCGACCAATCCTTTGATGTTTATCAAGTCGCCCAGGCTCTTGCGCAAATCTTCAATGACCAGCAAGATTTCCCGCTCCGGACTGGAGAAAACCATGCGCGCAATCGCCCCTTTCTAAACTCTTATCGGTTTGATCGGAACAGAGCTTTATCCCTTTTTTTAAGCAGGGCCGAACAATATGACCGCTTTTAAGGCGGACTTGAATATAGAAGCCGCACAAAAAAGAAACTGGTTTAGCGGTGAATAAAAAGGAGCAAAAAGAGCCAATATGTATCCTGTGAGTGCAGAAGAACCAGAGAGGAGGGAAAATATGGACCGCAGTGAATTCGCCCGTGCTCTTGGTTTTAGAGATGCCGACGCTCTCGACGAAGCCTCGGAGTCTTTCGATGACGAGTACGGCTCGGCATCATACATCACGAACCTCCCTGACGGCCGCTGGGCGGTGTGGGATGAAGACGATCTGGCCGCCAACCGCATCATGTACTACAACACGCGCGAAGAAGCCGAGGACTCAATCAAACTGGGTTATGAAGAGGGTTACGAAGAAGAGTAAATAGAAAACAAAGACTTGAAAATTTGCCGCCTTAGGCGGCTTTTACTTTTTCGCTGTCATCGAAAGAGCGGTTCGTGTTGGACCGCTCCCTTTTTCGACTTTGAGAAGAATTTTATCGCGATGCGGCGTCGGCATTGACCAAGCCTGCGGAAAGTAGGGTCTGCTCCTGGATTACCAAGGCCGGTCGCGGTCGACCGCAGCCTCTGCTTAACCCCGTCGGGTGTCATACCCCTTTTTCTGCTGATCCACTATTGTGAAACTTAATTTACCTGGTTTACACTGCAAGAAGATGCGGGTAAGTTATGAAAATTATGCGGGTTGACTTTTTGAATGTATCAACCTTGCGGTAGTATCGTCTGTTGGGAAGTGTAGGCAAAGTGAAGCGTAACGTTAAAATTATTCTATCCTTTTTTATTTTATTCGTTTTCTTTTCCGGGTGCGGTAGCTCGGGCATTACCGCGCCGTCGAAAGAGACACCGCCGACCGGCCTGATTAACGCGGCCGTTACGCGGGTCGTCGACGGTGACACCATCCACGTCACGGTTGGCGGGCAAAAAGGCAAGGTCCGCCTGATCGGCGTGGATACGCCCGAAATTGCCGGCCCTGCGACCGGAGCACAGCCCTTCGGCCGGGAGGCCTATGAGTATACTAAAACGCAGCTTTACGGAAAGCGGGTATATCTCGAGACAGATCTCGGCCTGCACGACCGGCACGGAAGGCTCCTGGCCTACGTCTGGCTCGAAAAACCCACCGCGCCGAACGATCAGGAGATCCGGGCCAAGATGTTCAATGCCCGGCTGCTTTATGAAGGTTACGCGCAACTCATGACGGTTCCGCCGAACGTAAAGTACGCGTACTTCTTCAAACAGTACCAGGCCGAGGCCCGGCTTCACAACCGCGGCCTGTGGAAACTCTCGAATACGGAGTCCGTCTATGCGGATAAAATTCTACCCGGCGGTGGTGACCCGGCAAATCCTAAGAACGGCTGTGTCTCTTGTAAGGGCTGTAGGCGGTAACCACAACACATGGGAATTAAACGCCTTGATGCAGCACAAATAAAAAGGCCTTCTCAACCGAAAGCCTTGGTACGTTTATGGTGGGCGATGTAGGATTTGAACCTACGACCCCTTGCTTGTAAGGGATGTGGCGCATAATTCCGCTAAAGTCCGCTAACGTAAAATGCAGTAATATCAAGGCTTTACGGAATTGGAAATGTAAGTAAAAGCCGGGTTGGAAGCACAAAATTCACCCGGTAAGGGTACGGGTAAGGGTAAAAATTCGTGCCCGCTAATGCGGTTGCGGCAAGGGTTAGCAGGTATGGTCCTTTTTTAGGTTGGAAATTATCTGTGCTGCCCGGCGGACTTCCTCCCCTTCAAGGGTATGACCGCAAACAGGGCAAACGCCGGCTCCTTTTTTACGTTCACGCTGCTTCCGCTTTCGGTAGCTGGCCGCGTGGGTATCGTTGAAGTAGTCCCCTCTCGGCCTGGCCGGTAAACCGCACCCGCATTTACAGAGTCTATTCCCTGCCATTTGCTCTAAGTAAAAATCACAAACGGCGACTTCAAGCCAGTCTTGCGGCTGGAAGCACCAGAAGGGCTGTGTTCCCTTGACTTCGACGGTTAAGGGGATGCGTTGCAGGAACTCGGTAAAAGCCTGCATTATAAACCGGGCGGTCTCTTCAAGAGCGGCCCCATCATCTTTCGGGAAGGCGTAAAGCCCTTTTCGGAAGGGAGGGTTATAAATGCTGAGATATGGCTTTTCCCCGTCCGGCGGGATATAAGCTGCCCAGGGTTCTTTGCTGTCAGGGGCGGACAGGACTTCGCGGATATACCCCGCCCGACCGACACGGACGTTTTCCCATAACGCGGTCAAGGTTTGGAACCAGGTGACGGCCTGCTTTAACCGTCCGACCGGCAGAATAAGATCGGCTCCAGGCCGGTCTTCCTCCTCCCGCAGAGGCCCCCACCGTTGCAGGAAAAAGCGAACTTTATCCGTTTTGGCTTCAGCCAGGTCAAAATGGGCCTGGCGCACATCTTGCCAAAAGGCATTATTAAAGGGGAAAAACCCCTTTCCTCCTTTTGCTTTGGGCTGGACAAAATTAAAGAGCGGCCCTTTGAAGGTGAAGTTTTCGCCGTCGAAAGCCACCTCGTCCCACCCTGAAAGCGTCCTTGCCACCGTTGCCATAACAACGCCAAACATTTTCTCTCCCCCGTCTGTCCCCAATTGTCACGCCGATTATATCATTAAACCAACGAGTTGAAAAAGGGGGGTACGTGCCTTGCTTAGGGCTGTAGTAAAAAGACGGCAACAACTAAATATGAGCCAGGCCGAACTGGCGAGAAAAACAGGGTTACCGCCTCCGCTTGTAAATCACCTTGAGCGCGGTAGGCTTTACCCGTATCCGAAGTACCGACGGCTAATATCTGAGGCTTTGGGTATGAGTGAGCGCGAACTTTTCGAGGAGGTGATCGACAATGGCAACCAGACAGCTTAAAGACTGGGGGCAATTGCCGGCGATCATGAACCTTTGGGAATTAGCTGACTTTCTGAACTGTGGCTACAGGCGGGCGCTGGAGCTTGCCCATACGCGGGGGTTCCCGGCCCTGCGAATAGGGCGTGGCTGGCGCGTGAACCGTGACGGATTACGCAAATGGCTGGAGAGCCAGACGAGCGGCGGCAACGGCCAGTAAAAAAAACAGAGCCCGGCGGGACAGCCGGGCAGGGAGGAAAATAATTGACTAACAAAAGTATACCGCAGCGGCAGCGAGCGGTCAAGGCGGCAGCGCTGGAGGGATCGTGTCAACACACTGTAGGAAACCTCAAACCCCACCGCCCCCGAACCGAGACAAGCTACCAAACCAGTGGGGAACTCCGGCTTAATGCTTTAAGA
>JAGUUY010000224.1 GCA_020063185.1 Bacillota bacterium
CTTCCGATCTCAACCCCCGCGGGCAACCCCGATGCGCATGGGGCGACCTCGAGGCATACCGCGAAGGGCTGATCGCCCTTTCCGGCTGCCGCCGGGGAGAGATCCCTTCCCTCATCCTCCGCGGCAAATCCGAAGCAGCAAAGCAGGCCGCGCGCCGCTGCCTTGATCTGTGGGGAAAGGCCTTTTACCTTGAACTTCAAGACACCTTACTGCCGGGCAACCGCTTTTTGAACAAGACGCTCCTGGAACTGGGACGGACGCTCGGCATCCCGGTTGCGGCTACCCACAACGTCCATCATACGCGGGGGCGGGACTTCCCGGTCCATGACCTGCTCACCTGCGTGCGGCTGGGAATTTCCGTCGAGGAAGTCCACCCGGAACGCCCTTTGAACGACCAAAAATATCTCAAAAGTCCGGCGGCGATGCGCACCCTCTTCGCGTCGTATCCCGAGGCGCTGCGGAATACGGCGGCAATCGCCGCCATGTGCGTACCCGTATTCACGGATCAAAAACGCTACCCGAAGTTCCCTCTAACTGAGGGACAGTCACCGGACGCTCTTTTGCGGGAACTGGTCTACCGGGGCGCGCGGGAACGGTACCGCCGCCTCACCCCGACCGCCCGCGCGCGCATCGAGAAAGAACTCAACGTTATCGCCCAACTCGGCTTCGCCGACTATTTTCTCGTCGTCTGGGACGTAGTCAACCACGCCCGCTCTAAGGGTATCCGCTGCTCCGGGCGCGGCTCGGCCGGCGCCTGCGCCGTCGCCTACTGCCTTTACCTCACCGAGGTCGACCCCGTCGCGCGCAACCTGGTCTTCGAACGCTTTCTGAGCCTTGAACGCGCGGAAAAACCGGATATCGACATCGACTTTGACTCGCGCCGCCGGGATGAGGTATCACGTTACGTGTACGAAAAGTACGGCGAGGAAAACGTCGCCGCCGTGGCCACCTACTCCACCTACCAGTCCCGGTCCGCCGTGCGCGACATCGGCAAAGTCCTGGGACACCTGCCTGACGAAATAGATGCCCTCGCCAAGAGCTTGCCCCCCATCGCCGCCGACCGGATCGCCGAAGCCCTCGATCATTTCCCCGAACTGCGGCGCGGTCCGTGGAAACAGGAGCGTTACCGGCGGCTTCTCGACTTCTGCGCCCGCATCGCCGGCTTTCCCCGGTTTCTCGGCACGCACGTGGGGGGTTGATTGTCACCGGCGGCCCCGTCACCGACGTGACACCGCTGCAACTGGCGGCCAAAGGAGTGCGCATCGCCCAGTTCGACCGGGACGACGTGGAGGAGTTGCACCTTGTTAAACTCGACCTTCTCTGTTTGAAGGCCTTGAGCGTTTTGGACGACGCGGCTGAAGGAATTTCGGCCGCCCGTCCCGGCTTCTGCTACGAAAAGCTGCCCCTGAACGACAGGGCGACCTACCGGCTGCTCAACCGGGGTGAGACCATGGGGGTATTTCAGCTCGAAAGTCCGGCGCAGCGCGCCTTACAGTCAAGACTCCAGGCGGAAAACATCGAAGACGTGGTCGCCAGCCTGGCACTGATCCGCCCCGGCCCGATCAAGGGCAACATGGTAGACCCCTTTGTCGCGCGCCGGCTGGGGCAGGAACCGGTCGTTTACCCACACCCGAAGCTGGCCCCGATTTTAGAGAAAACTTGCGGAGTGGTCCTTTTTCAGGAACAGGTGATCGCCATCGCCACCGAACTGGCAGGTTTCTCTCCGGGCGAGGCCGACCGGCTGCGCCGCCTCATGACCCACGCCCGTTCCCACCGCGAGATGCAGACCGTCGGTGAGGAATTCGTGCACCGCGCGGTGGCCGGGGGCGTTGCTGAGAAAAATGCCCGGGAGGTCTTCGCTTGCCTCGAAGGTTACGCCAGCTACGGTTTTTGCGAGGCCCATGCGGCGGCCTTCGCCACCACGGCATACTGGACCGCATATCTGTCCGCCCACCATCCCGTCCACTTCTACACCGCTCTCCTCAACAACCAGCCCATGGGTTTCTATTCCATCGCCACACTCGCCAACGAAGCCCGGGCGAGGGGGATCAAATTCCTGCCGCCGGACGTCAACGTGAGTGGTGCGAAGTTCGCGGTGGAAAACGGCGCCCTCCGCATCCCCTTGAGCTGGGTTAAGGACATAAGCCGCGGCGCCCTTGCGGCCATCCTCCGGGAACGCTCCGCACGTCCCTTTGTCTCGCTCCCCGATTTTTACCGCCGCACCCGGGTGGACAGGGACATCCTGGAAAACCTGGTCCTCTGCGGGGCCTTCGACGCGCTTCACCCCAACCGGCGGGAACTGCTTGGCCGGCTGCCCGAAGGTATCCTGGCCGCCTCACGGCAGGGAACTCTGGATTACGGACCCCTGGCCGGCGTACCCGATTTTTCGCCCGCGGGGAAATACGCGCTTGAATACAGGGTTCTCGGCTTTGAGGTCGGCCGGCATTACATGACCTTCTGGCGAAGTCTCCTGCAAAAAGAGGGGTACCTGACGAGCAGGCAACTGCGCCGCCTCCCCGGCAGAATGCCGGTTAAAGCAGCCGGGTTGGCCGTAAGGCCGCACCGCCCGCCCACCAGGAGCGGTAAAATAGTCGTTTTCCTGTCTCTGGAGGACGAGACCGGGCTAACCGATGTAACCGTATTCGAAGACATTTACCAGAAGTACGGCCACCTGATTTTCGGCCCGGAACGCGGCCCCTTGAAAGTAACCGGCACCCTGCACCGGCGGGGTGAAGGAGTAAGCGTCACCGCCGAAAGAATAGAGGCGCTGCCCCCGCTCCCGGTCGACCCGCCGTTAATCAGTCGACTCAAGAGAGAAGGCCGGCAGCGCTGAAGGGTTTTAGCACCTATATAACTTAAGTACCGGCAGGGATGCAGATGATTTGCCCGGCGAAGATCTTATTCACATCCACAATTTGCGGGTTGGCGGCGAATATCTGCTGCACGGTGACGCCGAAGCGCCGGGCAAGTTCGCTCAAAGTCTCACCGGGAGCTACTTCATAAAAGAAACCCGGGCATGGAATATCAGCCGGAGGCGGTATTGGAATGCATATTACCTGACCCGCAAAAATTAACTCCGGGTTGATAATTTGCGGGTTGGCGATTAAGATATCCACAACCCGGACCCCAAACCGCCGGGATAGTTCCACCAAGTTTTCCCCGGGCGCCACCGTATGGAAGAAACCCGTGCACACAGCCGGTGCGGGCGGGAGCGGAATGCATATCCTTTGACCCGGAAATATCAAATCGGGATTTGTTATCTGCGGGTTGGCGGCGACGATGTCGTTAAGCGGCGTACCGAAGCGGGTGGAAAGGATATATAAAGTATCGCCGGGCGCCACCGTATACAGAAATCCCGGGCAGGGCGGCGGCGGCGGGACCTGCCGGTACGTGACGCGGGGCTTCCCTTTCTGTTTTATCGGAACCATGATCAGCCCACCCCATACTTCCCCCGTAAGGAGAAGTTTTTCGGTAAAACATCTGTTTCATAATATGGGTGGGAAAGGCAATCGGTTCCGGCATAACGGCGAAAATACCCCCGTGCGGGAAAGCCGGGTAAAGTATCCGGCGGATTGTTTGTAACGGCGCCTGATGAAAAGAAACCTTAAGGAATCAGCTGATCGGGCTTGCGGTTAGGTCATCACTTTTGTTCGCCCGCACAGCGAACCAAAGGTACATGGCGAGAACCACATAATATACCAGGCCCGGATGCGGGAACTGTGTTAAAAAAATCTTCTGCAGCGTCTGAAAAACGGTGGGTAAAGTGAGGGCGTAAATACTAATGGCGATACTGCTCCCGTATGTAAGCTCGGCTTTTTGGACCGTCGCCAGCAACAGGCAGATGAGGCCCATAATTACCGCGCCAAGAAGCTTGGCCGACAGCATGTAAACCAGTCCGAAGACCACAATAAACACGCTGAACGCCTTCAAACCGGGGAGCCATTCTTCAACGTCGGCCTTTGTTACCGTCAACTCTTTTAGTTGGGACAAATCGACCTCCCTTGTTTCATAACGGTTCTGTTTGATGACCGCCCTTGTTTGTGAAAGAAACATCCCGCTCTCGTAATCTTCCAAAACGCCTTCGTCCGTCCCACCGGTGGTATCCACCACCATGTAGGAATCACCGTCCTGGATAATTATCGGCATGGCGGCATGAACGGTCAGTTCCCCGTTCTCAAAAGTAAAGTCCGGACAGGATTGACGAAAAAGGTCCGCCGCTTTGTTAATTCCGGAATGAAACCTGGTCGCCGTGTAGATGAGAAACGGCAGCCCAAGCACCAGGACCAACAGCGCCAGATAACCGAAGGCCTTATTGAACGGTTCGGCTGCAAACCGCTTGTAAGCACCAAAGTCTGTGATACTTTCCCTTACTCGGACGAAGAAATTCACCTAACCGCCTCCTATTACGTTCGACGTGCGACGTTCAAGCTAATACTGAATATCTTCTATATTCTACATTCTGAATTCTATCTCCTATCCCGTTTTTCCCGTGTACCCTCCCAGTCTATGTTAAAAGCGTCGTCCAGCACAAGCCCGTACTGATTGAACGCCGCCTCTCTTGAGACCAACCCGCCGACCACATCGCGCCTTACCGCCTCCGGCGACCGCCGGAAGGAGTTTCCGAACCCGCCGCCCCCGGCCGTCTCCAGCACGACGGTCGTGCCGCCCGGCACCTCCCGCGTGAACTTCGCGGGCATCTCCGCCGCGTCCCCGCCGCCTACATATACCAGGCACCGCGAACCGCCGCCCGGATGTCCCCCGGCCAGACCCCACGGTCTGACTGCCTTCCTTTCGGTGCTTACCGAAACGACGGCGTCCTCGAGGACGTTGATTTCCCGGACCAGCCCGGTCCCGCCCCTGAACTCACCAGCCCCTCCCGAGTCCGGGACCAACCCGTAACGCTCCACCAGCAGCGGGTAGTTCATTTCGATGACTTCTATGGGAGTGTTAAAGGTATTGGTCATGTTCACATGAACACCGTCCATGCCGTCCCGCCCGTCCATAGCGCCCTGCCCGCCACCGTAAGTCTCGACGTAGGAGTAATAGCGCTGCCCTGCGTCCTTGCCGCCGACAGTGAAGTTGCTCATACTCCCCGTCCCTGCGGCGGTCACCTTCTCGGGCGCCGCCTGGGCCAGCGCCCCCAGCACCACGTCGGCGATTCGCTGCGCCGTATTGATGTTTGCGTGGGCCACCGGCGCCGGAAAGCAGGGGTTGACCAGCGTCCCTGGCGGGGTGATGACCTCAATCACCCGGGCGATGCCCTCGCTTGAAGGCAGGTCCGGGTCGGCGACCGCTTTTACCGCAAAGTAAACACAGGCCAGGGCTACGCCGCGCGTGGCGTTGACCGGCCCCCTCGCCTGAGGGCTCGTGCCCGTAAAGTCAACCTTTACATCACCATCACCGATCTGTACCGCCGCGGCGATTTCAATCAGGTCCGCGCTTACACCGTCCCCCTCCAGAAAATCGCTGCACCGGTAAGTACCTGCCGGTATCTCCCGCAAGGCCGCGCGAAACCGGCGCTCCGCGTAATCGATGATCTCGCGCATATAGTATTGAAGTTTCTCAACCCCATACTTGGCGGCCAACTCCGCCAACCTCTGCCGGCCCGCCTCGTTGGCCGCGAGTTGGGCCTGGATATCCCCGAAAAACTCTTCCCTGGTCCTGACGTTGTGCGCCAGGACTTCCAACAAGTCTCGGTTTAACCGCCCGCCCCGGTAAAGCTTCACCGGTGGTATCCTTATCCCCTCCTGGAAAATGTCCGTCGCCGTGGTAGACATGCTGCCCGGGGCCGTGCCGCCGACGTCGACGTGGTGTGCCAGGTTGGCCGTAATTGCCAAGAGTAAACCCCGCGCAAAAACCGGCGTAATGATGCACACGTCCGGCAGGTGCGAACCGCTCACGTATGGGTCGTTGATGATCACGGCATCTCCCGGCGCCAGTTCATCCGGGGGGTAAAACTCTAGAACCTTCTTCACCACCGCGGGCATCAGCCCCAGGTGAAGCGGGATGTGCTCGGCCTGAGCGACCAACTTACCCCCCGGTGTGTATATGGCCGTTGAGCAGTCCCGCCGGTCCTTAATATTCGGTGACAGGGCAGTGCGCGTGAGCGTTACACCCATTTCTTCAGCCGCGGACTGAAACGCGTTCCGCAAAACTTCCAGCGTCACCGGATCCGTTTTCATCTACGCACCACCGTTTCGATGATCAAATTTCCCCTGCAATCGCACCACACGCGGTCCCCCGGCCAGACCAACGTCGTGGAATCGTCCTGGGACACGACGGCCGGCCCTTCGACCTCCCAGCCCTCACTAATCCGCTGTCTTTCAAATACCGGGACGTAAGCATAGCTCCCCGAAAAATAGACCCACCTACCGCCCGCACCACTGCCAAAGCCGGCTCCGGTCCCTGCTGCGGGGCTGAATTCCGGAAACTTGCCGGTCGCCGCCAGGCGCAGGGTGACGACCTCCAGTGCCGCGCCGTCGCGCCGATACCCGTATTGCCTGTGATGCAGGTCGTGAAAAATCTCGGCCATGGAGTTGACGGCCGCTTCGCCCGGCCAAACGTCGGGGAAGGGCAGCGTGAGTTCATAAGACTGTCCCTTATAGCGCACGTCAACCCGCTTGAAAAGCCCCATCCGCTCTTTGTCAAACCCGTCCCGGGCCAGGTCATTCTCGGCCCGCCGCACCAACTGTTCCAGGTGCGCCGCTATTTCGGCGTACGCCTCAGGAATCAGTGCCGCTACGTGGGTGAGCGAATAGTCCCGCCGGACGTCTGCCGCGAGCATTCCCCACGCGGATGTAACGCCGGGGTACCTGGGAACAACTACGCGGGGTATGCCGAGCTCACGTGCCAGTTCGACGGCGTGCAGCGGTCCGGCCCCGCCGAAAGCCGCCAGGGTGAACTCCCGCGGGTCGTAGCCCTTTTCCACCGAGACTACCCGTATGGCCCGGACCATGTTGGCGTTGACCACTTTAATGATACCTTCCGCAGCTGCCTCCAGTGTCAGCCCGAGCGGTCCGGCAACTTCCATCTCAATCGACCGGGCAGCAAGTTCGATATCCAGTTCGCCGCCTCCCGCGAACCCCGTACGGCCCAGCCGGCCGAGCACCAGGTTAGCGTCCGTGACCGTGGGCCGCTTTCCACCCCGCCCGTA
>JAGUUY010000234.1 GCA_020063185.1 Bacillota bacterium
CAAAACAAACCCCGACCCTTCCCGTCGACCGGGCGTAACCGTTTGCGGCGTGTACGGCGCCCTGCTCGTTGCGCACCAGAACGTGCTTTATTTTCGCCCCGTACAGCGCATCATAAACCGGCAGCACCGCCCCGCCCGGGTAGCCGAAGACAAGGTCTACGCCTTCTTTCTCGAGGCACCGGATAACCGCTTCCCCAACCGTGATCATTGCCTTACCCTCCCCAACCGATTGCATCTTGATTAGTCCTCAGTCCGAAGTCTTCGGCCTGACTTTGGACTTTGGACTTTTAACCTCAAACGTCCGACCACTATTTCCGCAACCAGGACATCATCCCGCGCAGTTCCTGACCGATTTGTTCTATCTGCTGCTCGCGCTCCCGGCGGCGGACGGCCTGAAGCACCGGCTGGTTGGCCTGGTTCTCCAGCACCCATTCCCGGGCGAACTGCCCGCCTTGAATTTCCGCCAGCACACGCTTCATCTCTTCCCGGACCCGGTCGTCGATGATGCGCGGCCCCGTTTTGTAGTCCCCGTACTCGGCCGTGTTGCTGACCCGGCGGCGCATTTCCGTGAGGCCGCCTTCGTAAATCAGGTCGACGATCAGTTTCAGCTCGTGGAGGCACTCAAAATAAGCGATTTCCGGCGCGTACCCCGCCTCGACCAGGGTCTCATAGCCGGCCTTGACAAGTTCCGTTACCCCGCCGCAGAGTACGCACTGCTCCCCGAAGAGGTCCGTTTCCGTTTCTTCTCGGAAAGAAGTCTCAAACACCCCGGCCCGTGTCAGACCGATGCCCCGGGCGTACGCCAGGGCGAGCGCTCTCGCTTGGCCGCTGTGGTCCTGGTGTACCGCGATCAGCCCCGGAACGCCCGCCCCTTCGGTGTAGAGACGCCGGAGCATAGGCCCGGGACTTTTCGGCGCGACCATAAAAACGTCGACGTCCGCCGGCGGTATGATCTGCCCGAAATGGATGTTAAAACCGTGCGAAAACATCAGGGCCTTGCCGGAAGTAAGGCGCGGCGTCACGTCCTCCCTGTATACCTTCGCCTGCTGCTCGTCAGGGATCAGCATCTGAATAATGTCCGCCCTGCCGGCGGCCTCCGCCACCGGCACAACCGCCAACCCGTCCTCCCGGGCCCGGGCCGCGGAGGGACTTGCAGGCCGCAGGCCCACGATCACGTCGATGCCGCTGTCCTTTAAGTTTTGGGCCTGGGCCCTCCCCTGGCTCCCGTAACCCATCACCGCTATGGTTTTCCCCGCCAACATACCCGGGTCGGCGTCCCGGTCGTAGTAGATCCGTATCATTCCTGCACCTCCTTACCGTTTGTCGCCATATCCCTGGCGCCGCGGAGCATGGCCACTTTGCCCGTACGCACCAGTTCCTTCAAACCGAAAGGCCGCAGCGCGTTCTCCAGCGCGTTGACCTTGCCTTCGTCCCCGGTCACTTCCACGATCATGGTCTTTCTGCCTATGTCCACAATGTGGGCCCGGAAAATCTCCACGATCTGAATGATTTCCGCCCGCTTGGACGGCTCCGCGTTTACCTTCATGAGCGCGAGTTCCCGGTCGACGTGTTCCTCCTTGGTGACGTCCTGTACCTTTAAAACCTCAATCAGCTTGCGGAGCTGCTTGATTACCTGCTCGAGCACCCGCTCGTCGGCTTCGACCATAATTGTCATGCGCGAAACGGAAGGATTCTCTGTCTGCCCGACCGCCAGGCTTTCAATGTTGAAGCCCCTGCGGCTGAACAGCCCCGCCACCCGCGCAAGGACCCCGGGATTGTTTTCTACCAGAACTGCCAAGGTATGGCGCACGCGCAACAACCTCCTTAGTGCAGGTTAGCCCAGCATGTTGCTCAAAGACGCGCCGGGCGGCACCATGGGAACCACATTTTCCTCCCGCTCAACCACAAAATCGATGAAAACCGGTTTGGATGAAGCTATGGCCTGTTCAAGCGCCGGTCTGACTTCGTTGGGTTTGGTCACCCGGATGCCCTCGGCGCCGTAAGCCTCCGCCACCTTCACAAAGTCCGGGCCGTATATCTCGGTGTACGAGTACCGCCGCTGGTGGAACAACTCCTGCCACTGGCGCACCATACCGAGGAACCCATTGTTCATAATCGCCACGTTGACGGGTAGATCATGGCTTACAACGGTGGCCAGTTCTTGAATGTTCATTTGTATCGACCCGTCGCCCGCGATATCAAAAACCGTTTCTTCCGGGCACGCCACCTGCACGCCGATAGCCGCCGGAAAACCGAAGCCCATGGTTCCCAGCCCCCCCGAGGAAATAAACGAACGGGGTTTCGTGTGTGTTAAATACTGCGCCGCCCACATCTGGTTCTGGCCCACTTCGGTGGTGATCCGGGCGTTGCCCGCGGTAAGCAGGTCCAGTTCCCTGATGATGGACTGGGGCTTCAACCCGCCAGCGTCGAACTGCAGCGGATACTCCTTTTTCCACTTGTTCACCTTGTCGACCCAGGCCTGGTGCGACGCGCCCTGGAGCACTTCCAGGAGTTTCTGCAGCACCCGGCGGACATCGCCCGCGATGGGTACGTTGACGCGGACGTTTTTACCGAACTCCGCCGGATCAATGTCGATGTGTATTATTTTCGCTTCCGGCGCGAACGTCTCGATTTTGCCCGTTACCCGGTCGTCAAACCGGGCGCCCACGGCAACAAGCAGGTCGCACTCGCATACCGCGTAGTTGGCGTACCTTGTACCGTGCATCCCGAGCATCCCGAGGGCAAGCGGGTGGTTGCCGGGAAAACCGCCGATGCCCATGAGCGTGGTGGTAACCGGCGCCATGATCAGCTCCGACAGCCGCAGCAACTCCTCGTGCGCACCCGAAGAGACCGTACCGCCCCCCGCGTAGATCACCGGGCGCTGTGCCTCGGCGATAAGCTTCGCCGCCTCAAGCACCGCAGCGGGGTCCGGCTCCAACACGGGCGTGTAGCCCGGGAGTTCGACCGGGCCCGGTTCCACGTACCTTGCGGTACCGGCGGAAACATCTTTGGGTACGTCCACCAGGACCGGCCCGGGACGTCCCGTGGTAGCGATGTAAAAAGCCTCCTTAATTATACGGGCGAGATCGCTCACGTCTTTGACCAGAAAGTTGTGCTTGGTAACGGGCAGCGTGATGCCGCAGATATCCGCTTCCTGAAACGAGTCGCGCCCGATGAGCGGGGTGGGTACCTGTCCGGTAATGGCCACGACGGGACTCGAATCCATACTGGCCGTGGCAATCCCGGTCACCAGGTTCGTAGCCCCCGGCCCGGAAGTG
>JAGUUY010000236.1 GCA_020063185.1 Bacillota bacterium
GGGGTAAAGGCACATTTTTACGGGCGGAAAGGTTCACCCTTAGGACAGGGTTTATTACCCTGCTTTTTTTGTTACTCGGTGACGCGCAAGCGCCACTTTGTAATTGATACCTTGCGCCCGTAGGAAGTATAATGCGGTTGTGAAGTGAATTACAGTTCGTGTTCGTCCATGTCGCCGTAGTGATGGTCGAGCGTTATATTAAGGGGGAAATAACCTGGATGGACATTAAGCACAAAATTCTGGCCTGGTACGTAAGTGTGTTTTTGATTTTTTCGGTCCTGGGCACACTGGCGCTGCTTAGTATGCACCGGATGGAACAGTCTTACAGCAGCCTGATCAATCATCGCGTCCTATTGGTCAGTGAAACGAAGGACCTTCTACTTGCCGTGGAATACGAAGCGCTCATGCTTCGCACCTACCTCCTGACCGGCCGCGAGGAATACGAAGCGGAGTTCCGCCGTCAGGCCGAGCGCGTCAATGCGTCGCTGGTCGAAATTGAAGCGGGGTTGACTTCCGATGAAGAAAAAGTGCTGTTTGCCAACCTTAGTCGGACGGTGACCGGGTTCACGGACGTCTATGCGCAAAGTATTGTCGCCGTCAGGGAGCGTCCTGGGCTCTCGGACCAGGAAAAACTTGCCGAAGTTATCCGGCTTACCGTAGCCCAGCGTGGCACCGTGCGCGGCGTCATCGCCCAGGGGGAAGACTTTATCGGCTACCAGCAGGACCTGATGGACAAGGCGTTGGCGGCCAACGCCGATTGGGTGCGCCGGGTAGTCGGGCTGTTCACAGCGTTCGGCATTCTAAGTCTCCTTTTCGGTATTGCCGCGGCCCTTTATATTTCCCGCACAATTTCCGACCCGGTAAGAAAAATTGAAGAGCAGGTGAACAGAATCGCCCGCGGGGACCTCACGCCGCAAGAGCTTGAAATAGCTTCGCGTGACGAGGTCGGACAACTGGCCCGGTCGTTTGCCGCCATGCTCGGCAATCTCCGCGATTTGACGGAACGCATTCAAACAAAAGCCGGGGAAATGGACGGTTTTGCGGCCGACCTTCGGGGGAGAGCACAGGAGGCCGTAGTGATGTCGACCGAAACAACGGCCGTCTTAAGCCGGACCGTGGCGACGATCGCGGACCTCAATGACCGCGCCGGGGCGCTTGCCGGCGTATCGGAGCGGACATCAGCGCAGGCGGAAAATCTTAAGGAAACGACCGCCGGTGTTTTGGCGCAAATGGAGTCCACGGCGCGGGTGGCCACCCGCGCCAGCCAGGCGGTAAGGGACCTCAGTGCGGCCCTGACGGACGTAAGGCAGACCGTGGAGTTCATCTCCCAGTTCGCCGACCAGGCGGACCTGCTCTCCCGGAAGGCGGCGGCGGAGCTTACAGAGGAGAACGGGGGCGCCCGGGAAGGCGTCTTTGGAGACCTTGTGCGCGAGATACGCGTCCGCGCCCAGGAGGCCGCCAGGTCGACGAAGGACGTTATGAAGCTTATTGAATCGGTCCAGGAGCACACCCGCGCAGTGATAACTTCGGTTGAAGAGGACCGCCGGCTGGTAGGCCAGGGGCGGGCCGCAACCAAGGGTGCGACGGAAGCTTTCAGCAGTCTGGTGGACGAGGTAAAAGCCGTAACGGCCCGGATAGAGGAAACCGTCGAGGCCAGTAAGGATTTCAGCGCCGCCTTGGCGGGAGTGACTTCCGCATCGGAAGCGCAGACCGCGCTGATCGAGGGCGTGGCCCGGGCCTGCGCTATGCTCGACGACCTTGCCGGGGATTTAAAGGAAACACTGGCGGCGCTCAAGCTGTAAGCGCCTTTCAGTAGTATTCCCATCTACGGTATGGGTTCGAGACTAAAGACAATTCCCTTAAAAAAAGGTTCCTGCGGCCATAGCTTCGTTGGGTGTTCGATAGTACCCTTGGGAAAAGAATTCGTTTAATCATTCTTAACCAGGGGTTTTCCTTTTCTTCGTATTGCTAGCGGTCGGCGGCAACGTGAGAAGAAGCTGCGACCGAAGGCCGGAGGTGGCCATATATCGAGGATTAAGGGATATTTTCCCTTTCGGATATTTGTCCAAAAATCGACATATTTGATCAAGTCCTAAGGATTTTGTCCGAATATTTTAAAGATAGGTCGAAGGCCCCTTGGGGAAGGAGGCTGAAGCCCCAGTAAAAATGAGACTATGGTCCGATGCGGAACCAGGCTCGGAAAATGTAAGATAATGTCGATACGACGCGAATCTTTAGGATAAGGAGGTATGAGGCGTGAAGAAATGGTTAGCGGTCATCTGTGTCCTGCTCCTTGTCGTCTCCGTACCCGGCGCGGCGTTAGCGGTTACGGACACCACCGAGGTAACCGGAACCATCGCTGAATCGATTTCGTTGACCACGCCGGCAACGATCGCTCTCGGGAGCTTCACGGTACCGGGAAACACCACCAGCGGAGATTCGGTACTGTGCGTATACGCCAACAATTCTACCAAAACGGTTTCTCTGGTGGTGAGGGACAACAAACAGGATACGAACATCGGGAAGATGGTGTCCGGCGCCAACGTCCTGACTGACCCGCTGTACGTGAAGGGCGGCGACGTCGCCGCGTACCAGGCCCTTCCCACCGCGGCGGCAACGACGATAACGTTGGAGAATGCGGGCGCGATAAACGGCGCCACGGGCGAATACAACGTGACCGACTTCAGCGTCCGGCAGTACGTCTCCTGGGCGGACGAGCAGGCTGCGGGTTACAGCATCACCCTGTACTTCGAGGCCGCGTATACAAGTTAGGACAAAGGGCCCGCTCAGGATTAAAGGCCGGGCTTTTACGTTGAACTACCGTGCCGGGACCGTATCGGTGCCGGCACACTTGTATTTCCATTTCAGCACTCAGGGAACAAATTGGCACAATTTAAAGTCTAATATGGAATAACACCTTACAAAGCGGCTGTGAGCCTTCAGTACTGCAGGGTGACGGTTCCCGCAGAATAGTCCATGGCTTGTAGACCGGGTCGAAAATCACGGTGACGGCGGCAGCCGGGGAAACTCATCCTTTGCACGGCGCATCATGTTTTTAGACTGTTGCCGGCGGTTCCGCGTGCCGACAATAAGATTACATGGGGGTTAAAAGGATGGTACAGCGTTGCCGTGTTTTATGGATTGCATTATTGTTTTCGGTTCTTTTATCGGGAGTATTTCCTTTTGCTGCAAACGCTACTTTGAGCGTTGTGGGCGCCACGGTCGACATAGAGGTTTCGCCGGGTGCGACCTATAAGCATACCATGCTGGTCAACCTGGGAGAGAACGATTCCGCCACCGACATGCAGGTAAGGGTTGAGGGCCTTGGGCAGCAGCTTGACGGCGTAACCAAATCGCTGCCCCCGCACCTGGATACCAGTCCCTATTCAGCGCGGAGCTTTATTTCTCTTGACCGGAGTTCCTTCCGCGTCGAACCGGGTTCCGCCCGACAGGTCAACGCTTTAATTAACGTGCCTGCCGGCGTCGGTTCCGGCGGGAGATACGCCATTATAAGAATCTATACCGTTCCGACGGGTGGGGGTATGTTGACCGTCAGCCAGGGTATCGCTGTGCCGGTAAAACTGACTATTAAAGATTCCGGCCTCACGCACACCGGGGAGATATCGAACCTCACCGTGGGGAGCGTCGAGAAAGGCCGGCCGGTGAGTGTGTCGGTTGTATTCAAGAATACGGGGAACCACCATTTTAAGATCAAAGGTGAGGCGCGTATTACCGATGCGCAGGGCCTAACCAGGGCCACAGCCGACATCCCGCTCACGGCCGCCAATGTAATCCCAACAATGTCCCGGCAGTTGCAAGCAAGTCTGACCCCCGCCGGTGAACTGCTTCCCGGGGCTTATACCGTCCACGCCAAGGTCGTGATGGAAAACGGTACGGCGGTCGCTGAAACGGCAAAAAGCTTCACCGTATATCCGCGGGTGACTTTTTCGGACACCAAGGGACACTGGGCGCAAGGCGACATCGAGATCATGGCGGGCCTGGGGTACGTCAAGGGCATGGGCAACAATAAGTTCGAGCCCAACGCGCGCCTGACCCGGGCGCAGTTCGCCGCCTTCCTCATCCGCTGTCTGGATATTCCGGAAACGAAGCCGGCCGTTAAGAACTTTAAAGACGTTTATACGGGAGCATGGTACTACGGGGCGGTGGAGACGGCTTTCGCCAACGGTCTGGTACACGGCTACGGCGACGGCAGGTTCAAACCGAACGCTTACATCACTCGTGAAGAACTCGCGGCCATGGTTGTCCGGGGGCTTGAGAAAGGCGGCAAACAGGTTGTTGTTCCGGATGTCGACGGCTTGCTGGCGCAGTTCATTGATGAAGGGAGAATCGGCGCCTGGGCGCGGCAGGCAGCCGCTGCGGCCGTGCAGGAAGAGCTTTTGAGAGGTCTGCCCGGCAACAAATTCGCGCCCAAGGATAACGCGACCCGGGCGGAAGCGGTGGTAATGCTCAAGCGGATGAAAAGATTAGGCTAATAATGGTTTAAGGCAAAACGCTTCGGAGCATCCATGTAAGAGTGCGGTGACATGAAACCGGGGTAAGTCCATGGTTTTGGAAAAACACCAAAGAATTGCTTCCGGCAAACGTGAAAACAGCCTCCTAACCCTGAGTTTTGTCGTAGGGATTGGTATTCTATGCTGCTTCTTTGCCGCAACACCGCAGGCTTTTGGATCTAACTGGCTGCCGGAGACGGTCGACGGCGCAAGTTCTAACGTGGGTCAATGGACCTCGATTAAGATCGATACTTCCGGTTATCCACATATCAGTTATTACGACATCACTAACAGCGACCTGAAATATGCGTACAAGGACGCCGGCGGTTGGTACACCGAGACGGTCGACGGCGCAGGCGCCAACGTGGGACAATATACGTCCCTGGCCCTGGATACATCCAACTATCCGCGCGTCAGCTACTACGATGCGACAAACGGTGACCTGAGGTATGCGTATAAAGATGCCGGCGGCTGGCACACCGAGCAGGCGGACGGCGCCGGCGCCAACTCGGGTCTATACACCTCAATAACCCTTGATGCGTCCGGCTACCCCCATATCAGCTACCTCGAGTGGTACAACTCAGGTCCATACGGAGAACCTTTATATAATCTCAAGCATGCTTATAAGGACGCCGGCGGCTGGCATACGGAGACGGCGGACAGCGGCGATTGTTACGGCGCCAATACCTCGATCGATCTTGACGCGTCCGGCTACCCCCACATCAGCTACTGCAGCGCGATATACGATATATATCAGGATACTTATGTCGCCAACCTCAAATATGCGTACAAGGACGGCGGCGGGTGGCACGCCGGCGCGTTAGACAGCGCGGGCGATACCGGTTACTGGTCGTCTCTTACCCTGGACGCGTCTGACTACCCTCACATAAGTTATCAAGATAACACCGGCTATGACCTGGAGTATGCGTACAAGGACGGGAGCGGCTGGCATTACACCACGGTCGATACCTCTACGGGTTACTATACGTCTATCGCCATGGACGCTTATGGATACCCTTGTATAAGCTACGGCAGCGGGCTCAAGTACGCCTACAAAGACGGCTCCGGCTGGCATAAGGAAAGCGCGGACAGCACGGGCAGCTACACATCGCTGGCCTTCGGCCCGTCCGGCTACCCCCACGTCAGCTACTACGACGGCGCCAACGGTGATCTGAAGTACGCCTACCGGCCGCCGGACACCTCCCCGCCGACGGTAAGCAGCACCGGCCCGGCCGGCGGCGCCGCTAACATCCCTGTAACCAAGACCGTCACGGTCACCTTCAGTGAAAACATCCAGGCCGGCGACAACTATGACCTTATCACCCTAAAGGACGGCGGCGGCGCCGGCGTGGCGATTACCAAGAGCATTGCCGACGCGGTGCTGACCATTGACCCGAACAGCGACCTTGACCGCAGTGTGACTTATACGGTGTATCTTCCTCCCGGAGCGGTCAAGGACGCCTCCGGCAACGCCCTGGCGGACAGCTACAATTTGAGCTTCACCACCACGGCCTGGCAAATTACGACCCTCAACACCGCGGGAGGCGATTTCACGTCCATTGTCCTTGACGCCGGCGGGTATCCGCACATAAGCTATGCAATCGAAAGCACGGTAAAGTATACCTATCAAGACGCCTCGGGCTGGCATACGGAAACTGTGGCCAGCGCCCGTGTTACGGCTATGTGGACATCAATCGGCCTGGACGCGTCGGGGAAGCCCCATATCAGTTTCTGCGACTATTATTCCGACGAGTTTTGGAACATTGACGCCGACCTCATATACGCCTATAAAGACGGCAGCTGGCAGACGTATAGCGTGGACAGTACGGGCGACACAGGTTATTACACTTCAATAAAAGTAAAATCAGGGTACCCGCACATCAGCTACTTCGACGGCACCAATTATGACCTGAAATACGCCTACAAGGACGCGGGCGGCTGGCATACGGAGACCGTGGACGGTACGGGCAGCGTCGGCCAATACACGTCAATGGCCATTGACGGTACCGGGTATCCGCACATCAGCTACCTCAACAATACCAACGGCGACCTTAAGTACGCGTATAAAGACGGCGGCGGCTGGCACGCCGAGACGGTAGACAGCGCCGGCAACGTGGGTCAGTATACATCCATCAAGGTGGACGGATCCGACAATCCCCATATTAGTTACTATGACGGTACAAATACTGACCTGAAGTACGCTTACAAGGACGGCAGCGGTTGGCACACCGAGACCGTAGACAGCGCAGGCACCGTAGGTTGGTATACATCAATAGCTCTCAACACATCAAGCTACCCCCGCATCAGCTACTACGACTATACCAACGGCGACCTCAAGTACGCGTATAAAGACGGCTCGGGCTGGCACACCATGCAGGTGGACGGAACGGAAGGCAACGACGGCAAATTCTCGTCCCTCGCGTTGGACGCTTCGTACAACCCGCACATCAGCTACTACGACGGCACAAATTATGACCTGAAATACGCCTACCGGGAAATGGACACCACCGGACCTACCGTCGGCGGCACAGACCCCGCCAACGGCGCCGTCGACGTGCCGGTGACCAAGACCGTCACCGTGACCTTCAGCGAGGACGTCCAGGCCGGTGACAACTATGCGCAGGTTAATTTGAAACATCAAAACGGCGGCGACGTCGCGTTTACCAAGAGCATCGCCGGGACGGCGCTCACCGTTGACCCGGACAGCGACCTCGGCAACAGCGTCACTTATACCGTGTACGTTCCCGCGGGTTCGGTAAAAGACCTGGAGAACAACGCTTTGGCGGGCGACTATACCTTCAGCTTCACGACCGTTTCCGGCGGCGGCGGCCCGACTATATCCATCACACCCCCCGCGGGCATCAGCGGCTGGAGCCTGAATCCGACCGCAAGCCAGCCGCAGACGCAGGCCGGCGCCCTTATCGTCAGCGTGGACCCGGACAGCGAGTCCTGGGAGGTTACGGCTGAGGATGCGGACACCGCCAACACCAACGGGGTGATGACCGCGTATAACGGCGCTTACGACACCGGGACCAAATTGCACAATGCGATGAAGGTAGCGGCGGAATACGAGGTGACGCTGCCCGCCGGCGGCAAGATCGCGGACAATACCGGCGACCAGTCGGTGGCCACAACCTTCAAGCAGACGGTCGCCTGGAGCGACGCGCCGCTTTCCGGCGGCTACTCCTACCGGATAGTGGTGACCTTCACCGCCTCCCTGACCGTTTAACAATGCTTTACACGTACGGGGAATTAACACATTCAACGTTACAGGGGTTCTACTTACCCAAGATTTAATAACGGTCAAACGGATGATGACGTTGACCAATTAAGACATTAACGACTTAGGAGGAATGACAAAGAGTATTGTCGAATAGAGAAGATAAACATGCTTGCGCGCCGGTAAAGAGCATATTTTCAATATAAAACGCCTAAGCACGACAACTAGACATCAAAAGAAGGTGTTAGCTTTCAAAACATTTAGGTAGGAGATCTATTAAACATAATCTATTTCAGTAACCGGTGGTTTGAGAACGGACCATTTCATAGTGTCACTCCTACGACATGAGGTGGGAGGAGAGAATGGTTAGGGTGCGACGCAAAAAACGCGAACGCAACCTTAAGCTCAGCGTCACCGCGCCTGGGTTGGTTTTGTTATGTTTTTTTATTCTGCTCTTATCCTTGGCGATCACCAACGAAACGGCTTTGGCGGCCGGCTGGCGCATCACGACGGTGGACAGCGGCGGCGACGTGGGGCAATACACAGGTATTGCCGTAGATTCGTTCGCCTATGCGCACATCAGCTATTACGACGTTACGAATACTGACCTCAAGTATGCTTATCAAAACAGCAGCGGCTGGCAGACCGAGTTTGCGCATAGTCACGCCACCAACGACATTGGGCTTTGGTCATCGATAGACCTGGACGGGTCGGGGTACCCACACATCAGTTACTACGGGGCCAGCGGCAACAACCTGAAGTATACGTACAAGGACGGTTCTGGGTGGCATCCGGGTGATGTGGATACGCCGGGCGACGTGGGCAAGTACACTTCCATAAAGGTGGATGCGTCAAACTACCCGCGCATCAGCTATTACGACGCGACAAACATCTACCTGAGATACGCATACAAGGACGCCGGCGGTTGGCACACCGAGACGGCGGACACCGGCGCGGGGACCTGGACCTCTCTGGCGCTCGACTCATCCGGCTATCCGCATATCAGCTACAAATACTCTACAAGCAATGATCTAAGGTACGCATACAAAGACGCCGGCGGCTGGCATATCGAGAGCGTCGATACCGCGGGCAACACCGGGGGCCACACCGCCATCGTCCTTGACGGCTCGAACTACCCGCACATCAGCTACCGCGACATTACCAACGCCAAATTAAAATACGCATACAAGGACGCCGGTGGCTGGCATATCGAAGACGTGACCGCGGTCGGTAACGACGCCCAGTATATCTCAATCACCCTTGATTCGTCGGGTTACCCGCACATCAGTTACTACGACAACGTCAATCTTGACCTCAAATACGCTTATAAAGACGGCTCGGGCTGGCACATCAGCACCGTGGACAGTACAGGGGACGTCGGCTCCTACTCAGCGATCGCTCTTGACGGTGCCGACAATCCCCGCATCAGCTACTACGACGCCACCAACGGCGACCTGAAGTACGCCTCGTGGGACCCTGATGCCGTCGCGCCGACGGTACAGAGTACCGACCCGGCCGACGGCGCCGTCGATGTGGTTGTCGGCAAGACCATCACCGTAACCTTCAGCGAGAACGTCCAGGCCGGCTCGGCTTACGCGAGCATTAACCTGAAGGACCAGACCGGCGCGGACATAGCGTTTGCCAAGAGTATCACCGGCGATGTCCTTACCATCGACCCGACGAGCAATTTGAGTTACAGCGTCAGCTACACCGTGTATGTGCCCGCGAACTCTGTAAAAGACATGGCGGATAACGGCATCGAGAGCGACTATACGTTCAGCTTCACGACCGAAGCCGACACAACGCCGCCGGCGGTGCAGAACACGGACCCGGCCAACGGCGCTACCGGCGTAGTCGTAGGCAAAACCATAACGGTTACATTTGACGAAAACATCCAGGCGGGCGACAACTACGGCGGTATCACTTTAAGGGATAACTACAACAACGACGCGGCCTTCACCAAGAGCATCAACAACGCCGTGCTGACCATCGACCCTGACAGCAACCTCAACTACAACCTGACGTATACCGTGACCATCCCCGCAGGCGCGATAAAAGACGCACTTAACAACGCTACGACCAGCGACTCCAGCTTCAGTTTTACCACTGAGAATACGGGTTCTACGGCAACGGTGGACAGCGCAGGCAACGTGGGGCAATACACATCCATTAAAGTGGACGGCTCCGACAATCCTCATATCAGTTACTATGATGTTACAAATACCGACCTGAAGTACGCGTACAAGGACGGGAGCGGCTGGCATGCCGAAACGGTAGACAACGGCGGCAGCGTAGGTTCGTATACATCAATAGCCCTCAACACAGCTAATTATCCCCATATCAGCTATTACGACAGCACTAATACCGACCTAAAATACGCTTATAAGGACGGGAGCGGGTGGCACACCGAGACCGTAGACAGCACCGGCAGCGTAGGGCAACACTCGTCCATTGCGCTTGACGGTTCCGGCTATCCGCATATCAGTTACCACGATTCGATCGCCAATTATGACCTCAAGTACGCTTACAAGGACGCCGGCGGCTGGCATACGGAAACGGTGGACGGCCCTGC
The DNA here is from genome assembly GCA_020063185.1 of Bacillota bacterium. Taxonomy (GTDB): domain Bacteria; phylum Bacillota; class Desulfotomaculia; order Desulfotomaculales; family Ammonificaceae; genus SURF-55. The sequence continues at coordinate 10,304 of JAGUUY010000236.1, forward strand.
CTGGGTCGGGCAGTATACGTCCATCACGCTTGACGCCTCCAATTACCCGCACATCAGCTATTATGACTGGCAGAATTACGACCTGAAGTACACCTATAAGGACGCCGGCGGCTGGCATACGGAGACCGTAGACAGCACGAACAACGTTGGTTTATATACGTCTGTAGCGCTTAACGGAGCGGGATATCCCTGCATCAGCTATTACGATAATACCAATTATGACTTGAAATACGCTTATAAGGACGCCGGCGGCTGGCATGCAGAGACCGTTGACAGCACGGGCAGCGTAGGTTCGTATACATCAATAGCCCTCGATACTTCCGGTTATCCGCATATCAGCTATTATGACGGCAGCCCACTCGATTTGAAATATGCTTATAAGGACGGCTCCGGGTGGCATCTTCAAACTTTAGACAACGTTGGCACCGTAGGGCAGTATACATCTATAACGCTTGACTCGTCCAATTACGCGCACATCAGCTATTACGATGCGACCAACCAGGACCTTAAGTACATCTGGACGGGCGATACCACGGCGCCGGCGGTGAGCAGTACCAATCCCGCCTCCGGCGCCACGGGTGTGCTTATAGGCCAGACGATAACCGTAAATTTCAGCGAAAACGTGCAGGCAGGGGACAATTACGCAGGCATCAACCTGAAGGATGGGTCCGGCAATGACGTGGCCTTTACCAAAACCATCAACGGCGCGGCGCTTACGCTCGACCCGACCAGCAATCTTAATTACAGCGTAACTTACACGGTCTACGTCCCGGCCGGCTGCATCAAGGACATGGTGGGGAACGCCCTGGCGGGTGACAACAATTTCAGCTTCACCACGGAGGCGGACACATACGGGCCGACGGTGAGCAGTACCAATCCCGCCAACGGTACCAGTTGCGTGCCGGCAAGCCAAACCATCACCGTTACCTTCGGCGAAAACATTCAGGCGGGGAGCAGTTACGAGAGCATCAACCTGAAAGACCAGTACGGCAATAACACGGCTTTTTCAAAGAGTATCAACGGCCAGGTGTTATCCATCGACCCGACCAGCAACCTGAAATATTCGGTGACCTACACCGTCTATGTTCCCGCGGACTCCATTGACGATATGCTGGGGAACGGTACGGACAGCGACTACACTTTTAGTTTCACAACCGGAAGCGGAACCGGCGAAATGACGGTCGCTGACGGCACGGGCTCGGTGGGGCAGTATACGTCGATAGCACTTGATAGTTCAAATTACCCGCATATCAGCTATTATGACATTACCAACACCGACCTTAAATACGCTTACAAGGACGCCGGCGGGTGGCACACGGAGACCGCGGACAGCGCTGGGAGCGTGGGCACGTATACCTCATTGGCCCTCGACGCATCCAATTATCCGCACATCAGCTATTACGACGGTGCCGCAAATTACGACCTGAAGTACGTGTACAAGGACGCCGGCGGCTGGCACACCGAAACCGTGGACAGCGCGGGGACGGTCGGACAGTATACCTCCATAAAGCTAAACGGTTCCGGCTATCCGTGCATCAGCTATTACGACGCTACCAACCAGGACCTGAAGTACGCGTATAAGGACGCCGGCGGGTGGCATACCGAGACCGCGGAGGGCGCCAACAGCGTGGGAATGTTCACGTCTATCGCTCTCGATGCCTCGAATTACCCGCACATCAGCTACTACGACAACGTGCCCAACTACGATCTGAGGTATATATACAAGGACGCCGGCGGCTGGCACGCCGAGACCGTGGACAACGCCGCGACTTACCCCGGCCAGTACACGTCGATAAAACTGGACGCGTCCGGCTACCCCCACATCAGCCATTATGACGGTTCCACCGCCGACCTGAAATACGCCTATAAGGACGCCGGCGGCTGGCACCTGGAAACGGTGGACAGCGCAAACGCGGTAGGACAGTATACATCCATCGCTCTTGACGGTTCCAATTACCCCCATATCAGCTATTATGACGCTACTAATTACGACCTCAAATACGCTTATAAGGACGGCAGCGGCTGGCACATATATACGCTTGACTGCACGGGTTGGGTTGGACAATACACATCGCTGGCCCTCGACACGGACAACGTGGCGCATATAAGCTACTACTCGGTAACCAACGCCGACCTCAAGTACGTCAGCTGGTCACCGGGAAGCAGCCCGGCGGTCGACAGTACGGACCCGACAAACGGCGCGACCGGGGTCACGATCACCAAAACGATTACGGTGACCTTCGACGCGGAAATCCAGGCCGGCGACAACTACGCCCAGATAGACGTAAAGCACGAGAACGGTAGCAGCGTTTCATTTAATAAGAGTATCGCCGGAGCGGTTTTAACCATCGATCCCACCGGCGATTTGAGCAACAGCGTCACCTACACGGTGTACGTCCCGGAAAACGCGGTGAAAGACCTGAACAACAACGGACTGGCGAGTGATTACACCTTCAGCTTCACCACCGAGGCGGACGCCGGCGCGCCGACGGTGCATAGCACCGACCCGACTAACGGCGCCACCGGGGTGGCTGTCAACAAGACCATCACGGTCACCTTTAGTGAAGACGTCCAGGCCGGCGCCAACTATGCGCAGGTTAATTTGAAACATCAAAACGGCAGCGACGTCGCGTTTACCAAGAGCATCGCCGGGACGGCGCTCACCGTTGACCCGGACAGCGACCTTGGCAACAGCGTCACTTACACCGTGTACGTTCCCGCGGGTTCGATAAAAGACCTTGAGAACAA
>JAGUUY010000177.1 GCA_020063185.1 Bacillota bacterium
ACGAGGACGTCCGGGAGTTTTATCTTGGTCTTACAGATGTAGGGAAAAAGAAGAGCTACCGCGACGTAAAGCATTACAAGAGGCGCAAGAGGTGGCTGGGATGAGGTTTAAGAGTTTCGCCCATTACATTCGCTTTGCTTACGATAACTCCGCGGCGGTGCGGGAAAAGTTTGACGATGCGGGTCTGAAACCGGGCGACGTGCAAAGCCCCGGGGATTTGCCGCGGCTGCCGGTAACGCGGAAACCGGACCTGAGCAAGCGGCAGCAGGAGAAACCGCCCTTCGGCGGTTTTCTGGCCGTGCCGCTGTCGTCGGTGCAGCGGGTGTTCGCTTCGCCGGGCCCTATCTACGATCCGCAGGGGGAAGGGGAAGATTACTGGCGGTGGGGGGAGGCGCTTACCGCGGCGGGTTTTGAGGCGGGCGACATCGTTCAGAACACGTTTTCGTACCACCTGACGCCTGCCGGTTTCATGTTCGATAGCGCGCTCCGCAGCATGGGCTGCACGGTTATTCCCGCGGGGGTGGGAAACACCGAACTGCAGGCGCAGATCATGCGCGACCTGCGGGTGACGGGTTACGTCGGGGTGCCGAGTTTCCTGTACAGCCTGATCAAAAAGGCCGAGGAACAGGGTTTCGTTTCGGAACTCGCCCTCCGGCGCGCCTGGATAACGGCGGAACGGCTGCCGGAAGAACTGCGGGCGCTTCTGCGCGAGAAGTATGGCGTCAAGGTGTTCCAGGGCTACGGCACGGCCGATACGGGCTGCGTGGCGTTTGAGTGTTTGGAGGCAAAAGGGCTGCATCCCGGGCGGGGTGTAGTGGTGGAGATCGTGGACCCCCAGACCGGTGAGCCGGTACCGGACGGCGAAACGGGGGAAATCGTGATCACCCTCATGGTAAAGACTTATCCGTTGCTCCGGCTCGCCTCGGGAGATCTGAGCGCTTTCGCCCCTGAGCCCTGCCCTTGCGGGCGCCCGGGGAAAAGACTGGCAGGCGTCTTGGGCAGGGCGGCTGCGGGCGTGAAGGTGCGCGGGCTGTTCCTCTACCCCCACCAGGTGTCTGAACTGGCCGGGGAGTTCCGGGAAATCCGGGCGCTCCGGGCGGTGGTCACCCAACAGGACTTTAAGGACGAATTGACGCTCGAGGCGGAGCTGCACCTGGAGGCGGAAGAAAGTTTGGAGCTTACCAGAGCCGTCGCGACACGGGCGAAGGACCTGCTGCGCCTGAAGGCCCGTGTGGTGGTGGTCCCGCCGCGGACCATCGACAACACGCTTATAGTCGACAAGAGGTAACTGTCACAAAAAAGAAGGCCGCGGTGTTTAATCGGCAAGGAGCAAAGCGGGGCGGTCTTAGTGAAGCCTTACCTTACGGGGAGGAACTAAGCATGACTGAAAAGGGCAAAAGGTTTAAATCCGGAGGGTGGTTGTTGGCCCTGGTCGGTTTTTCGGCCGGCTGCCTGATTACCCTGGTAGTTTTGCTTTGCGGCCTCCAGTTCGGCGGTTTTGGTTTCAGTTCCACGCTGCGGTCCAGTGTTGCGGCTTACGCCCCGGCGCCGTACGAGAGCGTTCAAAAAGAAGCTGCCGATATGTACGGAGTGCAGCGTGACCTGGCAATCACCGCCGGCAAGGGGGCGGGAGAGCGCCTGGTGGTCAAACGCAAGACGCTGCGCCTTGCCGTGAAGGACGTTAACGCGGCGATGGAAGCGGCCGGCCGGATAGCGGCAGAAAACGGAGGTTTCACCGTTAACGCGTTCGTGAGTTCCAGCGACGACCCGCCGGTGTACCCGCTGAGGGAGGGACGGGAAATCCAGGCCCGGCCGTTTACGGGCAACATCACGGTCAAGGTGCCTGTCGAAAAGTTCACCGCGGCGGTAAGCGCTTTCAAGAAGCTGGGTAATCTGCGGTCGGAGTACGAGTCCGCCGAGGAAGTCACCGAACAGCATATCGACATGACCGCGAGGCTCAGGAACTTGAAGCGTCAAGAGGAGCAGTACCTCAGCTTCTTCAAGGCCGCGACCAAGGTGGAAGAGATGCTCAAGGTCGAAACCCAGTTGTCGCGGGTGAGAGGGGAAATAGAGTCGCTTGAGGCCCAGGTTGACTACCTGGAAAAAAGCGCGGCCATGGCCACCATCACCCTGGAGCTTTTTGAACCGGGTTCGGTTGCCGCGCCTTTGGTCCGCTGGGGCTTGAAGGACGCGCTGATTACCGCCGTGCGCAGTTTTGTAGCGGTGGTAAATTTCATGATCATCGCCGTCGGGGCGCTGGCGCCTCTGGCCGTTATCGGCGGTCTTTCCTGGCTCGGCGTGCGGGCCCTGAGAAAACGCCGCACCGAAACCTAATGGCGGACGCCGGTTAAACCGCAAGGATCAGAATAGAGTCGAAGAAACGGCTCGACATACCGCGTTGATGACGCCGGTATCCGGGCTTTTTTATTTGCTGCGGCCGATATCCGCAATTTCCAGAGGGAATTTAGACTTTTTGCCGAATATTTTACTTGTTAAGTCTTACGATAAGCAGGAAGACTTAACGCTAATCCGGTGCGGTATTGGCGTCCCGG
>JAGUUY010000235.1 GCA_020063185.1 Bacillota bacterium
CGCCTTAGGGACAAACGGCAGCGGCATTATAGTACACTAACGTATAACGAAGAACGTCGCACGTTGGACGTCGGACGTCGGACGCAGAACTTCGAACTGACCCTAAATGTCCATCCGTTAAGCTTAACTTTGAACGTTGAACGTCGCACGTCGCACGCAGAACGCGGCAGACTTGAACAAGGCCGGCCTTTCTGTTAAAATAAAAATTACGCCGGAGTGGCGGAAAGGCAGACGCACGGGACTTAAAATCCCGGGGGCAATTTGCCCGTGTGGGTTCAACTCCCACCTCCGGCACCATCACACCAGGAATTTGATAAGAATCTGATTAGGAAAAAGATAACCGCCGGGGTATGATCCCGACGGTTATTGTCAAACCGATAGGCGGGTTATTAAGGGGCGCTTTATGGAAGTGCTCCTTTATTGTTTCATGTTATTCCAAAGATTTTCGCCGGAAAGTCTGTAAAAAAGAAAGTCCGGGACCTAAGGCCCGGGGCTGCGATTGTTAAAAAACAAGATGCCACTTTACAGTCAACCCGTTTGAGCATATAATGAGCATAAGCCCAATATATCTTCTCCGCCCAGCGCCGCCTGGGCGTCTTTTTTCGCCCCCCAAGTTGGACCGGCCAAAGGAAAACCAAAGGTCTACGGTATATTGCTTGCAACACTATCAATGAGACTGCTTGTTTTAGAGCCGAAAAAGTCGAAGGCAAAAATCGCCGCTACGGCAATCAGGGCGAGAATAAAGACGTATTCTGCCATTCCCTGACCTTCTTCGTTGAAAATTAACTCTTTCCAGAAGTCCATGATAATCACCTTTCCGTAAGTTAATGCCTCCTCCCGTAGACCTAAGACACCTATACAGCAGAATTTCTCTTTTAAACATTATACTCTTACATCCCACGCCAATAAAGACTAAAAACGACAAAATATTTATTCAAAGGTAAAAATATTTAAGGGTTTAGATAAAAATTTATCGGGATATAATAAGCGCCGGTAAAGGAGGTGAGAAATTTGGCTAAATTTGCCGCCCACGAACTCCTCGAGGTTCATGAGATTGTAACTTCCAAGAACCTTTGTTTACAGAAGGGATTCGCTTACCTGGATATGGCTAAAGACCCTGCGCTTAAAGACCTTATTCAAACGGGTCTCACTGACGGGAAGCAAGCTTTAAACCAATTACAGCAAGTCTTAGGAGGAATTTAACCATGCTTGACGACAGGGCCATAACAATTGACCTTTTAAACGCCGCGAAACTTGACGTCACATCTTATGCCAGGGCTTTGAACGAAGCCGCCGACAGCGACCTGAGGAACGTTCTTGCGCAGCAGCTGCAACAAGCCCAGAAAGCGCAGGAAAGAATTTTCGCGTACGCAAAAAATAAAGGATTTTATGATCCCTACATTACGCCTGAACAAATGGTTTCTCAAGACCTGGCAATGTCGAGGCAGATCATGGCCAGGAAATAAGCCGCTCGCCCGGCGTTCCTTTGTGGGTGACACAAACCTTGCCCTTCGGGGCAGGTTTTTTATTTTTGCGACCAGGACACAAAATAATGAAACTCCCCTTGTAACAAGAATCGATATGGATGGGTCAAAATAGATAATTGGTGACCTGGTTTACCGGCGAAACAACGGGGTTGGTCTTTTGGAGATTGTGTAAAACCTTTTACCCGACAGTAAAAGTGATAAAAACTAATAATTTATCTTGACCCCGCCATAAAATTTATGCTAACATAAATAGGTATTCTTTTTTAAGGGTCGTAGGGAGTATATTTTACAGGAAAAGCGGACGGTTCTAAGGTTTCTTCGCACCAGGCGCCCATTCCAAACTGGAGGGGAGCATAGGTTTTTGTTTTCTTTTTGCCCCCTCATAACCTTCACTACTTCAGTCCCTTATTTGGGTCGCGGTCTACAATTACTTCAAGGAGGTTGAGTTGTGGGAATACCTGCGGTCTTAAAAGAGGTCGAAAAGCGGGTAAGTTTCGGTAAGTTGAAAGAAGTACTTGCAATACCTAATCTTATTGAGGTCCAACGCAAGTCCTACCGTTGGTTTTTGGATAGGGGCCTGAAGGAAGCCTTATCCGATATTTCTCCCATTAAAGATTTCACGGGCAATCTCGTGCTCGAATTTCTCGATTACACCATCGGCGAATCCAAGTATTCGGTCCAGGAGTGCAAGGACCGTGATGTTACCTATGCGGCGCCGCTGCGCGTCAAAGTGCGCCTTATAAATAAGGAAACGGGAGAGATCAAGGAACAAGAGGTCTTTATGGGAGATTTCCCGTTGATGACTGATAAGGGAACTTTTATCATCAACGGCGCCGAACGAGTGGTTGTGAGCCAACTCGTTCGCTCACCCGGGGTATACTTCGGCGTTCAGCAAGATCCGAGCGGTAAAAAGATTTATACGGCGACGATCATCCCCAACCGGGGCGCCTGGCTCGAGTTTGAGACAGACATCAACGACATCCTCTGGGTCAGGGTCGACCGGACGCGCAAGGTTCCGGGTACGGCCATAATCCGGGTACTGGGCTATTCCAGCGATGCGCGCATTCTGGAGCTTTTTGAAAACGACACGTTTATCCAGGAAACCCTGAGTAAAGACACTTCTACCTCGGAGGAAGAAGCGCTCGTAGAGATTTATAAACGGCTTCGCCCCGGTGAACCGCCCACGGTTGAGAGCGCCCGAGTTTTGTTGGAAGGGCTTTTCTTCGACCCCAAGCGATACAACCTGGGTAACGTGGGACGTTACAAGCTGAACAAAAAACTCGGCCATGGCGTGCTGTACCAGTATCGCGGGACAACCCCGGAAGAATGGGATCCTTACTTAAAGAAAATGGTGCCCAAAGACCGCGAGTTCATACGTGAGTTGACACCGGAAGATATTGTCGCCACCGTCCGTTATCTGTTAAAGGTTATGCGGGAGGAGGGCCAGGTAGACGACATCGATCATCTTGGGAACCGTCGCCTGCGTTCTGTCGGGGAACTCCTGCAAAACCAGTTCCGGATCGGTCTCTCCCGCATGGAGAGAGTGGTAAGGGAGCGCATGACCATTCAGGACGTGGAGGTGATCACGCCTCAGGTCCTGATTAACATTCGACCGGTAGTAGCGGCCATCAAAGAGTTTCTGGGTTCAAGTCAGTTGTCGCAGTTTATGGACCAGACTAACCCTCTGGCGGAACTTACGCACAAGCGCCGGCTCTCCGCGTTGGGCCCCGGAGGTTTGAGCAGGGAGCGCGCCGGCTTTGAGGTCCGGGACGTACACCACTCGCACTACGGTCGGATATGTCCCATTGAGACGCCTGAAGGACCGAATATCGGGTTGATCGGGTCGCTCACTACTTACGCACGGGTCAACGATTTCGGTTTTATCGAGACACCCTACCGCATGGTCGACAAGGAAAAGCGGCAGGTGGTGGACGAGTACGTGTATATGACTGCGGACGAGGAGGAGCAGCATGTCATCGCCCAGGCCAACGTGGCGCTTGACGAAGAAGGGTTTTTCCTCGAAAAACGGGTTAATGCCCGGCACCGGGGCAAGATCCTGGTGGTGCCCGTTGACGAGGTCGAGTACGTTGACGTATCACCCAAGCAGGTTTTCAGCGTCGCCACTTCCCTTATACCGTTTTTGGAACATGATGACGCAAACCGCGCGTTGATGGGCGCGAACATGCAGCGTCAGGCGGTCCCGCTCATCAAAACGGAAGCGCCGTTCGTGGGCACGGGAATTGAAGGTAAAGCCGCCCGCGATTCGGGTTCTGTAATTCTTGCGGAACAAAGCGGCAACGTTACCACGGTTACGGCCGCAGAAATTGTTATCACCGCCGACGACGGAACGACGCATAAATACAGACTCGCCAAGTACAACCGTTCCAACCAGGGGACCTGCATTAACCAGCGGCCGACGGTAAGGGTCGCGGAGCGGGTTCAAGAGGGGGACGTGATAGCCGACGGCCCGAGCACGGACCACGGCGACTTGAGCCTTGGCAGAAACGTGCTGGTCGCTTTCATGCCGTGGGAAGGCTACAATTATGAGGACGCCATTTTAATCAGCGAGAAGCTCGTAAAAGAGGATTATTTTACGTCCATCCACATTGAAGAGTACGAATGCGAAGCCCGCGACACCAAGCTAGGTCCGGAGGAAATCACGAGGGACATACCTAACGTAGGTGAGGATGTCCTGAGAGACCTTGACGACCGGGGGATCGTTCGCATAGGGGCGGAAGTGCGCACCGGCGACATCCTCGTCGGCAAGGTAACGCCGAAAGGTGAAACGGAATTGACGGCGGAGGAACGGTTGCTCCGGGCAATCTTCGGCGAAAAAGCCAGGGAAGTTCGCGATACCTCCTTGCGCGTTCCCCACGGTGAATCGGGGAAAGTGGTGGACGTGAAGGTGTTTACGCGGGAAAAAGGGGACGAATTGCCGCCGGGGGTAAACCAGCTCGTAAGGGTGTATGTCGCCCAAAAACGTAAGGTGTCGGTGGGAGACAAGATGGCCGGAAGGCACGGCAACAAGGGGGTCATCGCCCGTATCTTGCCCGAAGAGGACATGCCGTTTTTGGAAGACGGAACGCCGGTGGAAATCGTTCTGAACCCGTTGGGAGTACCGTCACGGATGAACCTGGGACAGGTTTTGGAGACGCACCTCGGCTGGGCGGCAAAAAAGCTGGGTATAAGGATTATCACGCCCATCTTCGACGGCGCGAATGAGGGGAGCATCACCGAGATACTCCACAAAGCGGCCATACCGGAAAACGGGAAAGCACGGCTGTATGACGGGCGTACCGGCAGGCCGTTTGATAACCTGATAACCGTGGGTTATATTTACATGCTCAAACTCGCCCATCTGGTCGACGACAAAATTCACGCCCGGTCTACGGGCCCCTATTCTCTTGTCACCCAGCAGCCGCTCGGCGGTAAGGCGCAGTTCGGGGGGCAGCGGTTTGGCGAGATGGAGGTCTGGGCGCTTGAGGCTTACGGCGCGTCTTATACCCTGCAGGAGATGCTCACGGTAAAGTCGGACGACGTGGTGGGCCGGGTCAAGACGTATGAAGCCGTCGTCAAAGGGGAGAACGTTCCCGAGCCGGGAGTACCCGAGTCTTTCAAGGTATTGATTAAGGAACTCCAGAGTCTCGGTTTAAACGTTAAAGTGCTCACTGAAACCCGGGGCGAGGTTGAAATAAAGGAAACCGAAGAGGACATCAGCGAGACAGCACGGGAGCTGGATTTCGACATTAAATACATGCCGCAGGTACTGCCGGCAAAAGGCACGGCCAAGAAAACCGGAGATGAAGAAGACGAAGAGGACGAAGTACTTACAGAAGAGCTTTTTATCGCAGACGAGGAGATTGAAGAAGCGTAGTAAGGGGTGGCGAAGTGTTAGAGTTAAATACTTTTGACCGCATTCAGATTGGGCTGGCCTCGCCGGAGCAGATCCGCACCTGGTCCCACGGCGAAGTCAAAAAGCCCGAAACGATAAACTACCGCACGCTCAAACCCGAGCGCGACGGTTTGTTCTGCGAACGCATTTTCGGTCCCACGCGGGATTGGGAGTGTTATTGCGGCAAGTATAAAAGGGTGCGTTACAAGGGGGTTATCTGCGACCGTTGCGGTGTCGAAGTAACCCGCGCTAAGGTCCGGCGGGAGCGACTCGGCCACATCGAGCTGGCCGCACCTGTATCCCACATCTGGTACTTTAAGGGCATCCCGAGCAGGATGGGGTTGCTTCTTGACATGTCTCCCAGGGCACTGGAGAAGGTGCTCTACTTTGTGTCGTATTTGGTCACGGACCCCAGCGATACCCCGCTGGTCAAAAAGCAATTGCTGACGGACAGCGAGTATCGGGAGTACCGCGAAAAATACGGTGACGGTTTTAAAGCCGGGATGGGCGCGGAGGTTATCAAGGAGTTGCTCCAGGAGATAAACCTGGACGACCTCGCGGGTGAACTCCGCCAGGAGATAAAGGAGACCAGCGGCCAGCGGCGAATACGTGCCATTCGCCGTTTGGAAGTGGTGGAAGCGTTTCGTAAGTCGGGAAACCGGGCGGATTGGATGGTGCTCGGCGTCATTCCGGTCATCCCGCCGGAACTGCGGCCGATGGTTCAGTTGGACGGCGGCCGGTTTGCCACTTCGGACCTCAATGATCTTTACCGTAGAGTGATTAACCGCAATAACCGCCTGAAGAGGCTTTTGGAACTAGGGGCGCCGGACATCATCGTCCGTAACGAAAAGAGGATGCTCCAAGAAGCGGTCGACGCGCTGATCGACAACGGGCGCAGGGGTCGGCCCGTAACAGGGCCGGGCAACCGCCCCCTGAAGTCGCTGAGTGACATGCTGAAGGGCAAACAGGGCCGCTTTCGGCAGAACCTCCTGGGAAAACGGGTGGATTACTCGGGCCGGTCGGTCATCGTCGTCGGGCCGGAACTGAAACTCCACCAGTGCGGTCTGCCGCGGGAAATGGCGCTCGAACTTTTTAAGCCGTTTGTTATGAAGAAACTTGTAAACGACGGCTACGCGCACAACATTAAAAGCGCGAAGCGGATGGTGGAACGCATGAAACCGGAGGTATGGGACGTTCTGGAGGAAGTCATCAAGGACCACCCGGTGCTTCTGAACCGTGCGCCTACGCTGCACCGTCTGGGTATTCAGGCCTTTGAGCCGGTACTGGTCGAAGGCAGGGCCATCCAGATCCACCCGATGGTATGCACCGCCTATAACGCGGACTTCGACGGCGACCAGATGGCCTGCCACGTGCCGCTTTCTGCCGAAGCACAGGCCGAAGCGCGCCTGTTGATGCTCTCAACAAACAATATCTTGAATCCCAAGGACGGCCATCCGGTCACCATCCCGACGCAGGACATGGTGCTGGGAGTCCATTACTTAACCCTGGAACTGGCCGACAACAAGGATTATATCAAACGGATGTTTTCCAGCCCCGACGAGGCGGTCAGGGCTTACGAAAGCAACGTGATACCGCTCCACGCCCGCATACGGGTGCGCCTGCCGGGGATTGATACCGAATCATGTCTCGTGGAGACTACGGTCGGGCGCCTGGTTTTGTTCCAGAACCTCCCCAAACAGCTTATTCTCAAGGAGGACAAAGACAGTCGAGCCAGACTTAACCGCCTGGGTAAAAAGGTCCTGGCGGAAGTCACCGATAAAAAAGTTTTGAGCCAGATAGTTGATTCCTGCTACCGGAAGCTTGGCTATGACCAGACCACAGATCTTCTCGACAGCATCAAGCAGTTGGGGTTCAGGTTTGCCACTCAGGCCGGAATAACCATCGGTATTGAGGACATTGTGATACCGGTGGAAAAAACGCAGCTATTGAAAGAGGCGGACCGTAAGGTTGACGAGGTGGAGCACCAGTACCGCCGCGGTCTTATCACTAAGGACGAGAGGTACCTGAAGATCATCGGTATTTGGGGTCAGGCTACGGAAGATCTTAAAAACCAACTTTTGGAAAGCGCAAAACAAGATCTTTTCAATCCGGTATACATGATGGCTATCTCGGGCGCGCGCGGAAACATTCAGCAGATACGGCAGCTTGCCGGCATGCGTGGTCTGATGGCCGACCCGTCGGGCAGGATCATCGACCTGCCGATTCGGGCAAACTTTCGTGAAGGGCTCACGGTCCTGGAGTACTTTATTTCCACTCACGGCGCCCGCAAGGGTTTAGCGGATACGGCGTTGCGCACGGCCGATTCGGGTTACCTGACCCGCCGTTTGGTTGATGTCGCACAAGATGTGATTGTCCGTGAAGAAAATTGCGGCACGTCGGACTACGTCGAGGTGGCGGAGGTCAAAGACGGTAACGAGGTCATCGAAAAGCTGTCCGACCGTATCCTGGGTCGAATCGCTGCGGCTGACATCGTCGATCCGGCCACCGGTGAGACTCTGGTTCGAAGAGAAGAGGAAATAAGCGAAGAAGCGGTGGACAGAATCACCGCCGCGCAAATAAAAAAGGTTAGAATCCGCTCGGTGTTAACCTGCAGGGCCCGCTACGGCGTCTGTTCCAGCTGTTATGGACGCAACCTTACCACAGGTTTCCCGGTGGATATCGGTGAAGCGGTGGGGATTATCGCCGCCCAGTCGATCGGCGAGCCGGGAACGCAGTTGACGATGCGTACTTTCCATACCGGCGGTGTGGCGGGTGAGGATATAACCCAGGGTCTGCCCCGGGTGGAGGAGTTATTTGAAGCGCGTCGCCCGAAGGGCCAGGCGGTTATCGCTGAGAAAACCGGCGTGGTATCTATCCGCGAAACCAAGGGGCGGAGGGAAATTGAGGTGGCCGGTAATAACGGCGAGCTTCAAACTTACCCCGTGCCTTACGGTGCGCGGTTGAGGGTCCAGGACGGCGACACAGTCGAGCCGGGAGACGAGCTGACGGAAGGTTCGGTCAATCCGCACGACCTGTTGAAGATCAAAGGCGTTACCGCCACGCAGTTGTACCTGCTTAAGGAAGTGCAGCGGGTTTACCGGCTGCAGGGTGTAGAAATCAACGACAAGCATATTGAGGTGGTTGTTCGGCAGATGTTCCGCAAGGTGAAGGCCGAAGAGGCGGGGGACACCGAGCTCTTGCCGGGCGGCCTGGTGGAACAGTTTGAGTTCGAAGAAGAAAACACAAGGGTCGAAAAGATCGGGCAGCCCGCCGTCGCCAGGCCGGTTTTACTTGGTATCACCAAAGCGTCGCTGGCTACCGATTCCTTTCTCTCGGCGGCGTCGTTCCAGGAGACCACGCGGGTACTCACAGACGCGGCGATTAAAGGCAAAGAAGACCCTCTTATAGGTCTCAAGGAAAATGTGATCATCGGTAAACTCATACCGGCCGGAACGGGTCTGTCCCGCTACCGGAGCGTGAAAGTCTCTTTGAACGGCGAAGGGGGTGACGCCGAAGCGGAGGCCGAATACCAATAAAATTGTTGACGACCAGGAAAAATGATGATAAGCTGAAAAAGTATGTGGGTGCTTCAGGGGGTATCTTGTGCCCTACGAGCGTCTAAGATATGCCCGCAAAAAGGCTGTGGGGTCTAAAGAGACCTTGAAAGTAGTCGAGCGGGGGCATGCGAAAGTTGTCTTTGTGGCAGTAAATGCCGAACGGCGCGTGATAGAACCGGTGATCCGAGCCTGCCTGGCTAGGGGAACTCCTGTAGAAGAAGTCGCTACGATGCGGGAACTGGGCCGGGCGTGTGGGATCACAGTTAATTGCGCATCCGCCGCCGTGATTGAAGATTAACTACTTGCCCCCTGCAAACAAAGGCAGGGGGTTAGCTTTTGGGTTCTTACAAGGAACAGGAAACGTGTCGATTACAGTGTTCTGCGGTTTTGTAACAAGGGTGGAAGCTCATCGCTGCGCCCATCGAAAGAAGAACTATTATCAGAGGAGTGCTAAGTTTGCCTACTATCAGTCAACTTGTGCGTCAAGGCCGGGAAACGCTGCGTAAAAAGTCGGCTTCGCCGGCACTGCGCAGCTGCCCTCAAAAAAGAGGCGTTTGTACACGGGTGTATACCACGACCCCGAAGAAACCTAATTCGGCGCTCAGAAAGGTAGCCCGTGTGCGTCTGACAAACGGCATCGAGGTAACGGCTTACATTCCGGGTATCGGTCACAACCTCCAGGAACACTCCGTGGTCCTGGTACGCGGCGGACGCGTTAAAGACCTTCCGGGTGTCCGCTACCACATTATTAGAGGCAGCCTCGACGCGGCGGGTGTCCAGAACCGCGTTCAGGGACGCTCCAAGTACGGGGCGAAACGGCCCAAAAAATAGTGTAACTATTCACCCTGTAGCATTACACTAACGAACGTGGTGAGAGGCAAGCAATTGAGAAGTAAGAGGTGCCTGAATAGTTAAAAATAGTAAGGGGGGAAATATGTGCCGCGCAAAGGACCAGTTCCGCGGCGCGAAGTGTTGCCGGAACCGGTATACCAGAGCCGGTTGCTTACCAAACTTATCAACCAGATGATGCTGAAGGGCGAAAAGAGCATTTCTGAAAAGATATGTTACGGCGCCTTCGACATTATCAGAGAAAAGACAGGCAAAAACCCGGTTGAGGTTTTTGATCAGGCGATGAAAAATGTTATGCCTGTGCTGGAGGTGAGGGCGCGCCGGGTAGGCGGCGCCAACTACCAGGTGCCGGTTGAGGTTCGGGCTGCAAGACGGCAGACACTTGCCATTCGCTGGCTTACTAATTACGCCCGGCAGCGTGCGGGCAAGACCATGGCGGAGAAACTAGCCGCCGAGATAATGGACGCCGCCCAAGGTGCCGGCGGAACTTTTAAGAAGAAGGAAGACACCCATAGAATGGCCGAAGCCAACAAGGCGTTTGCGCACTATCGATGGTAAAGGAGGTTCTGGGAGGTATGGCGCGCCAGTTTCCGCTCGAAAGGACGAGAAACATCGGCATCATGGCTCACATCGACGCCGGGAAGACAACCACTACCGAGCGGATTCTGTTTTACACCGGCAAGGTTCACCGTATCGGCGAGGTGGATGACGGTGCTGCGACTATGGACTGGATGGTCCAGGAGCAGGAGCGCGGGATCACCATTACCTCTGCGGCTACCACCTGTTACTGGCGCGACTACCGTATAAACATTATCGACACACCAGGGCACGTGGACTTTACTGTCGAGGTAGAGCGGTCGTTGCGCGTACTTGACGGTGCAGTGGCGATATTTTGCTCGGTGGGAGGCGTTGAACCTCAGAGCGAGACTGTTTGGCGGCAAGCCGACAAATACGGCGTTCCCAGGATAGCTTACATCAATAAAATGGACCGTACCGGCGCGGACTTTTTCCGGAGCCTGAAAATGATCAAAGAACGGCTCGGGGCCAACCCGGTGGCCATACAGATTCCCATTGGCGCGGAAGATGCCTTCTACGGCGTTGTTGACCTTATCCGCGAGAAGGCTTTGCTGTACCTGGACGATTTGGGAACGGTAAGCGAAGAGACGGCGATTCCAGCCGACATGCGGGAGTTAGTGGCCAAGTATCGCGAACGGCTGATCGAGACCGTTGCGGAGGCAGACGAAGACTTGATGATGAAGTACCTTGACGCCGAGCCTTTTACGGAGGAGGAAATCAAGCGGGGTCTGCGCAAGGCCGCCCTGGCCGTGAAAGCAATACCTGTCCTTTGTGGGTCATCCTATCGTAACAAGGGAGTTCAACCGCTTCTGGACGCGATTATCGATCTTCTGCCGGCGCCCACCGATATACCCGCCGTGAGCGGTATTAATCCGGAAACAGGCCGCACTGACAGGCGCGACGCCCGTGACGACGTTCCGTTTTCCGCGCTGGCGTTTAAGATCATGGCCGACCCGTATATCGGCAAGCTGACTTTCTTCCGGGTTTACTCCGGGTGGCTCAAATCGGGAAGCTATATCTACAACTCTACGAAGAAAAAGCGCGAACGCATAGGCCGGCTGCTCCAGATGCACGCCAACCACCGGGAGGAGATCAATGAGGTCTACGCGGGGGATATTGCGGCGGCGGTGGGGCTGAAGTTTACTACTACCGGTGACACGCTTTGTGACGAAGAACACCCGATCGTCCTTGAAGCCATGGAATTTCCGGACCCGGTAATCGCGGTAGCCATTGAACCGAAAACGAAAATAGACCAGGATAAAATGGGGCAGGCTTTGAACCGCCTTACCGAAGAGGACCCCACTTTTCGCATGAACATTGATCAGGAAACCGGACAGACCATTATTTCAGGGATGGGTGAACTTCACCTTGAGATTATTGTCGACCGGCTGCTCCGCGAGTTCAAAGTGGAAGCCAACGTCGGCAAACCCCAGGTGGCCTACCGGGAGACGATCACCCGAAAAGCCCAGGCTGAAGGAAGGTTCATCCGCCAGAGCGGCGGGCGGGGCCAGTACGGGCATGTAGTGCTGGAAGTCGAGCCGCGCCGGCCGGGGGAAGGGTTTATGTTTACTAATAAGGTTATCGGCGGAACGGTCCCGAAAGAGTATGTTCACGCGGTTGAGGCGGGCGTAAGAGAGGCGCTGGAGAGCGGTTCCCAGGCGGGTTATCCCGTGATCGACATCGGCGTTACACTGGTTGACGGTTCCTATCACGAGGTGGATTCTTCGGAGATGGCGTTCAAGATCGCCTCAGCGATAGGGCTTAGGGAAGCGGTGCTCAAAGCCGCGCCGGTCCTCCTCGAACCCGTTATGAAGATCGAAGTGCTGACCCTGGATGAATACACCGGCGACGTAATCGCCGATTTGAACAGCAGGCGGGGGCACATCGACGACATTGAGGTAAGGGGCGTAAACAGGGTGATCCGTGCCTTCATTCCTCTGGCGGAGATGTTCGGATATGCAACGGCGCTGCGTTCCCAGACGCAGGGGCGTGGGACCTATACCATGCAGTTCGACCACTACGCTGAGGTACCAAGGAGTATCCTGGATAAGGTAGTCCAAAAATATCGTGTAATGTAAGTTTTTAAGGAGGAATCAAACTTGGCCAAGCAAAAATTTGTCCGGACGAAACCGCACGTAAACATTGGGACGATCGGGCACGTAGACCACGGGAAGACCACGCTGACCGCGGCGATCACCC